>JAKAOA010000088.1 GCA_021823405.1 Bacteroidota bacterium | reverse complement strand
TTTGATTCATAAGGGGGGCTTACTTTTAAGCCCTCAAAAAAATATGCCTGTAAATCAAATACTTAGTCCGCATGAAAAATAAATCTATATTTTTGTCGGACAGTAGTGATTAAGTTTTTAATATTGCAGCGCAAAAATGGGATAAATTATGTTTTAATCCCATTAAATACTTATTTTTGCACGACTTGTGAATTTTAAATCGAAATATTTAGTTGCGTTTTTGGCTGCCTACTTGCTTGCAAGCACCGGTTTCAGCCATGCCGGGGTAATTGTTCTTGAAGGTAATTACCAAGGCAAGAACCTGTATGTACAAAACCCATTCCGCAGTTCCGGGGTGGGTTTTTGCGCTTATGAGGTTACGGTGAACGGGCAGGTTACTACAGACGAGGTGAACTCGAGCGCTTTTGAAATCGACTTTAAGAACCTCGGACTTAAGGTAGGCGATAAAGTAACCGTAAAAATAGAGCATCAGGACGACTGCACTCCGAAAGTATTGAACCCGGAAGTGTTGAAACCCAAAAGCACATTTAACGTAGTATCCATCAACGTTGACCCGAAGACCAGTACCTTAAAGTGGACTGTAAAGGATGAGAGCGGAAAATTGCCTTTCATTATTGAACAATTCCGCTGGAACAAATGGATAAAAGTAGGTGAGGTGGACGGAACCGGAACACCCGAAGAACATTCTTATGAGTTCAAGGTTATACCCAATTCGGGCAAAAACTCCTTCCGCGTTAAACAGATAGATTATACAGGTCAGCCGCGTCTGTCGAACAAAGTTGATTTCACTTCGGATATTCCTGCCGTTACATGGAGCCCCGAAAAAGTTAAAGATAAAATATTCTTCTCTGATGCCACTATGTATGAGATCTATGACGAATATGGCAACATTGTAAAACGGGGATATGGAAAGGATGTGGATGCTTCCGATCTGAAAAAGGGCGTTTATTATCTGAACTGGGATAATAGCATGGGACAGTTTTTAAAGAAGTAGTTTTTTCTGTTTTCATATTTTAAACCCGGGGCTGTTCCTCGGGTTTTATTTTTAAGTATAACAGATGGTTAAGAAATTGGAACATCTCGGCATAGCAGTAAAAAGCATTAAAGATGCCAATGAACTATATTCGCAATTATTAGGCGTAACCCCTTACAAAGAAGAAAAGGTGGAATCGGAAGACGTAACCACCTCATTTTTTAATATCGGAAATTGCAAAATAGAATTATTAGAAGGAACATCGGCAGCCAGCCCAATAACCAAATTTATTGAAAAAAGAGGCGAAGGCATTCATCATATTGCTTTTGAGGTGGACGACATAGAAGCCGAGATGGAACGGTTGAAATTGGCAGGGTTTATTTTATTGTCGGATAGCCCGCGGCGCGGCGCCGATAATAAAGTGGTTTGCTTTATCCACCCGAAAAGCGCTAACGGGGTTCTTATAGAACTGGTGCAGGAAGTTGCCGGAAGCTAACTGAAACGTCAGTTGATATTAAAATAGTCATTAAGCTCTATTTTTGAACTGTAGTGGAGCGTATTAAGACCTGCCCTGTCCGCTCCTTCTATATTTTGCTTGGAGTCGTCGATAAATAGAGTAGTATCCGTTTCAAGATTATTATCGACGCATACCTTGTCGAATATTTCACGGTCGGGCTTTCGCATCCCCATACGACATGAGTAGTAATATCGCTCAAACAGTTTTTCAAAACCCTTTTTGCCATTCAAGTGAGCGGACATACGCATAACCTCCGGCAGATGTATCTCATTCGTATTGCTCAATAGGAAAAGCCGGTACTTTTTGCCAAGTCGTTTTAATAATTCTACTTTCTTCTCCGGGAAACCGATGAGTAATGCGTTCCATGCACGGTCAATCTGATGGTCGTCAACAGATGCCGGGAGCAGTTCCTTTAACCGGGCTCGGAATTGGGCAGGCGTTACAGTTCCCTTCTCAAAATCGTCAAACAATCCTGTCTGCATCTGCTGTGAGTATAAATCTGCGAATGGTTTTTGCGCTCCAATATTCATAAAGGCGCGTTGCGTAAGCGTATAATCGATATCAAATAATACCCCGCCAAGGTCGAAAATCACCGATTTTATTTTTTTATGAACTACAGGCATCATCCTTTTTCGAAAGGTTCAAAATTACCAAAATAAATAGGTCCATTCACCTTTGAGTGTATGTTTGCAATCCAAGTAGAGATTTATTTATTTTTGTAAAATTGAACCTCTCTCTGAATAAATGAAATTCAATATTCTCATAATCCCATTGCTGTTATTTAACGCACATGTACGAGGGCAAGATACAAATCAAATAGATGTTAGGTTAAAAGCATGTTTAGATTCCTCACAGAATTATACCACCGTTGGAATGAATCACTGCATCTATTGTGCAGAAATGGCTTGGGATGCTGAAATGAACAGGTATTATAAACTTCTTCAAGAAGTTTTATCTACCCAAGCAAAAATTCAACTTAAAACATCTCAAATAAACTGGCTTTCCTTTAGAGATTCTGAATTTAAAACGATAAATATAATTTATGATCTTCAAGGTACAATGTGGAGTAATGTTAGAGCTGATGCCAGAATGGAATTAATAAAACAGCGAGCATTGGTGTTGAAGGAGTATTATGATACTCTAACAGAGCATTGAAGTTTAATGAACATTTCAGTTTCAAGTCCCATTTCAAGTAAGGTTCTCCCTTTAATCCCATTCCCATCCAGGGGAATACGGAATGTTTGACCGAATATTGTACCTATTAAAAAAAGAAAAACTGTAAATGGTTGATTTACAGGTTCCATTTTCTCTGTTATTGTGGGCCCAGAAGGACTTGAACCTTCGGCCAACGGATTATGAGTCCGCTGCTCTAACCGTCTGAGCTATGGGCCGTGAAAAATTGGTGTGCGAATGTACTATTTATTTTGAACTTGAGGCCAACCCCGACACACGTGTCGGGACTGCTCTAACCGTCTGAGCTATGGGCCGTGAAAAATTGGTGTGCGAATGTACTATTTATTTTGAACTTGAGGCCAACCCCGACAGGTGTGTCGGGACTGCTCTAACCGTCTGAATGAATGATAATATCTAATTTTAATCGATATGTTTACCCGCCATGTGTCTGTTATATATGGTTTTTTATTATTTGACAAAGTCGCCACACATCTTCATAGGAATTATACAAAGGAGCGGGTGCGAAACGTATTACATTCGGTTCGCGCCAATCACAATATACGCCTTCACGCGTTATTTTTGTATAAAGTTTTTTCCCGCTCCCGTGAGCTATGACAGACAGCTGACAACCTCTTTCAGCATTGTTCGGTGGGGTGATTATTTCCAGTCGAGTTCTTATTCCCGTCATTTTATTGAGTTCTCCTATTAAAAATTCGAGATACCCCGTAAGTGTTCTACTCTTGCGACATAAAGGAGCCATCCCGCCGGCTTCCATAAAAACATCGAGCGATGCCTTATGGGCAGCCATAGAAAGCACAGGAGCGTTGCTCACCTGCCAGCCCTCGGCAGTCGGCATCGGTTGATATTCGCTTCTCATAAGAAAACGTGTTTTTTTGTCGTATCCCCACCAGCCGCCCAGTCGCAGCAAGTTTGTGTTTTTGGCGTGTTTTAAATGAATATACGCCCCTGCCACGCCTCCCGGTCCTGAATTCAGGTATTTATACGAACACCATACCGCAAAATCCACATTCCAGTCGTGCAGATGCAGTTCTACATTGCCCATAGCGTGTGCTAGGTCGAAACCAACAATGGCGCCCGCTTTATGCCCCTCTCTGGCGATGGTTTTCATATCAATTAACTGTCCGGTCAGATAGTTTATTCCGCCAAATAAAACCAATGCAAGAAATTCACCGTGTTTATTTATTGCATCCGTTATATCTTCTGCCCTCAACAAATACTCACCTTTCCGCGGTTTTATTGTGATAAGTGTTTCGGCAGGGTCGTAGCCGTGCATCCTTATCTGTGTCTGTAAGGCGTATAAATCCGACGGGAATGCTGTTGCCTCGCATAGTATCTTATACCGTTGTTTGGTTGGGCGATAAAACGAGATGAGCATTAGGTGCAGGTTCACCGTAAGTTGATTCATGGCAATTACCTCGGATGGCAGCGCTCCGGTAAGTTTGGCAAGGGGTACAGCAAATTTTTCATGATAAGAGTACCAAGGATTGCGACCTTTAAAATGAGCTTCTGATGCATACCTGCTCCAGTCGTCGAGTTCAGTTTTGATGTCTCGGGCAGTTGTACGAGGTTGCAAACCAAGCGAATTGCCGCAGAAGTAGAGAACGTTCCTGCCTTTATATTTCGGGAACAAGAACATTCTTCTGAATTTATTCAAAGTATCATCTCTATCCAGATCGCGTGCAAATTCAAGTGAATTAATATATTTCATATATGGGTAATAGTTGGGAGCGGTTTCAAAAATAAGTAAAAGAGCGGATTAAACTGCGGTTAGCAGGTATAAACACTGCAACATGGATATTCGCCACTAAAAGCGACATCCTTCAGGCATCTTTAGTACTATTGAACATGCGGTCATCAAGCGCTGACTGCCTGTAACTCTGTATAACAATTAATTTTACTAACTTGCACCTAATTAAGAACCTCAAACACCCTTCCGCCATGATAACACGACCTTTCGATTTAAAAAAATGGATTGACGAAAACCGTCATCTGTTAAAGCCGCCTGTAGGCAACAAACAGGTGTATAAGGATGCCGAATTTATTATAATGGTGGTTGGCGGACCAAATGCCCGCAAGGATTACCATTTCAACGAGAGCGAAGAGTTCTTTTATCAGTTGGAGGGAGACATTACCGTAAGAATACAGGAAAACGGCAAAGCTGTTAATATTCCTCTGAAGCAAGGCGAAATATTCCTGTTACCGCCCCGCACTCCTCATTCTCCCGTGCGCCCTGAAAATACAGTCGGAATGGTGATTGAACGGCAGCGTCAGAAGAATGAGAACGACGGGCTAATGTGGTTTTGTGAAAAATGCAACCATCCCCTTTACGAAGAGAAATTTTTTCTTACCAGCATTGAGAATGACTTCATACCCGTCTTTAAAAAGTTTTACAATTCCATAGAACTCCGCACCTGCAAAAAATGCGGACAGGTGATGGAAGCAGACGCGAGGTTTGTTACCGAACCGACTACATAATCAATAGATGAATATTTTAAGGGGATAAAGGTTAGGAGTAGGACAAAGAATATATGCTGACAATAGACATCCATACGCACATCATCCCTGAACATATACCCGATTATGCCAAAAACTTTGGCTATGGCGGCTTTATTCGACTTGAGCGCCATAAACCGTGTTGTGCAAGGATGATGAAAGGCGATACATTTTTCAGAGAAATAGAGGAGAATTGTTGGAGCGCTGAAAAAAGAATTGAGGATTGTAATTCCTCGCACGTTCAGATGCAGGTGCTGTCAACCATACCGGTTATGTTCAACTACTGGGCTAAACCGGCGCATTGTCTTGAAACGTCTCGCTTTCTGAACGACCATATTGCCGGATTAGTGGCAAAATATCCCGAACGGTTTTACGGTCTTGGCACGCTGCCCATGCAGGACCCGCAGCTGGCAATCGCCGAATTGGAAAGATGTAAAGAAATAGGGCTTTCAGGAATAGAAATAGGTTCGCATATCAATAATTGGAACCTGAACCGACCTGAACTCTTCCCCGTCTTTGAAGCATGTTCTAAATCGGATATGGCTGTTTTTGTTCATCCGTGGGATATGATGGGACAGGCGCAGATGCCTGATTACTGGCTACCCTGGCTTGTAGGCATGCCTGCCGAAACATCTCTTGCTATCTGTTCCATGATTTTCGGAGGAATATTTGAAAGGTTACCAAAATTGCGTGTTGCATTTGCACATGGTGGCGGTTCATTCCCGGCAACCATAGGCAGAATTGAACATGGTTTTATTTGCCGCCCTGACCTGGTGGCGGTTGACAATAAAATAAATCCGCGGAATTATCTCGGTAAATTCTGGCTCGATTCGCTTGTACATGATGGGGAGATGCTTGATTATATCGTTCGCCTCTTCGGCGCCGACCATATCGCCATGGGTTCCGATTATCCCTTCCCGCTTGGCGAACCGCACCCCGGCGAACTTATCCAAAGTATGAACTACAGCTATGAAATAAAGGAAAAACTCCTTGCAGGAGCAGCGCTAAAATGGTTGAATAAAAAATTATGAATATAGGAATTGTATGTTATCCAACTTTTGGCGGCAGCGGCGTGGTAGCCACCGAGCTGGGCAAAGCCCTTGCAAAAAAAGGGCACCGCATCCATTTTATAAGTTACGCCCTTCCCGTAAGGTTGTCGGCATTCGAGGAAAATATCGCCTACCATGAAGTAACCGTTTCCGATTATCCACTCTTTGAATATCCTCCTTATGAACTGGCTCTCGCCAATAAGATAGTAGATGTAGCAAGGTATGAGAAAATCGACTTGCTCCATGTGCATTATGCCATACCTCATGCTTCGGCTGCCTATTTTGCGAAACAGATGCTTGCGGCGGAAGGTATAAAACTGCCGTTCATTACCACGCTTCACGGTACCGATATTACAATAGTAGGCAAAGACCCTACGTTTGAAACAGCCATCTCCTTCTCCATAAATGAATCGGATGCCGTAACGGCCGTTTCCGAAAGTTTGAAACAGGATACATACTATTTCTTCAGGAAAGTGACGAGAGAAATTGAGGTAATTCCCAACTTCGTATGTCCGGAACACTATAACCTTCCCGAAGCCGGAAAACACAGAAAGTTTTATGCCTCTCCTAAGGAAAAAATAATGGTTCACATATCCAACTTTCGCAAGGTTAAAAGAGTGGATGATGTGGTTCGCGTCTTCGATATAGTGCGTAAGAAGATACCCTCGCGACTGATACTTGTAGGCGACGGTCCCGAAAAAAGCAACATAGAAAAACAGTGTCGCGAACTAAATGCTTGTAATCAAATCCAATTTTTGGGGAAGATTACGGAACCCAATACCATACTAGCAATAGCCGATTTATTTATCCTCCCTTCAGAAACGGAAAGTTTCGGACTTGCAGCATTGGAGGCAATGGCTGCCGGATCTCCGGTAATCTCGACCAATAAAGGCGGTCTGCCTGAAATCAACATTCAGGAGGTATCGGGAATGTTAAGCAACGTGGGCGATGTTGAAGAAATGGCCAAGAATGCCCTCTATATACTTAGTGATGAGAAGCGGCTTACAAAGTTCAAGAGCAACGCGCGGAAACAGGCAAAAAAGTATGCGATCGGAAAGATATTGCCGCAATATGAGCAGCTATACGCTAAAGTAGTCGGTGAGCCGAAAAGGAAGGTTTGATAAAAACCCCATTCCTTTAATGCATCCAATTTTTCAGGCAAAATGCTTTTTGTACAGTATAAACGCCTCTTTTGATTTTTCGGGAAGATAGTTGAGAATGGCTTCAGGGTTTGACGGAAGTTCTTTCACTATTTTCAAGTTGTTCTCATATCCCATGTATTCCATTTTCATGTCCTTCACCAGGTCGTGTATGTTGCGCGCTTGAAATACGGACGCCTTGCCATAAACCACCTTGCAGTCCTTTGCTTCCACATAGTATGCAGCCCATATATCATCCATCCTGCCTACATGGGGGAACAAAAAATAATCTTTTAAAATCTTTCCGTTCAAAAAAGTATTTTGCGAGTTAAAAGGCGAAAGTTTATCGGAAGCTATGGGGAAACAGGCAGAATCAAAATTGCAATCCGGGGCGTGTTCCATACGGCAAATGGCGTCAATATCGGGGTCGCCGTTCCAGAAATCGGCTTGTACATCGGGTTTTATTTTTTTCCGCGTCCTCTTTGTATAATCCCTAAAAGGCAGCAGTTGCAAAGGAAATCCTCTATGCCAAAGATGCTTATAATTCGTTGCTCCCACCGGGTCGAACGCCGGTTGAGCGGTTTCGTAATAGTTCACTTCCGTTTCTTTGCCAAGCATCAGGTTGGTTCCCCAATTGGGATAGGGGATATTGTCATCGTCCACCACGGCAACAATATCGGCTTTCAAATCGTGTGCCCATAGCAGTCCGAAGTTTCTTCTCTGTATGCAGTTCCATCCGATAGCATCGGATAGGGCTTTGTCATATTTCTCCTGTATATCAGGCGGAACATATATTCCGCGCTTCAGTTTATAATCCTTTGGGGTTTTCAAATCGCCTATCACAACCAGCTCCCAGTCAGTCATGGCTTCAAATTTCCGTATTGCCTCGGTAGGAGGGTTGATAGTGGTAGTAACGATAACTTTTTTCATAATGATTGCTCGCAGTGTATTTTGTTTAATGGTTCCCCTTTTTTCTTGTTATCCTGTTTTTAGAATAGAAAAGCGTTTTAAATCCGATTCGAAAGTAGATAAAATTACGGAAAAACGGATTTTGAGATTCTCCCTCCTTACGCGCTTCCCATTTTGTGGGGATCTCTATCACCTTTGTTCCCAGTCGCAGCGGCTTTACTATTGTTTCAAACAGAAACGGATGTTTAAGTTCTTCCCAGTGTATCTTTTTTATAAGTTCTGCGGGGAAAATCCGGTAGCCGTAAGTCATATCGGAAAGGCGGGTGCGGTAAAGGAGCGAGAACAGATGCTGAAATACCCAGTTGAACATCAGCTTCATAGGGTTATAACCGGCGAACCCTCCCTTTGTTTTCCATCGTGTGGCAGTAATGATGGCCTCCGGATTATCTTTGGCGAGTTTGATAAAATCTTTTACAAGGTGTGGGTCTGTTTCGAGGTCGCTCGCCATCATCACTACATGGCTTCCTTTGCAAATACCGAATGAGTCGCGCACGGCGCCCCCCAGAAACGGAAGTGTTTGCTTCAGCGGCATTATTTTATCCGGGTAGCTCTTACGCAATTCTGTTATGATTGCTAAACTTTCCTGCGTAGTTTTATTGCAGTACACTATGATGTATTCTGCTATATCGGCGGAATTTTCTGCGGCGATTATTTCCACCGTTTGACGAAGCGAAAAGGTTTCGTTCATTACCGGTAAAATTATACTTACTGAAAAAGACATTAGCGCTTCGAATTAAAGTAAATCAGGCATTAAAAGTATAAAAAATCAGAGAGTTGTTAATCGTTCTGTCAGCACATCCGATATTTCCCGGTGCTTATCATAAACCATCAGATGTTCGCCGTTTTTAACCACATAGTCGGGTTTGACAAGCTCAATAGGGAATATTTTGTCATGCGTACCATGAATATGATAGAGATTTTCAGCACGGATAATGTTATCCCAGTCGGCAATTCTCACCACAGCCCATTTCAGGAAGTTTCCGTCCGACTGTTCAAGAACTTCTCTGAAAAACAATCTCGTTTGTCCGGAAGCTGCTCCAAATAACCAATACGATAACGGATTAGCCGTTTTCAAAGCAGATTTGGAGAAAAATGGACTGCGGAGCCAGTAAGCCATTACACCGAAATACGCGGGCAGCTGGCGCCTCGTAGCTACGCTTGAAATGATTACAACCTGTTCCGGCTTTAAAAACTTGGCTAACTCTGTGGCTACAATCCCTCCGAACGAGACGCCTACTAATTGAAACGACTCGGATACATCTATCTGTCCGGAAATTCGCCGCGCATAATTGCCTAAACTTTCGTCCTTCAGGTTCGGAATCCATTTTAAATGTTTCACCTTGAGAGTTTCGGGCAGGGCAAGCCGCGAAAAAATCCTTTTGTCGGCGCCAAGACCGCTTAAAAAATAGGTTGTCATTACTTCAATGCCAGAGTCGTTTCGCCCATTTCACCGCCATCGCAGTAAAGTTTTATGATATAATTTCCGGGTATGAAACCGGTTTGACTGGCGCAATATACTACCATGCTAACATCCTGGTTGGCGTAATCGAAGTTCTGTAAAGCGTCATAATAACCCTTTGTGTTCTCAAAACTGAAGATGCTTGCATCGTCGCCCGTTTTGGATAGTTCCTTGCCGTCGGGCGTTAAAACCCTGAAGTAGATATTCTTGTTTCCCGATTTCGCAATGCGGTTGGCTGTAACTGTGAAACTAATCTTCAGTTTCTCGACCTTTTTTGCCTTATCTGTAACTACTTCTTTTTTCAAAAAGTTAAAATGCACTCCTTCCGCTTTAATGTTGGCGGCCCCGAGTAAAGAACCGGTATGTACCAGATTCTGAAGCTGGCTTTTTTCCTGCGTTAGTTTAATGGATTTTCCCTTTTCCACTTGAAGCGATTCCACCGCCACGTTTCTTTCATTGGTAAGCACATGGTTCAGGGTGTTGAGTGAGTCAATGGTTACCACAAAACCTTTCATTATTTCGCGCAGAGTTTCGGTTTCCTTTTTCAGTTTGGCTATTATATATGGGTCGTTCTTATACTTTTCCGCCTGTTGCATCAGCAGGGTTATAGTGTCCTTCTTGCTGGCAAGCTCTTGTTCAATGGTCTGGTCGGAGGTTTTCAGTGAGGCATATTGGGCTTGCAGATTAATGAGGTCGCTTGTAAGCGTGCTTACGCTGTCTGTTTTAGCGACCGCAGTTTCTTCAATAACGAGGGTGGTTTGCTTCTGTTTCCAGAATTGCCATCCAAGTAGGAGTAACAGGAATGCTAAAATGAAAATTACAATTATCAGCAGTCGGTTTTCACGACTTTTTTCCGGGTGAACGTTATTTCCAGATTGTTCAGGCGATGGTACCTCCATTTTCCAACATTAAAATCGTACAAAGGTAATATTTCTTTTTAAATCCATTCAATCCATAAATCCCGACTTTATTTTGATTATCAATATTTTATGATTTATTGACATCGAACATAAATTAACATTGGTTCGTCTGGTTCAAAATAATAGTAACGGCATCTGAATTTTGAGTAAATCTGTCTCATATTTAATCGTTTTAGTCGTATAATAGAGTTGCTTGTCTAAAAATATAACTTTTTTTGTAACATTAGATAAAATAATTCGTATATTTGATTTACAATTCAGGATAAAGCTCTCTTTCGGAACCTTAAAATTTATGCGGATGAATATATTTACCATAGCGTTGAGGCAATATCTCCTTTTTGTATTTTCGGTACTTATGATTAGTACCGGGTGGGGTAAAAATATTATCTCGCAGGATACTACTCTTAATTGGACAGATTCAAAGGGCTGGCGACAGGGTCATTGGATTATAAGAAACTCCGACAGGCACCTGCCCGGCTATACCGATCAGGATAAAGTAGAAGAGGGTAATTATAAAGACAATCTGAAACAGGGCATCTGGATACAATATTTTCCCGGTGGTATGATTAAGAACAAAATTACCTTTAAGGATAACCGCCCAGATGGATATACGGTAACCTATTTTGAAAACGGCAAGGTGAATGAGGAAGGAATTTGGAAAAACAACCGATGGGTAGGTAATTATAAGCTGAATTATGAGAACGGAACCGTGCAACACGAGTTTCATTATAATGAAAGCGGCAAACGAGACAGCACCAATAAATATTACTACCCGAACGGACAA
>JAKAOA010000007.1 GCA_021823405.1 Bacteroidota bacterium | reverse complement strand
TTTTTCGGTTTTTTTGCCGCCGTTTATTTCTGGTTTCCGAAATTTACAGGCAAATCACTAAATAAAACACTCGGCAAAATTCATTTCTGGCTCACCTTCCTCTTTTTCAACGGTACCTTTTTTCTTTTATTCTTTAACGGGCTCGCAGGACAGCACCGCCGCATTAACGACTATTCCGATTTCAGCCTTGTTATGAGAGAACCCTATATGACCTTTGAAAAAATAGCCACCGTTTGCGCAATTTCACTAATAGTAAGTCAGTTTATATTCATCTATAATGTTGTGACCAGCCTTGCCAAAGCTAAAGAAGGAGTTAAAAACCCATGGCAATCTACCACCCTTGAATGGCTTGCCGAATCGCCTCCGCCACATGGTAATTTTAAGGAATATCCACTGGTTTATCGGGGACCTTATGAATACAGTTTGCCGGGCGTTGCCGAAGATTATCTGCCTCAAAACGTTCCCGGAAAGGAATCGGCTACCAAACAAAATAAATAAATCTGTTATGGATACAACACATCAGAGCCATCTTTCAATGAACCTTAAAAAAGTGCCGGAGGGACGTATGGGCTTATGGGTACTTATTGCCGGTGAACTTGTAATCTTCGGCGGACTTATTGGTTGTTATCTCGAATACCGCCTGCGTTATCCCCAATGGAGCGCCATGGCAGCCCATACGTCAACATTCATAGGCGCATTGAATACAGTGGTGCTTCTATGCAGCAGCTATACTATCGTCAGGGCTCATGAAGCTGCCCAACGAAGAGATATCCCTAAAGTGCTTACATGGATGAGTTGCACAATCGCCGGCGGGTTAATGTTTCTCGTAGATAAAGGAATAGAATATTACCGAGAGATAAATGAAGGTTTCACCTTTACCAGTCCAATGCTCCAGCAGGCAGGAGACCATGTAGGTTCGCTCTTCTGGTCGTTCTATTATATTATGACCGGCCTTCATGGAACGCACGTACTTGTTGGAATGATTGTAATGTTTATCATTATGATGCAGGTAAAAAATGGCAAAAACCTTCACCGGGTTGAGCTTGCAGGAATGTACTGGCACATGGTCGATTTAATTTGGATTTTTCTGTTCCCGTTACTCTATATAGCCAAATAGAAACTAATAATTAACAACCAATCATTTAATTATGGAAACCATCAATCAGAATAACGACAATGTTATTTATCCCGATGCAGTGCACGAATATCATGGTCACCCGCATTATGGAAAGGTGTTGCTATCATTACTGGCTCTTCTTGCATTAAGTTTGGTAATCGGCTACATTTTCTCACCTGCATGGGCTATTTTTTTCATATTCGCAACAGCGGTTTGGAAAACTTCCCTTGTAATGCGGAACTTTATGCATTTAAGATATGAACCTTTATTTCTGTTTATGGTTATTGCTGCGGTATTGCTCATCCTGTTCGCCTTCTTTTTAGGCGTTTATCCCGATATAACAGCAGTACCAAGGGATGTCACCTTGCCCCGTTAATAAAAAGAGAAATGGAATCAACGATAACTGCGCCGGTAACAGAAAGAAGAATTGCCTCCAATGGCGTCTTCGGAATGATTTTCGTTCTTGCAACCGAGGCAATGTTCTTCGCCGGACTTATAAGTGCCTATATCGTTAATCGGGCAAATGTTATGGTATGGCCTCCGGCGGGGCAACCGCGGCTACCTGTAGGTGCAACTGCCTTCAATACTCTTATCCTTATTGTCAGCGCAGTAACACTTTATTTGTTCGGCAGGCAATTCAGGGCGCCTCAACAGTACGTGCGCAACAATACTCGCCTGCTCACTATAACCCTTCTCCTCGGCACCATATTCCTCATAATACAGGGAACTGAATGGATACAGCTTTTAAACTTTGGTTTAACTACCCATTCAAGCATCTATGGGGCATTCTTCTATACTTTAATAGGTATGCATGGTATCCATGTTCTTGCGGGATTAATCATTTTATCCTATCTTCTGTCCTCTCTCGGCAAACTCAAATCAGATGAAAGTAAAAGGAACAAAATTGCGGTTTGCAGTATGTATTGGTACTTTGTAGTTATGGTATGGCCTATACTTTATGCGCTTGTTTATTTATCTTAGTCCCGTATTTCTCAACCTAATTTATGGTTAATTATAAATGGAAAAGGAAAGCGTAATCTTCGATATTTATCCCGTCCGCCAACTGAAAACGAAAGTGGCTGACTATGCGCAATTAATGAAGTTGCGGTTGTCCTTCCTCGTTGTCTTTTCGGCAGCTATGGCATATCTGTGGGAGTGTAACAGATTAGTCAATCCGCTCATCATCTGGTTGTTGTCGGTGGGCGGTTTTCTGATAACCGGCGCCGCGAACACAATGAATCAAATTATAGAAAGAGATTCGGATAAACTGATGAAACGCACCTGTTACCGACCGCTGTCATCCGGCAGAATGGAAGTCAGCGAAGCATTAACTTTTGCTTTTATTACAGGAGGTACCGGATTAATCTTATTGCTCATAATTAACGGGTTATGCGCCCTGTTGGGTATCGCGGCAATGGCGTTATATGCCGGTATATATACCCCCCTTAAGAAAGTTAATCGCCTTGTCATATTACCGGGCGCAATTGCCGGTTCACTGCCCGTAGTTATCGGTTGTACCGCTGCTGCCGGAAAAATATCCGCCGGCGCCATTCTTTTATTTGCTGTTCAGTTCTTGTGGCAGTTTCCGCATACATGGTCAATCGCCTGGCTTCTCGACGAAGAATATGCCAAAGCGGGCATTAAAATGATGCCCAGTGCAGGAGGCAGAACCCGCCTGTCGGCGATAATAATAATGGTTTCCACGTTTCTGATTATTCCGGCCGGTTTGCTGCTTCATCTTTATCATCCTTTAAGTGAAACGGTTATCTGGCTTATTGCGCTTGCAGGTTCCGGGTTAGCTCTTTCTGCCTTCCGCCTCTGGCGTAATCTTACGCAAAAATCAGCGCTCTTTCTAATGTTCGGTTCATTTGCATATTTACCCTTCGTTCTGATTGTATTGATAATCGCTAAATTTTTGTAATATGAGAAACAAGCAGATAAAATCGGTACTTTTATTGGTTACTATATTCGCGCTGCCTTTTATGTCAGGTGCATGCCCATTATGTCAGGCGGGCGGAACAAAGCGCACCCAAAAGGCATACAATCAATCTACACTGCTGATGGCGCTGCTTCCTATAACCGGCACGGGAGCCATACTCTTCTGGATGCGCGCAAAGAGAAAGCAGATGGAAAAGGGAAATTAAGGAAACATTATCCTAAAATTTATACTTAACGGCTTTTATCATAAATTTGCGCATCAACCCCCCGGATGCGGTGAAAGCCATAAACACTGATTGCTATAATTGCCCGGTCAGAGTCAATTCCATTTTTTCCGAATTGAATCATGATTCCGTTAATGAGCTTAACCTGGCTAAGTCATGTCTTGTAGTAAAGAAAAGCGAAATAATATTTGAAGAAGGCGCTTATCCGCATGGCCTTTTTTGCTTAAGAGACGGTAAAGTGAAAATAATCCAAACAGGGGTTGACGGCAAGGAGCAGATAGTTCACCTTGCCAAAAGCGGAGACGTAATGGGCTACAGAGCCATTTTGAGCAGCGATAAATATTCCTGTTCGGCAATAGCTATTGAGCGTTCCTTAATCTGTTACTACCCTTTGGCATCCTTTAAGATGATGGTAGAAAAGGAACCGAAGCTTGCGGTAAAATTAATGGAACTGTTATCAAATGAATTAAAGGAAGCCGAGAAGACCATAACAGATTTAGCGCAAAAATCCGTGAAGGAGCGTCTTGCGCAAGGTATTCTTGTACTAAAAGAACTATATGGAGTAGGCAAAGACGGTACGATTAACGTAAGTATTACACGCGAGGAACTCGCCAACCTGATAGGCACCGCTCGCGAAACAGCCACAAGGTTATTAATGGAGTTGAGCGAAGAAGAGAGCATAGCGCTCTCCGGCAAAAAGATAAAAATACTTAACCACGACTATCTCGTTAAGGTCGCACATTTTTTCAGTTAAATAGCTATTGAATAGCGACAATTGCAGTGTAATTAACGGTTACTGCCGCATTTCATCTTCAATGTGTTCCGGTTGAACCTTCATTTTTATACAGCCAGTAAGTGAATTTGCGAGAAAAAAGTATCTGTTCGGGCAGTTAACCGGCATTAATCTTTTGCATTTTTTCATCGTCGGTGCAAAATACCTGTATGGGCAGTTATACTGAAACGATATTATTTTTAACAATCGTTAAATAATATGACTTTTGTCATAAGTTACCCCCACAAACCATTTTATTTTTGAAACCAAATTCAGATACCAAGATTAAAAAAGTCATAATTATGAAAGCTAAATCTCTCTTTATTACCGCTGCGCTAAGTTTAGCGCCTTTTGTTCAATCCTTTGCCGATGATTCGGGAGCAACCCTCTTCAAGACAGTTTGCGGCGCATGCCATACAATTGGAAAAGGGAAACTGGTAGGTCCTGACTTAAAAGGCGTTCAGGACAGGCATCCGGAGGCATGGATATTGAAGTGGGTGAAGGGTTCGCAGGCGATGGTTAAAGCGGGAGACCCCGCGGCAGTTAAGCTATTTAATGATAACAGCAGCATACCGATGCCCGACCAGCCGCTGAACGACGACCAGATAAAATCTATCCTTGCTTATATCAAGTCGGAAAGCGTGGAACAACCGGCAGCGGCTGCAGCACCGGCGGTAAGCGTTCAAAATAACGGTATTGACCAGGTTACTATTGCCACTGAAAAGACCGCAAAGGCGCAAGCACAGGAGTCGGGAGGTTTGCTCTCCATGTTCAGTTTTACCGAATATATATTGATGTTCCTTATGATAATATTGCTTCTTGTTATATGGGTTCTGGCAACTTCCATCAAGTCGTTGTCGGAGAAGAAACAAGACCAGACGGCATAAAAGGATTAAGGAAAGGGGAATAAACAAGAGTCCGGATTGCATACTGTTCGTAAGCGATTTTGCTATCGCGTTATGATAGCTATCGGAGCGCCCAACTTAACCTCTTCACTAAACAGCGCCTAAAGAAGTTTATGAATTGGAGCAAATTCAATTGTATTCCGTATATTCTTCCCCGACAGTTTACCTAATCCTGCAGTGTAGCAGGTATATTATGTAAAGTTCTCGGTTTCATTCCCTCCACAATAAAAGTTCTTCGTAAAGTTCCTTCATCGGTAATCCCATCACATTGGTATAGGAACCCTCAATCCGTTCTATACCAATAAGCCCTATCCACTCCTGTATGCCATACGAGCCCGATTTATCAAACGGCTTATAGTGTTCTACATAATAGGTTCTCTCCTCAACCGATAGCGGTTTGAAGAACACATCCGTAAGAACGTGAAAAACTTTTTGTCTTCTGCGCGAACGGAGACACACCCCGGTTGCCACTGTATGCCTTCTGCCCGACAGTTTGCCCAACATGGCTATCGCATCAGGTTCATCCTTGGGCTTGAATAATGCCTCATTTTCCAGCCACACAATAGTGTCGGCAGTAATGATTAAGGTATTATCCGGTATATCTTCGTTTGCAAAAGCATCCGATTTCTTTTTGGATACATAACGCGCAATACCCTCACATCTTAAATGCGCAGGGTAGGACTCATCGGTTTCCTTCGATAACAGCGAATAGCTAATCCCTGCTTCTTCAAGCAATTGCCTGCGGCGAAGGGACTGGGAGGCGAGCAGAATTTTCATTTTAATGGTATATGGTATTTACATAATCCTTCCGTTATATAACAAATATAAGCCAGATAAAGAGTACAGCCAATCATCATAAATTTTATCCATTGGCTGATGTTATGATAATCTCTATTTGTTTGCGCCCTTATCACACTCACGACTATAAATATCATAAGCGTCTCCGGTAATGCGGAAAGAAGGAATGCAATACTATAACCGAACTGATTCCATATAAATAGCAACAGACCCAAGAAAAAAAATAAAACTACCAATAAAAGCGTGGTAACGGTAATCTTAACCGCTCTGGTACCAAAGACAATCGGAAGGGTGCGGCTGTTTGCTGACTTGTCCCCGTCCATATCTTCCGTATCTTTCACAATTTCTCTTGCCAGGGTAGTAAGTAAGGCAAAAATGGATAAACTATAAATTCCGATAAGTCCATAAAGCCAACATGGAGCCAATACCAACGCAATAGAATCCATACTCTTCATTAATGAAGAATATTCTGTAACACCGGATACCAATGGCACAAGGGCGACAAAAAAAGCGATAATCAGGTTACCCGTAAGCAAACGCCGTTTAAGAGAATAAGAATAAAACCATAAGCCGGAAATGTAGAGGGCGAAAATAAAACCCAACAGAGGCAGCCCCATTAAAAATGCCGAAGCGCACCCTGCAATAACGCCCGCAATATTTAATATCCGGTAAAAAATTAAAGCATCTTTCGGCAATATATGCCTGCCAATTATAACTTTACCGGGCTTGTTAATCGTATCAATCTGCACATCGTAGTAATCATTAATTACATAGCCGCCCGCTGCCATTAAAACAAAGGCAAAAGCAAATAAAGCAAAAACAAATTCATTAACATGCAGAGATTCATTGTAAACGCTAAAGGAAGGATAAACGAAACCGAAGCGTACCGCATACATTGTAAATACAATGATTAGCAGATTGAGGGGTCTGGTAAGACGAAAGAAATATTTGCTCTTGAAAGCCGGCTTAATTGAATTCACGCCTGCGCCGTTGGACCGCCAAAATTCATCGGTATAGCATTCACTTCAGTATCTTCTACAGCGCCATGTATTTGTTCGTACCTCGCCATATTTTCCTTCAATGCCTTAAGCAACCGTTTCGCATGTTGAGGCGTAAGAAGTATTCTGCTTTTAACTTTGGCTTTCGGAACTCCGGGCATTATTCTGATAAAATCCACGATAAATTCCGAATTGGAGTGGGTGATGATTGCGAGATTCGAGTAAATGCCCTCGGCAACATCTTCAGGCAATTCAATATTGATATTCACCTGCCCTGCCTTATTCTTGTCTTCCATATTATCTGTTATTTCGGATTTGATTGCTTTTTACAATTTTACCTGATTGTTGAACATAGTAAAAAAAAGAGCAATACAAAAGTAATATATATTGACCACATTCATTTTTTTAAACATAATTCTTAATTTTTACTATTGTAAGTCATTTTTATTATTTTTGCAGCCAATTTAAAAAACATTGAACTCATGACAACTAAAAATGACGCTTCCATCGAATCACGCCTGAAGAAAATTATTGTGGATAAGTTAGGAGTTGATGAAAAAGAAGTAACTCCCCAGGCAAGTTTTACGAACGATCTAGGCGCCGATTCACTCGACACAGTGGAACTTATTATGGATTTTGAAAAGGAATTCAATATTGCCATTCCTGATGAACAGGCGGAAAAGATAAGTACCGTTGGAGAGGCAATCGCCTACATTGAAGCTAACGTAAAATAATACTCCTTGAACCTTCATGGAGTTAAAACGCGTTGTAGTTACCGGAATAGGAGCTCTTACTCCTCTTGGAAACACACTTCCTGAATATTGGTCTAACCTGATTGCTGGCGTTAGTGGCGCACAGCCAATCAAACGTTTTGACCCGGCTAAGTTTAAAACCAGATTTGCCTGCGAACTGAAAGGTTTTAAAGCCGAAAATTATTTTGAAAGAAAGGAAGCCCACCGGCTGGATGCTTACTCGCAATATGGGCTTGTTGCCGTTGCCGAAGCCATAAAGGATTCGGGATTGGAACTTGATAAAATCAACCGAGACAGAGCAGGTGTAATCTGGGGTTCAGGTATCGGCGGACTCGATACCTTTTACGAAGAATGCGTCGGGTATGGACTTGGTGATGGTACACCGCGCTTTAATCCCTTCTTTATCCCCAAGATGATTGTTGATATACTGTCAGGGCACATAGCCATAAAGTACGGGTTGCGCGGACCTAATTTTACCACCGTATCGGCGTGCGCCTCATCAACCAATGCACTTATTGACGCTTCAACCTATATACGGCTAGGCAAAGCTGAAATAATTGTTGCAGGCGGCTCCGAAGCCGCCATCGACCAGGCAGGCATCGGAGGATTTAATGCTATGAAAGCGCTCTCCGAACGGAACGATTCGCCTCAAACCGCCTCCCGCCCTTTTGATAAAGACAGAGATGGTTTTGTAATGGGAGAAGGAGCAGGCGCACTTATATTGGAAGAAATGGAACAAGCCAAAGCGCGCGGAGCCAGAATATATGCAGAACTGGCAGGAGTTGGAATGACCGCAGACGCTTACCACATTACAGCGCCTCACCCCGAAGGGCTTGGCGCAATCAACGTAATGAAATCGGCTCTTGCCGACGCCGGTATGCAGCCCGCTGAAATAGATTATATCAACGTACACGGAACATCCACACCTCTCGGCGACATTGCCGAAACAAAAGCCATTTTAAAAGTATTCGGCGCCCACGCATATAACTTAAATATAAGCGCCACGAAAAGTATGACCGGGCACTTACTCGGTGCAGCCGGCGCCATAGAGGCAATAGCTGCCATACTCTCCGTAAAGAATGATATTGTGCCCCCTACCATAAACCACTTTACCGACGACCCGGAGCTCGATAATAAACTGAACTTTACATTCAATAAAGCGCAAAAGCGAACAGTACGTGCCGCCCTTAGTAATACCTTCGGATTCGGCGGGCATAATGCCTCGGTAATTGTAAAAAAATACGAAAGCTGACCATATTCGGTTCCTTGCGGGGCTTTTTTTCAAATCCATACTTTCAGGCGTAGCTATTTTCATTGAAAAGAACTAATGCCAATTTATTTTGCTGAACAACCGCTTTTAATACAGGTGGATATGTACTTTTTTAATTAATGAAACATTCTAATAACATTGCAGTAAACACGGATGAATAATCCCGAATAAAAGTATAGAACCGGATTTAGTTAAACCTTCAACCCTTTAAATTATCCAATTTAAGGTTCATCAATTACCAGTTAAACAATTGTTAAACAGAAAAATAAGAGTAACTAACTATCTTGTCACGGCATTTACCTTACTTTTTCCGCTTACGGACATAGCTCAAAACCCAATTACTAACGCGAGCGACACCGGTACAGTAAAAAGTCAGCTAATAGATCATGGGGAAAAGGATGTTCCCGATTTAATCGTCAAGGCATTCAGATTAAAACGCTCCGGCAGGGATGACAGTTCTAAAATACCGGGTAAATTGCTTTGGTCGGTATTCCCTGTAGCCGGTTATGCTCTTCAATCAGGAGGTGTGGCAATTCTGGCAACCAATGTATCATTCTACACTTCCGCCGAGAATACCAATCTCTCCGTAATTACATTTAATCCGGAATATTCCTTTATGCAGCAAGCAATATTGCCTCTTATTGGTAGTATTTGGACAGCCAATAACAAAATAAATTTTTTAAGCGACTGGAGATTTTACAAATATCCCTCATATACCTATGGTTTGGGTAGTCATTCTCTTTTGAACCAGGTGGATACAATAGATTACTCCTACTTTAAATTCGACCAGGAAGCATTGGTTAAACTGGCAACCAACCTATATGGCGGTCTGGGCTACAATCTCGATTACCACTGGAATATTGAAAATTACAGCGATTTGACCGATTTCAACTATTATGACAATAATGACAAGCAAACCGTATCATCAGGATTGGTAGCGCATCTGAAATATGATAACCGCGAAAATATCAATAACCCTGTTAGCGCATTTTACGGCAGCATAATTTACCGGTGGAATTCAACTTTACTTGGCAGCGACGACGACTGGCAAGAGGTGCAAATTGAAATGCGTAAGTATATAAAACTAAACGAGCGCGGAACAACCAAACTGGCATTATGGAGCTGGGATGTATTCACCTTTGGAGGCAAACCTCCATACCTTGACCTGCCCAGCACTGGCTGGGATACCTATAATAACACTGGCAGGGGATATATACAAGGCAGGTTCCGGGGGAACAATATGTTCTATCTGGAATCGGAATTGAGGTTTAACATTCTGAAGAACGGATTGCTTGGCGGTGTGATATTCGCCAATGCCGAAACTACGCCCAGAACCGTAAGTTTGGTAAGCAACAGTGTTATCAGCCCCGGTGAAGGAGCGGGAATACGTATAAAACTAAATAAATATTCCAATACCAACCTATGTATCGACTACGGATTCGGAACACAAGGTTCGCGGGGATTCTTTTTCAATATCGGCGAGGTCTTTTAATAAACAGAAATTTTTATTAATTTTACAATTCAATACCCAAATGAAAAAAAATCTGTCAATAGCGTTTTTCTGTTGGATATCGCTTTTAGCTGTTGCCCAGCAAGATAGCGCTCTCCATCGGGTAATAGATGCCAATATAAAAAAAGCCGATACCATTGCGAAGAGGGACGGAGAGAAACTTGCTGTTGTGCTTACGCAAGTGAATCCTGATAATATTCGATATAAGCGGTTCGACTATCAGGAAGGTCCAACTTTCACCATCTCAAAAGCAGATATAAATTATGTATTCTACGCGAATGGTGCCCGCGAATCTTTTGCAGGATTTGTTATGCCAACCCATCCGGGCGGTAAAAATGACCTCACAATTCAACCGAGCGGGTGGGGGTATTATTATAAAAATGATTATATAACAGAGCCCGATATGCTCGATATAGCCGCTCGTTTGCACGATAGACATCTGGATACACTCATAGACAAGGTGGAAAAACGAAGAACATGGCACACAATTACTTTACTCGGAGGTATCTTTTTTTTAGGAGACGGACTTTATCTTATTGCCACAAATCGTTCTGTGAGATACCATAGTGGCGGGCTTGTATCAGGCAATTCATCTGCCTCGCTAGAGGAAAACCGAACCATAGGCAGGTCCCTGGTACTTGCAGGTTTAGCCGCCGAAGGGATAACCTTATATCTTCGCTATAACCGAAGAAAATACAGCCATATTGTAATGGATGCCTATAATAGAGATGTAACAAAATAGATTACCCGATAGGTGCGTCAAATTAAAGGTATGAGCATTCTTATCTACATAAAAACCTTTTACAAGTGAATTAGCAATGGGTTTACATGGTAATGATAAAGGGACTCACCCCTTTTTATCAAGGAAGTCCCTTTCAGCGGAGAGTGAGGGATTCGAACCCACGATACCCTTTCGGGTATACACGCTTTCCAGGCGTGCTCCTTAAGCCACTCGGACAACTCTCCCTAAAATTCAGTCGGCAAAGATATGGATTTATGCAGAGCAGAATTGAGCCATTAGGAATTGATATATCTTTGTCCCAAGAATAATTAAAATGCCGTGAACCAAACGCTCTCCATAGTTATCCCTGCTTACAACGAATCTGCCACCATACGGGTAATACTGGATAAGGTAACTACAGTACCACTTAATTTTGGACTGCAACGACAGATTGTGGTTATAAACGATTCATCGAATGATAATACCCAAAAGATTGTTGAAGATTATATTGCCGAGAATATAAAGAAATCTTCTTCGGCGGAAATTTTACTTTTCAATAATACTAAAAACAGCGGCAAAGGTTATTCAATAAGGGAAGGAATAAAAAAGGCAACTGGTGATTATATTATAATACAGGATGCCGATACCGAGTATGACCCGCGCGAATATAATCGTTTGCTTACCCCTATTATGGAGGGGTTTGCCGATGTGGTTTACGGGTCTCGTTTTATGGGCGAGAACCCACACAGGGTTCTGTTCTTCTGGCACTCGATAGGAAACGCAATACTTACGTTCTTCTCTAATATGCTCTCCAACCTGAATCTGACCGATATGGAGACCTGTTATAAGCTTTTTAAGTCAGAAATTATAAAGAAAGTCAACCTGAAGGAAAACAGGTTTGGCTTTGAACCGGAGGTAACCGCCAAAATAGCCCGAATACCCGGTATTAGAATTTATGAGGTCGGTATCTCGTATTATGGCAGAACATATAAGGAAGGGAAAAAAATAAACTGGCGCGACGGTATCCGCGCATTTTGGTGCATTTTCAAATACAATATTTTCAGTTAATCAGGTTCTTTACATCGTATTATACCGACTACAATTGAACCCGATAGCTATCGGGTTGCGAAAATTCGCAAACCCATTTAAGCGCAGTTTAGTAAAGAGTGGAAGTTGGGCGTCCCGATAACTATCGGGACGCGGTCGTAATACCTTCTACAATCTGTATATTACCATCTATAGCATAAACCCGTCCCATAAGTAGAACCTGTAAAGAACAGACGCAGGTTTTCAGACGATCCGCCGCCGGTAGCTGTGCCATTAGGATAATCGTAACCGGAGTACGCTATATTTAACAGGATACCAATATGGTTGCCTATATAAAAGCGAGCACCTAACTCAAGTCCGTAAGTTAGCCCGCCGGCAGTAAATATTCCCTGATAGGCAAGGTTGGTATTGGCTAATTTAAGATATGCAAAGCCGGCAAATGCCTGTATATAAAGGTCGGTATGACCCGTTCGGACAAAATGAAATGCCGCATCAGGTCCGAAATCAATTCCCCACGCAACGTTGAGTTGTTGTGCAGAACTATCCTTACCTATTATGAATGAATTATACCTGAATTGCCCTCCCACAGTAATCCTATCGCTTAATGCCTTATCAAATGAAAAGGGGTATATAACATCTGCCGCTCGTCCATTATTGGGAGTGGAGGTAGTTCCCTGGGCGGATTCAATAAGGTGGTTTGAATATTATAAATACCGAGACGTATGCCGAGGCCAAAAACGTCGGTTCCTTAGGTTAGACATTGGGCTTTCATAATGCCGCTTCCGGTAAGGACAATATAAGATATCCAGAAAATAAAGGAGAATACAAGTCGTCTGGAATAGCATTTCAATGTTTGTGTCATGGTTAAATCTATAAGGTTATTGTTGGCGAAAATAACAATTCATTATTGATAATCAACTAAGTTTATAGCTTATACTCTTAAATGATTCCAATTGATTGATTAGCTCATTGCTTAAATGTATCTTTATTTTCCGCGACACAAGTTCGACTGACATATTCTCATCAATGTCAAACAGATTTATTTTCAGACAGCAATTACCCGGATAAGCGCTAACTACATTGAAAATATTCCTAATGGAATCGTCTTTTACACCGTTTAACGGGATTGTAAGAGTAATGCTCTGCGTCATTTTTTCCCTGATTCCGGAAAGGAGTTCGATATTGGTTGGCTTTATTTCGAACTGTCCGTCGTTTTTATAAGATTCAACTTTACCTTTTATATAAAGGAATGTCCCGGGTACGAGCAGATGTTTCCATTTCAGGTAATTCTCTTTAAATAATTTAAGTCCGATGCTTCCTGTAAAATCTTCAAGAGTAAATGTTCCCCAAAAGTTACCATTTTGAGCAATGAGGTGCTGCGCACCAATCACTAGTCCGCCAAGGATAACCTCCTTTCCTTTCAGTAGAGACAAGTCGTTTAGGGTGGAAATTTTATTTTTACAAAATTGCTCCAGGTCGAATTTAAAATCGTCAAGCGGATGCCCTGATATATAAAATCCGGCAACCTCCTTTTCTTTATTAATAAGTTCAAGCCGGCTCCATGCCGGGCAGTCGGGGGCTTTCGGTTTCGAAACCGTCATACCTGCATCGTCTCCAAACAGTGAATTCTGATTGTCACTGCTTATGCTTTGTGAAGCGCCGCCATACTTAAGCAAGATTTCAAGAAATGTATCCCTTCCGTTTTCGGCGAAGAAGTATTGCGCCCGTGTAATTCCAAATGTATCAAGAGCGCCCGACATGATGAGGTTTTCAAACGTTTTTTTATTTGCGCTGCGTAGATTAACGCGACACATTAGGTCGAATATGTCTTTAAACTGTCCGTTTTTTTCTCGTTCTTCAACAATTGTGGCGACTGCAGCTTCGCCGACACCCTTTACCGCCCCCAGTCCAAAACTCACTTCTCCTCTTGAGGTTACGGAGAAACTATGTTCACTCTTATTAATATCTGGTCCGAGAACGGTCAATCCCATTTTTCGACATTCATCAATAAAGAATGTCAACTTCTCTATATCGCCCATGCTATTGGTGAGCACTGCAGCCATAAATGCCGGGAGATAATTGGCTTTTAAATAGGCAGTTTGATAGGCAAGAATTGAGTAAGCAGCGGCATGCGCACGGTTGAAACCGTAACCGCCGAATTTCGCCATCTTATCGAACAGTTCCGAGGCGATTTTTTCATCTACTCCATTTGCCACCGAACCCTTTATAAAATCCACTTTTTGCTTTCCTATCAAAGCCATGTCCTTTTTGCCCATCGCTTTTCGCAGCACGTCTGCCTGACCCTTGCTAAATCCGGCCATTACCTGCGATATTATCATCACCTGTTCCTGATATACGATAACACCGAATGTGGGTTCAAGCACTTTATCGGCTATGGGGTGATAGGACTTCGCCCTTTCTTTTCCGTTTTTGCGGGATATATAAGCCGGTATATCGTCCATGGGTCCTGGTCGATATAGTGCGTTCATTGCTATTATGTCCTCGATATTTGTCGGCTTCAATTCTTTTAAATATTGCTGCATTCCCTGCGATTCGAATTGGAAAATGCCAATCATTTCGCCTCTTTGGAATAGTTCAAAGGTCTTTTTATCATCAAGAGGGAGGTGGTCAAGGTCGATTTTTATACCTTGTGTTTTTTCAATAATAGCGATAGCGTCTTTAAGTATTGTCAGAGTTTTTAGCCCGAGAAAGTCCATTTTTAGCATTCCGACCGACTCTACGTACTTTCCCTCGTATTGGGTTACGAGCAAGGGTGAGTCCTTTTGAGTGAATACCGGAAGATACTCTTTTAGGTCATCGGGAGCAATGATAATACCTGCGGCGTGGGTACCTGTCTGGCGTGCTGTTCCGTCAAGTACCTCGGCAAGGGCAAGGGTTTTGGATAAAGGAGTTCCAGCTTCGTTTCTAATATCAGACAGTTCCTTTACCTGCGATATTGCTTCTTGAAGATTTGCTGCTCGAGATGGTATAAGATTGGCAAGGCGCATAGCGTCTTTCAGGGGTACTTTAAGCGTCCGCGCTACATCGCGAACGGCGCTTTTTGCAGCCATGGTTCCTATAGTAACTATCTGGGCAACTCTTTCCTTTCCATATTTATCCACTACGTATTGAATTACCTTATCGCGTCCCTTATCGTCAAAATCTATGTCTATATCGGGCATGGAAATACGTTCTGGATTCAGGAATCGCTCGAAAAGAAGATTGTAAGCGATGGGGTCTATATTCGTGATACCTGTACAATAAGCCACAATAGAACTTGCGGCTGAACCGCGTCCGGGTCCCACACGCACATCAAGTTTTTTAGCCGCCTCAACAAAATCCTGAACGATAAGAAAATACCCTGCGAATCCCATTTTTCGGATAACCCCCAGCTCAAATTCTATTCTCTGGCGCACCGTTTCAGTCATTTCCGGGTATCTTGTCTTTGCACCGTTTATGGTCAAATATTTCAGGTATTCGTCGGCATCATTAAAACCATCAGGCAATTTAAATATCGGTAACAATATGTCACGCTTCAGTTTCAAGGGTTCGATTTTTGAAACAATTTCTTCTGTGTTATCAAGGGCTTCGGGAAGTTCACTGAAGATAGAACTCATCTCATCCTTGGTTTTCAGGAAAAACTGGTCGTTATCAAAGCGCATTCTTTTTGGGTCGTCGAAATCCTTGCCGGTCTGAATACAGAGTAAAATATCCTGCGCCTGTGCATCCTGTAAATCAACATAATGAACATCGTTAGTGGCGATAATTTTCACGCTATATTTCTTACTCCATTTAACAAGTAATTCATTGCAATGGTCTTGTTCACTAATTCCGTGCCGTTGTAATTCTATATAATAATCTTCACCGAAAACATCAAGCCATTCCTTAAAAGCTTTTTCTCCGGCTTCCTCGCCTTTGGCAATTATTGTACGCGGAATTTCGCCGGCAAGGCAGGAAGTAGTTGCTATCAACCCCTCGCGGTATTGCTTTATTAATTCCTTGTCCACGCGGGGCTTGTAATAAAACCCTTCAAGAAAGCCAAGTGAACATAGTTTAGAGAGGTTTTTGTATCCTTGAGGACTTTTTGCCAATAGTAACTGGTGATAGTAATTGCGTTCGTCATCGCCTTCTGCCTTACTTTTCTCAAATCTCCCTCTTGGGGCGATATAGAATTCACAGCCAACGATAGGTAATATACCCATCTTATCCGCTTCAGCGCAAAATTCAGGTACGCCGAGCATGTTGCCGTGGTCTGTAATGGCGACTGCTTTCATACCATTATTCTTTACCTTCTTCATCAGCGCAGGTATCTGCGAGGCGCCATCAAGCAGCGAGTATTTGGTATGTACGTGAAGGTGTGTGAATTCGGGCATGACTTGTAAGGAATATTTATTTTTTAATTCGGGATTGCGAATTTAGGCAACACCGTTTAATTTTTTCCATATCTGTTGAAAAGTTATGAAAAGTTTATGACTTATTAATTATGGCGGCGTCCGACTTTAATATTATCACTTCATTACAATCTTTTTATATGTTGTAGCAGACTATTCCCAATTAATAACAGCGTGTATAATAAGCCCCCTTCCCTCGCAATAATTTTGATTTACAAATCAAAATCGTGTAGAGCCATGACAAGTCAGAATTCCAACCAATATCTTACGCTAAATTGGTGTGAGCGCAAGGGACTTTTTAAGTTAAGAAAGCAAAAATCAATAGATGTTTTATTACCCGCATTCTTAATTTTGATATTCGCCCATTCTGTTCATTCGCAGGGCGCAACAGATAAGAAAGAAGGGCAAAAGATTCTACTTTCAATGAATTTAACTGCCTTGCATGAGAATATTATAAATCAGGATTCTAATAATATGAGAACAGGTTCCATAAACTCCTCAACCGTTTCTTTTATTGCCAATTTCCGCCACTCTGAAAAGTTTTACTCCAATGAAGAGGAGGCTAGCGAGATGGTCAATTCCTATTTCAGAGGTGTTTTTCATGCTGATGAATCATATTTAACAAAGCGTTTAGATAATGGACTAATCATTGTCACAACCCTTATAGGAACTCCGGCGCTTGGTCTTATACCCCTTTTTGCATTTACAACTAAAACTTCCAATAAGAATACAGAGTGTACCGCTAACAACGCCACCGAAATCAACAGGGCGTTTACAAGAGGTTATTTGAACGAGACATACAGAATAAGAAAACGCGATAACTGGGGCTGTTATATAATTATCAGTGTAATTTGGTTTTGCATTGTCGGCTTTCTTGTTCATTAAACTTATTCTAAAATTGTTAATTATGAAACCACGAAGTTTTATCTATCTGGCAGGTCTGTGCATCACCTCATGTATCAGTCCATACACCGAAATAGGTTCGCTCGACCTTTTGACTGACCGGGAAATTGATTCAACGGCTAATTATGAAAGATTATTTATCGGCAGGGGCGGCAGCAAAAAGGAATTAAAGCAATCTAAAGCAGTAACCATAGAACAAGCCATAGATTCCACATTAAACAGCGTTCCGGGAGGGATATACCTTACCGATGTAAAGATATATTCCATCCGGAATAATTATCTCGCAGTTTCGGGTGACGTCTGGGGAAAAGTAAATCACTTCCAAACTGCATACGCCGGCTTGCCGGTAAAAATGCCATTAAAAACGGTTCATGAGAGCGCAAAGCCGGATTCTATCCGAAGAACTGTAACGAAAAATGAGAACACACGTTAAATACATTGTTACGGGTTATTATTATACTGTTAATAATTTCATGACCCCATGCGAAAGCTGATACTCATTATCGGTCTAAGCTGGATAATCCCTGCCTTCGTAATAGGAGCAAACGCAAGAGGCAACCATAATAAAAAAGACACCATTACGCTCAAATGCATCCTCTTCTCGGCAAATCTTTTTTACGGTTGCGAGTTAGGCGAAAAACCGGTTTGTGATATGGTGGATACCTTGGTGAGCGAAATCCGGGATTATGATAGTTCTTCTAAACTTCAACTGGTTGTTGTCTCACTAAAGGACCTCGGGTTTGCGGGTTGGAAGAACATACCATGGAACGATATTCTCGACAGTGCCGCAAAACATGGCTACAAACCCTGCCTGCCGCAGGTAGGCCCGGAGATAATAGTAATGTCTCAAATGGTTCATCATGCACAGCCCCTTTTACCCACCGATATGTCTGACAACAAGCCGATATATATAGGCATGAAAAAGATAAAGCACGTCCCCATACGAAACAATACCGGAACCATCTCCGGGTTACGAAGCGACAATTCATTTGAATATATCTTTTGCATCAAAGGAACGCACAAAAAAGGCGAATATATGTTGGGGTATTGTGCAACCGACTTTGATAAACATATTTACAGTTGGACAGATAAGGACCGTTTCATATTCGCACTGCCAATCCCTAACGACCGTAGCAAAAAATATTGCGGAAATTAACGCCTGAATGCAGCAAAGGGCGCCGAGCAGATTCCGGCATAATCGGATTGGGCGGCGATGATAGTCCTTAGCGCAAAGGAAACATCATTCCCTCTTCCGCTATATGAAAGTGTTGCGTGCTTATTTCGCTGATTGTAGCGCTATCTCCATAAATTACGGGATTAGTATGGTTGAAATGAATAAAATAGACCTTATTCCTGTCCTGAACCGAAAATTTTGAAAATATCTTCATACTTTCTTCTATGAATGGGTGCGGTACTTTGTTCATTCTACCTCCAGGCAACTCATCGGACTTAAAAAAAGTTCCATCAAGAAATAACAGGTCGTTTTCCTGAATCACTTTCAGAATATCCTTATTCCATTCATTCCATTTGTTAATATCGGGAATAAAAATAACGCTTCTCTTGTTATTATAAATCTTATAACCTACGGTTTCGGAATATTCGTTGCGGTGTGGAACTGTAAAAGGCATAATATGGATTCCGTCTGATACGGTAATCGCGCTATCCTGTTTCAGTGATTTCAGGTCAATATTTCCAAGTGAAACGAGCTGGCTCCACGGACCATTTTCGGTTATAAAATCCTTCATGCGAGGCATAGCGTATACCGGTACATGACTTGTATTCATGGCTTCCCTGCCGAGATACATAAGTCCGGTATAATGCCCTATGTGGGCATGAGTAAGAAAAATTCCATTCAGCAGGGTATCCTGTGCGGGTGCTATACTATCCAGGTAATGCAACTGATAACCGAAGTCGGGAGTTGCGTCAAAAATCCATCTTTTATGAGCTGCCGGGTCAACAATCGCCAGACAGGAAACGTAATGTTTTCTTGCCTTACCGCTATAATATAGGTTGCAACATTTCTTATGGCATCCGGCTTGCGGGTAACCGGCGTCCTGTGCTATACCTAAAACAACAATATAAGGCGTTGGGAGAGAAACTGACTTATTTGGGTCTCTATTACCTATTTGGGTGCAGTTTACATTTATGAAGGTAAGTACGATAAGTAAATTCTTCGTTCTCATAAGCGTTAAAACTATTAAATTAAACTATTCGTGGCACTAATCCTTTACACCGGAGCACTCTATATTTATAAATCATTAGCACTCGCATAAAAAGTAACTTATTTTTGCAACTCTAAAATATATTGCGGGATAGAACACTTGGTGCTCATATCCGCCAGCCGGCGGATCGAATCCAGCCCTTTTGAGGTCGTAGGATAAAAAAAATCTAAAGTATTACTATTTAATAACTATGTACACGGTTTAAGCCCTATATTCTATTGACTTCGATAAAATATATATAGGTTACACTTCAAATCTGGAGCAAAGGTTAAACCAACATAATTTTTTATCTGATAATGGTTATTCTGTCAGGTACAGACCTTGGCAGTTAATTTATAAATAAGAGTTTGGAAATAAGCAGGAAGCAATAAGTAGAGAACATCAATTTAAGAGCTCCAAAGGGAGAGGATTTATTCTTCAGAAAATTTATACCCTAAATTATATAAACAAGCACTAAAATATTTAGCGTATCTTTGCAACTCTAAAATATATTGCGGGGTAGAGCAGAGGTAGCTCGTTGGGCTCATAACCCAAAAGTCGTTGGTTCGAATCCAGCCCCCGCTACAAAGAAAGCCATAAAAGCCCTGTTAATTCAGGGCTTTTTGTTTTGTGGATAACAATAAGGTAATAAAAATTGCCAATATAGTCGGCTCCAAGTCCATTACTTAAACAATCAACTTACCATGGAGATTGCTACTAATATTCAAGTTTTCCCTTTTCCACCTGAATATGCTTTGCCAATGAAGGTACAGTGGCCTTTTTAAACTCCTGTAAATAAGAACCGATCCTATTGTTTACCCAAAAAAATACCATAGTAAATTGTTGATTTACAATGGTATTATCTTTTTCCATGTGACCCCGGGGACACAATATCGAACGAAATTTACGAGGATTTACGCGAATTATATGTTTTAAAGGATATAATTAAACTCTATCTACCTTTATATTATCCCAAGCAGTACTATATTGCCTATACTAATATGATTTAAATCAATTAGGAATATGACGTGCCTCATTAGTATAGCCCCTCAAATAAACAACCTTTATGCAATATTGTAGTATAATGAAATTATTTCAATATAATAATGTTGCATCGATATAAATGAGCAGATTTTTCCAAATTTTATTTTTAATAACTATGTTAACAACAGGTGTTAGGTAAATACCCTTCTTCTTTTGTCTCGTTTTCGTTCATACTGATTTGTTTTTGATTAGGGTGCGAAATAACTATTCATTATGTCAATGGCGTGGCAGCAGAATTAGCACATGTTCACAGATAAATACTGTTCATGTTTCGTGAACAGTAAAAACAAGTGAACACTTAATAGTAACGGGCAGATAATTTTACTTGTACCTCGCCTATGCTAACTTAGATAAGTAAAAGCCCGGTGCAAGTCTTTTGACGAATAACTTATTCATCGCCTTATCATAGTGAATTCCTTCAGGAAAAATAAGTGCCTGAATTAATCTTTTGGTGCGAAGGTTGCCCGACATCCATATCTCAGGCAGGTTATTAATTATTTTTTCCGCTTCTTCTTTGATGTCCTTTTTTGGAACCAACCCGGCCTTTATTTTCTCCATTTGTTTTTCAATTTCTTCTTTTTCTTTCTGGAATTTCGCAAGTTGCTTATTGTAAAGACTTTCCCTTATCTCATCAAGAGAGAATCTTTCTTCAATAAGTTCTATTCTTTTCCTGACACAGGTAAGGTATCCTTTGTATGTTTTTAAGCTATTATGAGTGATTTTTTCTACCTGTATAAAATTGAGGGCAAATTCCTTTTTTAATGAAGGATACTTCTTGTCATCAATTTTTATCGCACTGAGTAATTCCGAATATAAAATACCAAGCTGCATTGCGTTTTTATTACATGAGCAATGCAGAGTCGGGCACTTGTAATAAGGAATGCCTTTCTTTATTATAACATAGCCAGTTATTTTTGCACCACATTTATTACAGAATAGTGTTTGCTTAAGAGGTAATTCCTCATTATCAATGCAATAACATGAGTTGGGTTTTCGGGCAGCAAATAATAGCTCATTAACTGCGAGAAACATTTCCTGTGAAATTAACTTTTCATGCTTCCCCTGAATTACTCTTCCTTCAAGCAACTTATTTGAAATAATGCCGCAGTAAAATGGATTTTTGAGTACGCAGGATAAGTGGCTTTTGCCAATTTTCATTCCCATTGCCTGAAGGCGCCGACTTATTTCACTTTGTGATAAATGCTCATAGAATTTCCATAAAAATGCTTTGCGAATTAATTCTCCGCTTTTATTGGCAACAATTGAACGTTTGCCATTAATGGTTACGGAATCATATCCTATTGGTGGTTTTACACACCATTCCCCGCGTAATAGCTTATCTCTCATTCCTGCAACTGTCTTTTCTCTTCTTAATTGATTGTCATATTCACTGAAGATAAACTGGATATTCTGTTGCAGGCATCCACTTGGTGTGCTGACATCAGTCGGCTGGCTCACGGAAATAACACTAATTCCTACAAGTTTAAGTTGCTCGGTAATATAAATGGCATTTGCCCCGGAGCGGGAGAAACGGTCAACACTATAGACGATAATGTATGAGATTTTCTCCCGGCTTTTCTGAACAAAAGAGAGCATATTGTTAAATTCAATGCGCTCATCTGTTTTTGCACTTTCATACGTGCCCACGAAATAGGCCATAATCCGGTACCCCTGTTTCCTAACGTACGTTTCACAGGCTCGTCGCTGAGTATCAAGGCTCATATTATGCACTGCCTGTTCTTTTGTGGATACTCTTGTGTAGATAACGCAAGTGTTATTCCTTTCTTTGTTTGCTGGTTTCCCTTTGGCAAATCTCTCAAATGTTTTGATGTTTTTCATACTGATTGTTTTTGATAATTAATTATTGAATTAAAAACAATCATTTTACTAACTTTATTTTTGCCGGAATAACCAATATATAATACCTATGAATGAACTAACTTTTGAGCAGCTTCCTAAAGCTGTTGGTGAAATCCGGGCGAAAATTGATAGCATTGAGCAGATGCTGCGGGAAATTGTTAACAGGGATGCCCCGCAGAGTGAGAATGAATATATAACCGTAAAGCAAGTTGCAGAACTACTATGCCTGTCTGTTCAAACAATTTACGGGTTTACATCAAAAATGAGTATTCCTTATTACAAGCGAGGCCAACGTCTTTACTTCTCCCGGCAGGAAATAAATGAATGGATTCAATCCGGGCGCAGGAAAATAATAGAGGAGATTGAAAGGGAAGCTGATAACTACCTGATTCGTAGGAAGAGGAGGTATTAGTGTACTCTTCCTATAGTAATTGAATTTTAATAGTTTTGGCTACTCTGGTTTATTTTCTTATGTAAAATATTGATAACCAATCAATTTTATGCAATATGTAAAGAAAAGTGCACTTTTCTTTACATATTGAAAAAACATATATAGAATTTGCCCCTTTTCTTTATATGTGTTTCCACGGCAATCAGTTTCACTTCTTTATTAGTTTTTTACCTTTCTCTGTTGTACAATATTGTTGTTGGCTGCTTCGGGGTTTGTCCGGAATAGTTAGTGCGAGCAATCCACTTGCGACCAATGGAAGAATATGCCTTTCATAATTTTTATATTTATTTGCCATATCCAGCATTTCAAGTATTTCTGCTCTCCGTTTAGGTTTAATACACGCTTTTAGTATCTGTAATGACTTAGCCCCTACTTGTCCCCCACTTAGCCCCCAGTTAGCCCCCACTTGTACCTCGCTTGTGTCCTGCTCTTGTTCAATTTGAGCCTCTTGATTCACAGTATTTGTAAATCCCTTATGTATCATCAAGGTGGTCAGAAAATATGCTCTATCGGTGTCCGTTTCAAAAACAGGAGCAGGTGAGCCGTTTCTTTTCATGGCTCTCCTGATTTTAGGAATCCCAGTGCTTCTTCCTTCAGTGAGGTGTAACTCTTTAAGGAAATCACCTATTCTTCGGTTCCTATAAGCCCTGGCAAGTACATGCTGCTTTTTTAGTTGCTTATTGTCCACCGGGGGAATAGGCCCAGGATAAGATAAGATTTCAATCCGGTTATGACGAACATTGACTTCAATAGTGCTTTGGTCATCATATCCCCTGTGGTAAACTGCATTTGCCAGTGCTTCTTCGATTGCTTGATAAGGATAATTGAAGAATCTATCCGCTTCGGGTCTGCTTTCTACTTTTCTTACCTGTTCCTTAATTACAATATTCTTTATGTACTGGAGTGCATTCTGAAGCTGTGTATTAAGTGGGCCTGTGAATATTTTTTCAGTAAACTTGTCTCCCTCATCATCTTGATATTCCACTACTTCTATTTTTGCTCCCCTAAAAAATCTATCGGGTGAATCGTTAAAGAATAGCAGACCTACATTCACCGGCTTAATAAATTCATTTGGCCCTCTAACGATTTGCATTTGCTGACAAAGCTCTTTAAATGGAATAGTGTCAGCAGTTTTATATAAGTCGCTTTTGATTTCTGATAAGAATGAGCGAATTAAGGGCAATTTCAGGTCTGTTATCTGTGCGTTATGGTTTATGCGGTCATCAAAAGGGACTTTTGCTGCAAGTTGATATAGTTGTAGTTCTTCTGAATGATTTGCTTTAACAGTACTGGAAAAACGCCTAACATAGTAAGCCTGTTGTGGTTTTTCTCCCAATTTAACAGGTGCCTTATAGGGGCGGGTTTCTCCGCCTATACACCATAATATCAGGATATGTTTTTTCTGAAATATTACAGGAGCGGCTGCCGGGAAATAATTAGGCGTTATTTTATGGCAAAGCTCTAACAGTTTTCTTTGAATGGCATCTATTTGGTCAGGTTTAAGCCCTAACGGAGGCAGAATAGGTCGCCCGTTTTTTTCTTTAATACCAATAATAATGTATCCGCCGCCCCAGTTATTTGTGTCATTGGCAAAAGCACACATGGTATGCAAAATAGCTTCCGGGTTCCAGCCCTCTTTAAATTCCAGCCTTTCCCATTCAACTATTTGGCCATTTAGAAGTTCATTTATATTTATCGGGAGTGCCATATTATTCATAATGCAAAGTAACAGAAAGAACAGAAAGAAATGATTATTATTTTTTGTTTCTCTTCTTCTTCAAGTGTATTGTTTTAAGAACCCTTTCAAAATATTGTTCAATGTTTTCCCCTTGTTTTATTGGGAAGTTATGTATTGCTGAGGAAACATTATCTAATAAAGCATTATACTGACGGAAGGTTTTTTCCAATATTTTTTCATCCCCGGTTTCCCAATAATGTCCTTCATCATCAACATTGAACTCTGAAAGGTATTTTTTGCTCAGGTATTTTAAAAGATGTACAATTACTTTGTGTGTTTGAACACCAGCAAATTGTGTTTTAGTCCACAGCATGTATATGAATTGTCTTCTTTCTTCATCCTTAGTATTTCCAAAATGTCTTAAATTAGGCAGACAACTCATTCTACCGTTGGAAAGGAATGTAAGGGACACGGTCTCGCATTCTGGAGGTGTAAAATGAATTCCATAGATTTTATTGTTAAAATCGTCTTTCCCTAAGCCATTCTTTGGAAATTGCTTTTCAAAAATGTTGTATTTCCATTTATATATCTCCGCAATGTCCTTTACTTCCTCTATCATCTCAGATAACGAAGCATTTTTATTGAAACTACCGCTATAATGTATGGTTAAGCCCATAATAATTATAATGTTCAAAAGTATCTAAAATTAAGCATCTATACATAAAGCCCCTTCCTTTCAATAAATTTGCCGTAATCCTGATATATACCTTTTAAAGCACTATTAATTCCTGCCTTTAAGATTGGCTCACCATAGGTATAAACACCCTTAGTATTGTCAAAAAGCCTCCCTGCTGGGTCAATCATCAGGTAGGAGCCAGTCATTGCATCGTTATTTTCCGGTACAATTGCTATGCCCTGCGGAAGGTCCTTATTTATATCAAGAAAATGTTGGAATTCGGCATCAGTTATTTCTAAACCAGATATATCATCGGAATTCTGACCCAATACCGGGAGAATTTTGAATATTTTCCATCTTTCAGGTTTGGCTTGTCCAATAAAATGAGATAGCACTTCATTTTGATTCAGCATGTGTACGACAGTATTTATTTTCAGCAGGAATCCGGCATCTTTAATTGTCCGGCATTTTTCAAGATAACCCAGCCCGGAAAATAATATTTGGTTATTATACCTTCCAGCCTTTCTATTCGTTTCAGGATTTAAGCTGTCAATACTTAGACCTGAAAGGATGCAAAGCAGAACCGACAACGGAAGTTGCAGGGTTCCCATAAATGAAAGTTCACGCTTGGAATAACTGTTTTTTGGTTCAGTTCTGGGCGAAACAAAAGTGGACTGGCGTTAAAATTTGACTGCCAGTCCACTGAGGTGACCCCGGGGAGGCTCGAACTCCCGACCCATTGATTAAGAGTCAATTGCTCTACCAACTGAGCTACGGAGTCAATTTGGGGCTGCAAAGATGATAAAATTTATCAGATTTAATGCAGGAAGTTTTTGCTTTCCTCCAATACCCTGCCTATTTTATCTATTATAGCAGTAGGAAGCCGGTTGCTTTTTGAATCAGCCCGCACCCCGAACACCTTCCCCGTCTCTTTACTTCTAATACTTGCGATGCCTGTCTTTTTCAAAAAATCATTCATGGAACTTACAAATACAGCCCTATCGTGAATTACACCCAGTTGCCTTTCCGCCTGCTTTACCTCACCTGCCGGCTTATCTAATCTTTTAGATTCATTCACCTCGGAATAAACCCTCATTGCACGGTGCAGTATTTTAAGGTTTTTTCGCAGCCGGTGAATTTCTATGGTATTTTTACTTTTCAGGTTTAGTTTTCTTATCCTTTTGCACTTCCATTTTATTACACTGTATATTTGGCGGACAAATTTCCTTTTATTCATCCTTTTGTTCAGACCAGAGTTGTCCGGTATAACTACTTTAGCGTTTCTTCTCCCAATTCTTCCGATGCTTTTTTTTAAATACCTGTAGTTGGTATCATGATTTCGGTTTACAAAATGGCGATAACGGGTTAACAAATCCGCCTGAATATCTAATTCCTCCGCCAATCTGCTGTTTACGTCGTCTTCTCTTACTTCGCCTGCAATGCGGAATAGCTTTTGGTAATGACTGAATTGCTTTTTAGCATCAAATTTTCCGCTGCTGATATATTCGAGCAACCGGTAATCATACTTTAGCTTTTTCATGGCAAGCCGCAGCCGATGTACATCTTCCGGCTTCAGCACTTCAGGCAGTTTTTTTATTCTTTGCCGGAAAGCATACTGCCCATCATTATAAAAAGTACGCAGGTATCTCTTCCTATATGCCATAATTTTTCACGATAATGGCAATTTAAAAAATTCAAGAGAGAATGTAAATGAGTTATATCATGCGTAAGTTTGTATACTGCTTGGTTTACCGGTTTCATTTTCGGCAGGATTTCCTCTAAAAATATCGGAGTTGAACGTTTATAATACTCATGTAAGCGATTTTGCAAGCGCTTGCCGCCATAGCTATGACAGGGGTGCAAAGCAAAATATACCGACAATGAAAAAAATGTAAAACATTCATGTCGGTATGACTGCCCGTACAGGTATTTTGTGGTCGCAAAATTACATAGGGGCAGTGCATCTCTAAGGGCAGTTATACCGATGTTTTGAATTTCTGCGTTTTAACAAGCCGATAGCTACCGGTTTCAATTGTAGTCGGTATAATATTTTCAGGCGGGAACAAATTTTTTTTTGAATCTTTGCAATAAATTATCAACTATGATAAACCTTGAAAAAGAACCTACTGAACCAAAACAAGAGGTAGACAGAAAGATCATTGAGGAGAAAACAAACATTTTGAAACTGGAATTATTCGACCTGCAAAATGTGCTTTTCGCCGAGAACAAACGCTCGCTGCTCATTGTACTTCAGGGAATGGATGCGGCAGGTAAAGACGGCACGATAAGGCACGTATTCTCTTCCATGAATCCGATGGGTATAAAGGTTAAGGCATTCAAGGTGCCCACAGCCGAAGAAAGGTCGTACGATTTTTTACGCCGCGTGCATTTACACACCCCTGCCAGAGGGATGATTCAGATATTCAACCGCTCCCATTATGAAGAAATACTAATGCCATCGGTTCATAAAACGCTCGATAAGGATAAAATCGCCAAACGTTATGATATCATTAATTCCTTTGAGGAGAATTTGAAGGAAAATGGCGCTATTATTGTTAAATTCTTCCTGCATATTTCAAAAAAGGAACAGACCAAACGCATAAAAGAACGCCTTACCGACCCGCGTAAAAAATGGAAATACGACCCGGCGGATAAAAGAGAAGCAATGTACTGGGATGATTTTATGAGAGAGTATGAGAAGATTTTTGAACGTTGCAGCCCTGCCATTCCTTGGACGGTTGTGCCCGCTGACCACAAATGGTATAGAAATTTTATAATAGCCGACCAGTTGGTACGCACCCTTAAAGGGCTTAAGATGAAATACCCCGAAAGCAGCGATAGGCAGGAATAGAGGGCAATAATGGAATACCGCAATTAATCCCGTCTCTGCTGCGCCCTGTAAATAAAAAATGACAGTACTTCAGTAACTGTCATTCAATAAATCAGGACTATACCGTACGATTACTCCTGTTCGTCGCTCGACTCCCAACCCGAAAGGATAACGGCGCAACCGGTTGCGCATAATTTAGGGCTTGCCTCCGGTATGGTATAGTCCACAAAAATCCTGCCGCATCTGTTGGCGTCTTCAGTAAAGTCGAATGAACCGGCATGCGATTTTTTAAGAGAATCGGTATTGTAGGTATATAATGCGCTTCTTTTTTTCGACCCCTTAGGCATATTATATACAGATACCTCCGTACCTTCGGGCATAGATGAAATATTCACAATTATCCGGTATATCATGCCCGGCATTGCGATTAGATTTACCTCCGGCGTCTGCTTTATGCTTTTCAGATTTATATGGAGCGTATTTATGGCATTATAGTGGAACGGTTTCAGCCGTCCCCTGCAGGTATCGGTGAGCACCTGTATATCGCACGCGCCTGGTGCTTGAGAAGCCGCGCTGGCAGCGAATGCCAGAGAAATCAGCAATGTTGAAAGATGTTTCATAAAGTTTATTTTTTTCGGGATTATCTTATGATATGAATTTTTGCCTTAGGTTTTCTATTTCTTTTCCAAGTTGTGCAATATGTTCATCGGTGAGCTTAGGGTTTTGTTCGCTTTCGCCTGCGGCTTTAATCTCCGGAAAAGTGGTATAGCTGTTTTCCACATCCTTCAGCGAGCCAACAAGTTCACTGATATGCGACTCTTTCCCTACATATAAATTTAAACATTTTACCAGATTATCAAGTATGGTCATCTGTTCTGAAATACGGTCGCTTATCTTCTCGTTCGCTCTGGTGGCGAACACTTTAGACCCGATATACATGCTCTCTATCCATGCACCGGCGAATGAGATGGCTCCTATGTATTTTTCTTGATTTTCGTTAAGATAGGTGTCTGTTTCAAGCTGCAGGTCTGAAGTTATCTCGGTAAGGGAGTCCTGTGAGTTAAGATTACTTTCAAACCGCTTCGACATATTATCTACATCAAATACACTGCCAAAACCCAACTTATCCGCTAGGGAACGAATGGTCTTCAGGTAGGTGAGCGCATCGCCGGTTTGTTTGTTAAGAACGCAGTAAGTCAGGTCTGCTCCGTAAATACCCACGTTTAACGCCTGTGCATATTTGGAGTCGTATCTGGCAATATCGCTTGACTGGTTAGTAAGCCCCGGTTGATAGGATAATCCTGCTCTTCTGAATATAACGCCTATTTGCATGGGCGAAGGCAATATATATGTTTCAGTATCTGATTCCTTTTGGTTATTTTCCGATTGGTTGTGTATGGTATCGGCTACCGCAGCTGCACCTGCTGATACTCCTCCCTGTCTACATGCAGTAAGAATCACGCCAACAGAACCGGCAAAAAACATAAGACCTGCAATAAATTTACACTTCATTTTCCTAGATATATAACTAAAAAACAGCGCGCAATTTAATATAATTTCACTATTCGTGTGCAAAAATACATTTTTTTTGCTTCCCCTAAAGCGCTCATTTCTCTCCCGTTACGCAGCCAATATTGCTCAATCTTCAAGATTCAACTGCGTCATCACCCAGTCGTTGTCCGATGAATTTATTTTTGCGCCACAGTAATCGCACTGCGTAAGAGTAGTGTCGGTAAAGGGCGCACCGCAAGCGGGGCAGGCGGCGCTCCATAGCTTGGTTTTCTGCACGGCTCCGGCTTTTTTAGCGAGGGTAAGCTGCATGCCCCGTTCAATAACCGTTTGGTCGAGTTTTACAAGTTTGCCGCCCGGCTCTTCCTTCAGCCGCATCGATGAATAATTGATTTTGAAAACGGCATAATATATGTTATTCGATTCAACACATCCCACCAGATTCACTGAATTGAGATATAAACGGTTATAAATGAATTTATCTTCTCCTTTCAGTTTGCTTTCAATGGAGCTAAACAACTCGTCGCTCGTAAAACGCCGTACATATTTCAGGTCGCGCGTTACCCTCGATATAAAGTATTGCATTATTGCATTGGATGCCTTGTCCTCCATTAACTGTATTGAAAAATCGGCTCCTTTATCGGTATATAGCGGCTGAAGTGATGGGTTTTGGGGCGTTAATCTGGCGACGGCGTCCTTTTTGTAATCCTCTTCCTGCGTTATTTCGCATAATACCCAGTCATAGTCGCCTAAATAGGTAACCGTACCGCACGATTCGCATTGGCTTACTTGTCCTCCCTTATCGTTCGACGGAAACCCGCATTTAGGACATACATTGCTGTTGTATAAGTCCTTTTCGGCTACACCCGACTTTTTAATGAATGTCCAGTACTCGGTTGCCTCGTCGCCGGTAAATTTTTCATCGAATTCCGGATGTCTTTTGCAAATAAAGTTATCATCCATCCTGAAATAGACCGATGCCGTAATAATGCTGTAATCCCCTTCCCGGGCGGCTGATTCAATGCGAATCTGCTTTATTTTTATATTGCTTAAAATATTTGTCTGCTCAAGCAGGTTCATCATGGTAAACTGCGCATTAAACCGCTGGTAAACCCCATCGGATATCCACCTGCGCACCTTGGCGAGATTTTTATTCTGCCACGCATCCTGTATGGCGAGAAAGGCGGTATTTACCTTCCTTATAAATGCCTGTTGGTCAAACCCCGGGTTGGCGGCTATAAAATCAGAGCTTATTGGCTCCGGCGCTCCCGACGGACCTGCGGAACTGCCGCCTTCCATATCCGTTCCTCCCGATTTTCCCTTGTTCATATACTTATAAACGAAGTACCCTGCCACAGCAAGTAAAATGATAATCTTTACCGGACCGGGCAGCAGGAAAAACCAAGCAATGGCGCTTCCGAGCCCTCCGCCACCGCTACCGCCCGAACTATGAGATAAACTACCGCCTGCGCCTCCTGCGCGTGGGTATGCGGACAGGGTTGCAAGTACCGCACATACTAAAAAAAGGAGGAAATATTTTGTTTTTGAGTTCATAAGCAATATTCAGCAGGGAATAAAGGTAATATTTTTTTAACTTGGCAGGTGATAAATTATTTGGCGATAGAATGAACATATTTAAGCCGATTTTTAACTACCTTTGCATAAATCTAAACCCCCTATATGAAAATCATCTTCAAATGCTTATGTTTATCGGTTCTTATTCACTGCTGCACAGCAGGGTTCGCCCAATCGGATAAATTATCGGTTATAGATAATGTGAACCTGAACGCAAAAAAATTCAAAGCCCGCCAGGCGTATCTCTCCGGAGACCTGCCGACTGCAATACGCATTTATAACGAAATTCTGGCTCTTAAGCCAAACGATGCCGAAGCGGCGTTTCATTTAGGCGAGTGTTTCCAGGAACAGGGCGACTACGACCAGTCGGTGGGCTATTTTCAAAAAGCCGAAAAGGAGGATCCGGTATGCGACGATTACCTGCACCTTAAACTCGGCTTATCTTACCAGCAAACGCTTAAGCTGGACTCCGCCATTTCGGAATTTAATAAATACAGGGAACTGGTAAAAAATAATGAAGCAAGAATAAATGAGAGCGGGGTAGATCAATATCTACAGCAATGCAATACGGCAAAAGACCTGATGGCTCATCCTGTAAATGTTCAGGTAGAGAATCTCGGTGTCGCAATTAATACCGCTTACGATGAAAAAAGCCCATCGGTAACCGCCGACGGAAAAACGCTTATATTTACTTCGCAAAGACCCCTTACAAAAGTCCCAAAGGACGAAAACGGCAACGACGACCTGCTCGACAACGTCTATATATCACGCTGGGATTCGGCAAATAACAAATGGGGGCTATCCTATCCGGTAGAGGGATTTGTAAACTCCCCTAACGACAAAACCGCTTGTTCCAGCATTTCACCAGACGGGCTTACCATGTTCCTTTATAAGAATAACAACACTGACGCTTTGGGCGGGGATATATTTTTATCGAAAAAAGAACGTTCCGGCAGATGGGGACAGCCCAAACCGATAGGGAAACCCATTAACACATCTTATTACGAAGATTGCGCTACCCTTTCGCCCGATGGCAACACGCTATTCTTTATTAGCGAAAAACCTGGCGGCTACGGTAATGCGGATATTTATTCTTCCGAGAGGATTGATAAAGGACTGTGGAGTCAACCTGTAAATCTGGGACCGGTAATTAATACTGCTTACGACGAAGGCGGCATGTCGATGGCTCCCGACGGAAAAACATTGTTCTTCAGCTCCACAGGGCATAATTCAATGGGTTCTTACGATATTTTCAAGTCGGTTAAGAACGACACAGGGTCGTGGACTGAACCCGTAAACCTCGGCTACCCTATTAACAGCGTCAATACAGACGTTAGCTTCTCCATGTCGGCGGATACACGCTACGCCTACTTCGCCAGTAACCGCAAAGGCGGACTGGGAGGACGGGATATTTACAGGGTTGACTTATCGTCGTACCCTCTGCTTGGCGCGAATGCCGGAACAGGCAAACCGACAGGACTTTCCATCCTTCGCGGTAAAATATCAGACCCAAAAGGCAAGCCGATACAGGATGCCGCCGTAAGTATCAGCGATAGTACAAACGTTAAAGTGGCGTCGCTTAAAACAAACAGTGAGGGCAACTATTTCATAACGCTGAAGGCGAACTCAAGATATAAGATAAGGGTGGCATATAAAGGATATAAAACAAGCAATACCCCTGTAAAACTGCCATCATCGCCGACCGGAACCTATACTATGACCGAGGATATTACGCTTGAAAAAAATTAAAAAAACACCCTAAAACTTGTATGGTATGATGGGGTTGAGCTGCTCAATTGAGATAATTAATTCCTTTATCGGTATATTCTTTGCGATTCTTTTCATACAGTCGGGCTTGGATAAAATTTTTAACTGGAAAAGCGAACTCGCGTTTACAAAAGAGCATTTCAGTAAAACTTTTTTAAAACCGCTGGTTCCCTTGCTGTTCTTCAAGCTGACAGTCCTGGAACTTTTATCCGGTTTATTGTCGGCAGCAGGATTGGTAGCTTTGTGGCAGCATAATTATACGGTGCCTTTATTTGGCGATTTCTTTTGCGCCGGCACCATTGTCTGTCTTTTTTTCGGACAACGGATAGCCAAGGATTATGGTGGGGCGCAAGCCCTGGTGGCTTATTTCATAGTTTCTCTTCTGGGAATGTTCTCTCTTAGCTATTAAACGATACCTGAAGTACGGTTACCCGTCAGAGCAGATCCTTGCCTATATCGCGGCGGTAATATTTGTTTTCAAAATCTATCTCTTTCAGATTATTGTAAGAGGCATCCAGCGCCTCCTGCATGGTATTTCGCAGAGAGGTAACGGCAAGCACCCTGCCTCCGTTGGTTACTATATTTCCGTTACCGGCTGCTGTGCCTGCATGAAGCACAATGCTGTCGCGGGTTTTATTCAAACCATGGATAACTTTTCCCTTACCGTATTCACCCGGATAACCTCCCGAAACGAGCATTACCGTAATTGCGGGGCGCTCATCAATTTCTAACGTTGTGCCATTGAATCCGCCCTTTGCGGCGGCAAGCAAAAGCGGAAGAATATCCGACTTTATGCGGGGTATCACCACCTCTGTTTCGGGGTCGCCCATGCGCACGTTGTACTCTATTACTTTCGGAATGCCATCGCAGTTCATCAGTCCGAAGAAGATAAAACCCCTGTATTCCAGTTTTTCCTTTTTCAACCCGTCCAGTGTCGGCTCTATGATTTGCTTCCGAACCTTTTCCATGAACGCTTTGGAGGCAAATGGCACCGGCGAAACAGCTCCCATGCCCCCCGTATTCGGTCCGGTATCGCCCTCCCCTACCCGCTTGTAGTCCTTCGCCTCGGGTAGTAAAATATAACTCTTGCCGTCAGTAAGAACAAAGACCGATAGTTCTACGCCCGACAGAAACTCCTCTATAACAACCTTCCTGCTTGCCGCGCCGAACTTTTCCCCGATGACCATCTCCTTTAAAGCAGTTACAGCTTCCTCGATGGAGTGTTCGATTAAAACGCCTTTTCCCGCCGCAAGACCATCGGCTTTCAGCACATAGGGCGCACGCAACGAACGCAGGAAATTCACACCCTTCTCGATCGTGTTTTTATCGAATACGCCGTAACCTGCGGTGGGAATGTTATATTTAGCCATGAACTGTTTGGCAAAGTCCTTGCTGCCCTCCAGATTGGCTGCCATGCGCGATGGACCGAGTATGGCAACTGCTGAAAGGTCCTTGTCGCCATGAAAATAGTCGTAAATGCCCCTTACAAGAGGTTCTTCCGGTCCGGGTATTACAAGTTCTATCTCTTTCTCAATAACAATTTTCTTAAGCGTATCAAAATTGAGAATATCAATATTAAGGTTGACTCCGACAGACGCCGTGCCCGCATTGCCGGGCGCAATAAATAAATTGTTCAGTAAAGGGCTTTGAGCTATTTTCCATGCGAGGGCGTGTTCCCTGCCACCCGAACCCAACAATAATACATTCATTGTAATCGTTATTTTTGTGCAAAGATAGCGGTTAGTCAATAGTCGTTTGTTATGCACACAGGCAAAAGCGCTCTCTTGCGTTCGCCGCTTCCGGAAAAATAGAACCGATGAATGAAATAAGCCCCTTGAATAATGGTAAAATGCGCAGCCCGCTGGGGATACCAATGACTGTGTATCATTATATATACGTAGGCGCTCTTGCCCTGCTCATGGTCGGCTTGCCAACCTCTACATTCCTTACAAGCGTTCCGCAGTTTCTTCTTTTGGGTAACTGGCTGATTGAGGGGAGCGTACTAGCGAAACTGAAACGGTTCATTGCCAATCCTGTTGCGTTACTGCTGTGTTCTTTCTTCGTAATGCACCTGATAGGTTTACTATACACCTCGCCGGCGGGAATGGACTATGGGCTGGAGGATGTACGAAAAAAAATCCCACTTTTCCTGCTGCCTTTTTTGTTCTCCTCCATGGGTGTAATTACCTTAAAGGAAAAGCGTTTTATCTTTCTCGTCTTTATGCTGTCGGTCACCTTTTCCACTTTTTACGGAGTATATCTTTTGGTAACCCGTCAGTTCACCGACATTCGCGAAATCTCAACATTTGTAGACCCTGTAAGGGTTGGTATGATGCTCGTGCTGTCATTCTACCTGCTAATACACTATATATTGTCCAATAAGTTTACCTTATTATCAACGCTATTGCTGCTGTGGGCGGCATGGATGGTTGTTTATCTGTTCATCATGCAGTCGCTTACTGCCGTAATTATGCTGGTGGTAATTGCTTCCGTCTTATTCCTCATATACGGCTACCGCAGGTTCAGGCATGGAAAATACGCTCACGGTGCGATATTAACCGTTCTTTCCGCGCTTACGATAGCGGGAAGCGCCGGGTATGTTTTCTATTTTGAACGCCACTACTTTCCGCATCACGATTCGGTCATCTTCTCCAAACTTGATAAGAAAACGGCTCAAGGGAACAACTACCAGAATGACACAACCGACTATCACACCGAAAACGGTCATTATGTAGCCATCTACCAATGCGAACCCGAAATGAAAAAGGGCTGGAACCGCCGCAGTAAAATACCGTTCGACAGCACAGATATAAAAGGGAACGGCATAAAGTACACCCTGATGCGCTATCTTGCATCGAAAAACCTTCGTAAAGATTCCGCAGGCATAAGCCGTCTTTCGCAAAGCGATATTCAAGCGATAGAGAACGGCATACCGAACTATCGCTTTAATTCATTAACAAGCATGTCTTACCGCATATATCAGGTGTTCTGGGAATTACGCGAATACAGGCATGGCGGAGGCGCAACAGGACACTCGCTCACACAGCGTTTCGAGTTCTGGCGGGCAGCAGTTCATATCATAAAAAACCATTGGTTGACAGGCGTTGGCACAGGCGATGTGCGAATAGCATTTGCAGATATGTACAACCGGTTGAACTCCTCCCTCGATGAAAAATCACGGTTACGCAGCCACGACCAGTACCTTGAGATAGGAGTCGCTTTCGGCGTTATAGGAATGCTCTGGTTTCTGCTTACGCTCTATTATCCTGCATTCAAAACAGGAAAGATTTACACCTATCCCTATTTTATCTTCTGGCTTATTTTCATGATTGCCATACTAACGGAAGACACCCTTGAAACACAGGCAGGCGCCACTTTTTATGCCTTCTTTAATGCGTTCTTTCTCTTCCTCTGATTGCAAAGAACGATGCCCGTTAACGCTTGCGCCATTTGTTTAATGCGGCCTGATTTTGCTCCCACTGCCATGCGGTTTTCATCATATCCTCTATCGAGTATTGCGGAACCCAGCCGAGTACCCGCTTTGCAAGCGAGCTGTCGGAATAAATAGCTTCCACGTCTCCTTCGCGCCGCTTGCCTGTTCTATATTTCAGTTTTTTACCGCTAACCTTCTCAAAGCTATGTATTAGTTCCATTACGGTTACACCTTTCCCCTTGCCTAAATTTATAACGGAATATGCCTTCGCATCGCGGGTTTTGTTCAGATAGAGGAGCGCAGCCCTGTGTGCGGCTGCTATATCGCACACATGCACATAGTCGCGAATACAGGTCCCGTCTCGGGTATTGTAGTCGTCGCCAAACACAGTCAGCTCTTTCTGTCTTCCAATGGCTGTTTGCGTAATCATCGGGACAAGATTATTGGGCTTCAGGGTGCTTATTTCGCCTGTCAGTCCGGAAGGATGAGCTCCCACAGGATTAAAGTAACGTAATGCAATGGCATGAAATCCCTTCGCGCCATTGGCGATATCCGAAAGAATGCGCTCACCTATCTGTTTAGTAAACCCGTAAGGCGATTCGGCGTTACCCATAGGCGTACTTTCATTTACAGGCAACCGTTTAATGTTTCCGTAAACAGAACAGGATGAGGAAAATATCAAATGGGGTATTTTATTCTTTTCGGCGCAGGAGAGCAGATTTATCAGCGATTCAATATTATTATGATAATAGAGCAATGGCTTCTCAACCGATTCCGGTACCGATTTAAAGGCGGCAAAATGTATGATGCCCTTCAGATCCCTGTTTTCTGTAAATATTTTTTCGACTGAAGAGCGATTACATAAGTCCACATTATAATTCTTAACCTTTTTGCCGGTTATTTTCCTTATCCGTTCAAATACGTCAGGCGCCGAATTGGAGAAATTATCGGTTGAGATGACCTGCCATGATGTATGCTCCAGAATATCAATTATGGTATGCGAGCCGATATACCCTGCTCCGCCCGTTACCAGTATTTTAAATTCAGCATCTGCCATGTCGTCAAAATTTAATTCTTACCCGGTGAAAACACCCACGCCCTTATACCCGTTTTACGCTTAATGATAAAGAACAGGGTAACGTTCCAGCTTACAATGCTAATGCCCGATGCAAGCGCGGTACCGTTGAAACCCCACCGGGGCGTAAGTATTAAGTTGAGCGCAATATTAATTACAATACTCATTGCTATAACAATGCCGTTATATTTTTCAAATTTACTCATAAGCGCCAGGTTGCCGACAGAACCGAAAGCAGAGTTAATCAGATGAGCCGTGCAGAGTATTATCAGCGCATATCTGCCGTTCTCGAAACCGGGACCCCACAATGATAAAATCCGACTGCTGAAAACCATCACCGTAATGGCAATGGGCGCCGTAAGCAACATTACCCAACGTATTGTCTGGGTAATGAGATGTTGCAAACGGTCGCGTTCCTTTAATACATGAAGATGTGCGAAAGACGGAGCGAGCACAATGTTCGAAATGGTAAGGAAAAACGATGTAACCAGCGCCACATTGTTTGCAATTTTATACACCCCTACGTCGGCAGGCGGTTTCAGATAACCAAGCATATATACATCTATCTGCGAGTCGATGCCAACCAGTATTCCGAACAGAAAAAGCCCCGACACCTCTCTTATCCAGCGGTTCTTTTCGTATTCGGGAATGAGATTTTTTACAAGGGGAGCGGCTGCTTTACGGTACTTTATCAGCACGAAAATCAACCCTGCCGCGCACGATAGCGAATTGAATATCAGTGCAGGGTATAAAGTAATATGCCGCTCAAAAAAATATAAAACAACAAGCATAAGGAGCAAAGAAGCGGGGCGAACCATCTTTTCGGATATCTGCGAGAGCAGTATCTTATGCATACCGCGCAGAACAGAGGCGAAAAGAAGCAGGAAAGAATAAAGCGGTATGGCGCTGCACATAATCAGCATCGGCACCCGATAGGCGCTGTTCGGGAGCACAGGGAAAAAATATACCGTTAAAACTGTAAGTATGCTCCCTCCCGCCGACAAAACAAAAAGGGTGGCGCTGTTCCACCTCATAAATCCCTTCCACTGTTGCAATTTCCCTACTGCCAGAAGTCCGGATGTTTCTCTTAGCGACAGCAGGTTAAGCCCGTAAACCATAAAATTAACTATACCCATTACTATTGAAAAACAATAGATGTATATGCCGTATTTAGCCGGACCCATACTTCTGCCCATAGCTAAGCTTACGAGAGTGGCAATGGCTGTACCGCCCACCTGAACCATAAACGTGGGCAACAGCACCTTATAAAAACGGTTCTTATCCTCCTCGGTATTTATTTGCAGAATGGAACTGATATATTGATATAGCTTCATAAGCGGCTGACTAAAATACAAAATAGAGGCAAGCGGCGCTTATTTATCCTATTTTCCGCCTCTATTCCGGCTCATGACGGCATTACCGCGGAACATTCCTTAACAAGCGCCGGATGACCGCCTTAAAATCCTCATTTTCCGCGCTCTGTCCCAAAAATCATTATTTCTATTTTTTTAACAGCCAATCGTTATTTCCGTTAAACTTTATTTGTAATTTTGATGCCTGAAAAGTGAGGAAAGTCCCAACTTAATCTGAAACATATCTTTTGTGAGTTTTATTTCGACCATACAAGCCCGACAGATACTCGATTCGAGAGGAAACCCCACCATAGAGGTTGACGTAATTACCGATACGGGGGTTTTAGGACGCGCATCCGTTCCATCCGGCGCCTCTACAGGCGTTCATGAAGCGGTAGAGCTGCGCGACGGCGACAAAAACATCTATCAGGGCAAAGGCGTAATGGTGGCGGTGAACAATGTGAACACCACCCTGAACGATGAACTAAAGGGCTTATACATCTTCGACCAGCGAGGCATAGATAAAAAGATGCTGGCGCTCGACGGCACCGATAACAAATCAAATCTTGGGGCGAATGCGATACTCGGCATATCGCTCGCCGCCGCCAAAGCGGCTTCGGAAGAAAGCCGTCTTCCGCTCTATAAATATATCGGCGGGGTAAATGCCTCCGTGCTTCCTGTTCCCATGATGAACATTCTGAACGGCGGCGTTCATGCCGACAACAACATCGACTTTCAGGAATTTATGATAATGCCGGCCGGCGCTGCATCCTTCTCCGATGCGCTACGCATGGGCTCCGAAGTATTTCACACCCTGAAAAAGCTTCTGAAGGATAAAAATTATTCAACCAACGTAGGCGATGAGGGCGGCTTCGCTCCGAACCTTAAATCGACCGACGAGGCGCTTGATTTTATAATGAAAGCAATAGAGGGAGCCGGCTATAAACCGGGTAAAGACATCTGGCTCGCGCTCGACATTGCATCATCCTCGTTCTATCTCGAAGAAGAGAAGAAATACCATTTCAAGAAATCATCGGGCGAAAAGTTATCGGCTAAGGAAATGATTGATTATTACCGGAAGATGGTTAAAAACTACCCGATTGTATCGATAGAGGACGGACTTGCCGAAGATGACTGGGACGGCTGGCAGGCATTAACCGCCGCCTTAGGCGCAAAGCTGCAGCTGGTAGGCGACGACCTATTTGTAACTAATGTGAACCGGCTGCAAAAGGGAATAGACGCTCATGCCGCCAACTCGGTTCTCGTGAAAGTAAACCAGATAGGGACATTAAGTGAAACCATTGATACGGTTGCGCTCGCAACACGGCATTCCTACACATCGGTTATAAGCCACCGTTCAGGCGAAACTGAAGACACCACCATTGCCGACCTGTCAGTCGCCCTGAATACCGGACAAATAAAAACCGGCTCCGCCTGCCGCTCGGAAAGAATTGCAAAATACAATGAACTGCTTCGCATTGAAGAAGCCCTCGGAACAGAGGCGATATACGGCGGAAAAACATTTAAATACCTTTAACTATGGATAAACTGAAAGAAAAATTTATTGCAAAAGCCCGCACCGAAGCGGAAAATGTAAAAAAGTTCATAAAAGAGAGCGGCGACAAAAAATTCGGAGAATACACCATCGCTCAAATCTATGGCGGTATGCACGGCATTACCGGACTTATTACTGAAACGTCGAAACTTGACCCCGAAGAAGGAATACGTTTTCGCGGATACTCCATACCTGAACTGCGGGCTAAACTGCCCAAAGCCCCTAACGGTACTGAACCCTTGCCCGAAGGCATTTTCTACCTGATGCTCATGGGTGAGTTGCCCACGTCCGAAGACGTAGTTGAGCTGACCAATAACTGGGCGAGAAGAAGTATTGTGCCGCGCCATGTGTTCGATACCCTCGATTCCTTACCGGTTACCACCCATCCCATGACGGAGTTCAGCATAGGAGTTATGAGCATGCAAACCGAATCGCTGTTCACTTCTGCTTACGCCAAAGGCATGAACAAAAAAGATTATTGGGACCACGTGTACGAAGATTCCATGAACCTTATCGCCCGCCTGCCCCGCGTTGCCGCTTACATCTACCGGAGGAAATACAAAAAGAACGAACATATAGAGCCCGACCCGAAACTGGATTGGGCTGCCAACCTGGCGCACATGCTCGGGTACGACGATAACGACGTTTACAAACTAATGCGCCTTTATCTTACCATACACGCCGACCATGAAGGCGGTAACGCTTCGGCTCATGCCACTCATCTGGTTGGTTCCACACTTAGCGACCCTTACCTCGCTTTTGCCGGAGGTATGAACGCACTTGCGGGACCGCTCCACGGACTGGCAAATCAGGAAGTGGTAAAATGGATATTCGAATTACGCCAGAATCTGGGCGGCGGCTTGCCTACTAAAGACCAGATTGCCGACTATATTAAAAAAACGCTTGCAGACGGAAGGGTGGTACCGGGTTACGGACATGCGGTACTGCGCAAAACAGATCCGCGTTTTTCCGCCCAACAGGATTTTTTCACCAAGTATATCAAAAAAGACGACCTATGCGAAATAGTTCAGATGATATATGAAGTAGCGCCGCCTATACTGCAAGCCACCGGTAAGATAAAGAACCCGTGGCCTAATGTAGATGCGCATTCGGGAGTATTACTCATTCATTACGGCATAGTAGAATACGACTATTATACTGTATTGTTCGGTGTGTCGAGGGCGCTGGGGGTTCTTGCATCGTTGATATGGGATAGAGTGCTTGGCTTCCCGATTGAACGACCAGGCTCGACTACCACCAATATGTTGCAAAAAAAATTCGGCATAGCCGTATCCTGATTGTAAAAGATATGCAAAATATTGCAGTGTTGGTTATTTTCTGCGGCGCATTAACATTCACCTTTTTCCGGGTATACCGGATAATCCGGCAAAAAAAGAATGAGAAATGCCCGCACTGCTCCAACAATGCGGGGAAGGAGTAAGTAAATTTACCTCCCCTGATTTCGTTTTATATTCACCGGTTTATCATCGGATTATATTGATTTGCCTGTAAAATGAGAAAACGTATATATATCTTTCTTCTCATAATGTTACCAACCTTGGTCTCGAACAACCTTCGGGCGCAAGCCGTAATTGACTCTTTGAAACGCGTGCTTAACAAGGCACAAGCAGATACTGCCGTGATGAACATTTCTGCAGAACTGTGTCTCCAATACTTGTTGGGCAACCAATTTAAGGAAAGTATAACTTACGGGATAAAGGCGGCGAGTGTGGCAGACCGGCTACTGAATTCACCAGATAAAACCATTCGTAATGAAGCACTGGCACTTGATGCGAAACTTTGCATCAGATTGGGTAATTCGTATGAATCTATCGCCGATTATGGTAACGCCTCCATTTATTATAAAAAAGCCCTGCGTTTCAAACAGGAATTAGGCGACAAGAACGGTATGGCAAATGTATACAACAATATCGGACTGTTATATGAAGACCAGAGCGACTTTCCTACGGCGCTCGATTACTTTTTCACAGCACTCAATTTATGGAGCAATTTAGGCGATAAAATGGGAACTGCCAGAGCTTATAATAATCTCGGTATTATTTATGAAAACCAAACTGATTATGCCAATGCCATAATGTATTACCGGAAAGGCATGAAATTATGGATGGAATTGGATAATAAACCGGAAATTGCAAATGAATTTAATAACCTGGCGCTTATTTATCAGAGCACAGGTAAAATAATGGAGGCATTGGATAATTACCAAAAAAGCCTCGCATTGCGCAAAGAGGTTGGCGACCTTGACCCTATAGCAAGTTCTTATTACAATCTGGGAAGATTACTACATGTATTTATATCTGAAAACGATAGCTTAAAAGAAAAGTTGATTGCCAGGTATTATGCAAACACCATCCCAGCAACAACATTGAAGGATTTAGACCTGCATTTACTTGACAGTTCTCTGGATATGGAGAAGAAGGCGCTTGAAATATTCAAAACATTCGACGACCGGGAGAACCTTGCCAAGGTATTACAGCAAATAGGCGAAATATTGCAACTTCGCGGTCAATATGCCGGGGCATTGTATTACTTTAGAGAGGGCGCGGCTCTTGCCAAGCTGATAAACACAAGGTTCGTATATTACAAACAGCTTGATGATATGTCGGAATGTTTTGAGAAGGTAGGAATGCCTGATAGCGCGTTACTCTATTTTAGAGAAGCTGTAAACGTAAAGGACTCCATCTTTAACGGAGAAAAACAGAAAGAAATAGGACACGAAGAAGCAAGGTTCGAATACGAGAAAAAACAAGCCATAGCGGTGGCAGAAACAAAAAGGGTGCTGGCAGTAGACGAGGAACGGCGAAAACGTCAGCAACTGATCATATACGCTTCCATAGCCGGTCTTATCATGCTCGGATTCTTCTCATTCATTATTGCTCAACGTCTGCGGATTACCAGACAGCAAAAAACAATAATCGAAAAGCAGAAAGAGAATCTCGACAAAGCGTTCTCGCAGCTTGAAGAAGCAAAGCTGCTTCTGGAAGAAAAACATAAAGACCTGACGGACAGCATACAATATGCCAGCCGCATACAAACCGCACTTCTTACCACAAAAAGGTATCTCGACCAGCGCCTCGGCGATTACTTCATCCTCTTTAAGCCGCGCGATATAGTAAGCGGCGATTTTTACTGGGCGCTCGAACATAACGGATTATTCTACATTGCATGTTGCGACTGCACAGGGCACGGGGTGCCGGGCGCCTTTATGTCGCTTCTGAACATCACCTTTCTGCACCAGGCGGTAATAGAAAAAGGCATAGTACAACCCGACAAAATATTCAACAATATTCGGAGCAGTTTGGTGGAAGCGCTTAATCCCGACGGCTCTACAGATACCAAAGACGGCATGGATGCAGTGCTATGCGCAATTAATTTTGAGAAAAACATCATAAGCGCCGCTTGTGCAAATAATCCTATCTGGATTATAAGAAATGGCGAATTGCTGGAATTCAAGTCGGATAAGATTCCCATCGGCGAAAGCGACTTTAACAGGCAATTTACACTCCATGAAACAAAAATTTATAAAGGCGACTGCATATATATGTTCACCGACGGATTTTCAGACCAATTCGGAGGAACAGACGGCAAGAAATTTAAAAAATCTCAACTGAAGGAACTGCTGTTATCGATACATCGCCAACCCATGAAAGAGCAAAAATTAGTTCTGGAAAATACAATCAAATCCTGGATGGGTGACCTGAATCAGGTGGACGACATCTGCGTTATCGGGGTAAGAGTATAGTGAACCATTCCATTTAACATATTGCTCAAGCTACCTGATTTTCTGAAACGCCTGTTCCAAATCGGCTATAATATCACTCACATGCTCAATACCGGCTGATATGCGGATGAGGCCGGGCGCTATGCCTGTGCGCTCGCGCTCCTCTTCGGTAAGCTTTGCATGAGTAGTGGAGGCGGGATGCGAAACTATCGTTCGCGTGTCGCCGAGGTTTGCCGTAAGCGATGACATGCTAAGGGAATCGAGAAACCTTTTACCGCGGTCTAATCCGCCCTTTATTACAAATGAAACCATACCTCCTCCTGCGCTCATCTGCTTTTTGGCTATCGCATACGCCGGATGGGAAGGCAGGAATGGGTACATCACCCGTTCTACGGCATTATGCTTTTCAAGAAAACGGGCTATTTCTACCGCATTTTCTGAATGGCGTTCCATGCGGAGCGCAAGGGTTTCAATGCTTTTGGAGAGTATCCATGCGTTAAATGGAGACAACGAGGGTCCGGTATGCCGGGCAAATAATTTTACAGCCGATATAAGCTCCTTTTTTCCGGCAGCCGCACCGCCTAACACCCTTCCCTGCCCGTCGATATACTTTGTGGCGGAATGTATAACGATATCTGCGCCGAAACGAATCGGTTGTTGCAGAATGGGGGTGGCAAAACAATTATCGACTACAAGAATGCAGCTGTATTTCTTCGATAATTTCCCAAGCCAGTCAAGGTCGATGATATCGAGCGCCGGATTTGACGGGGTCTCCACAAAAATGATTTTCGCGCCGCCGCTGACCGATTTTTCCCATTCCTCCGTCTTCCCGATATCCACATAATTAAAATGTATCCCCCATCGCGACAGGTGCTTTTCGAGCACAGAATGCGTTGCGCCGAATACCGAATGACAGCATACCACACGGTCGCCGCTGTTCAGCAGCGCCGCGAACACCGCAAAAACGGCAGCCATGCCTGAAGCGAATCCTGCCGCCGCCTCGGCGCCTTCCAGCAGACGTATCTTTTCTTCAAACTCGGTAACGTTCGGATTTGTAAAACGGCTGTATATATACCCATCCTTCTCGTCGGCGAACATGGCGCGCATGGTCTCCGCGTCATCGTATATGAAGCTGGAGGTAAGATAGAGCGGAACCGAATGTTCGTTATAACGGGTTCGCTCTGTCTGGGTATGTATGGCTAATGTTTCCGGATGCATGGGATTGGTGAATATAGGCGATGGGATAAATTACCCGCTATTAAATTATTTATTTACAATATATGAATAGGTTATTTTGGTTGTTGCGCCAATCATTCTGGCTACGGTGCAGTATTTATCCAAGCTCAACTTTATGGCTCTGTCGAGTTTTCCCTCGTCAATCGCGCCTTTCAAAATAAATTTCAGATGTACATCGGTAACTATGGCGGGAATTTGGTCTTGCGCCCGGTTCGCCTCTATCTCCACATTAAAGTCATCTATCTTCTGTTTCTGCTTGTTCAGTATGGATATTACGTCTATACCGCTGCAACCGCCGAGCGAGGCGACAAGAGCTTCTACAGGGGTGAATCCATTGTTATTTCCGCCCGCTGCCGCCGAGGCATCCATCTGCAGCTTGACGTTGGCGGCGTTGCTCGCCTCAAAGTGAAAGCCGCTATCCAGTCGGTGAATATTGATTTTCATTTACGGGGGATAATTTATCAGTTTTCCGGTAGGAGGTTGAGAGCACCGCAAAAATACAAATCTTTTCGTGCAGAGTAATTTTGCGTAACCATATCGAAAAAATATCTATTTTCGTTCACTCAAAACACACAACATATGAACCTGAAAACAGTAACCATTACCCTCGCCACATTCGGATACTTTGTTCTTCCCGCCATGGCGCAGAAGGGCTTTACAAGCAAAGCGCAGGCGAAAAATGAGATGAAAAACGGCGTTAAGAACGGAAACTGGCTTGAATATAGCGACGGTACCGGTAAAGTTGTCCCCGACACTTCCGCCCCTTATTACAATCTTACAGTATATAAGAAAGGACTGAAAAACGGACTGGAAAATGAATTCTCCAAAAACGGCAAACTGATATGTTCGCTTCCGTACAAGGATGATAAGCTGAACGGTACCGCCAAATATTACGATAGTAAGGGCAAGCTTACCGGTGAAACCTCTTTTAAGGACAACAACCTGAACGGGGTGCAGAAAACCTATTATGAAAGCGGCAAAGTGAAGAGCCAGACCACGTGGACCAACAATCAACCCGGTAAAACCGAAAGTTTCCCTGATTCTAAATAGCTGCCTGTAAAGCGGATTACATCGTTTACACGTTGGCGGTTGCCGTTTCTTTTACCCGGTTACTTTCCCCGTTTGCAGCAGCATCTGCTTTACTATCGGTCTTGAAAGGCAGCGAGGCAAGAAACACTTTTTCTTTTTCCAGCAACGGTTTCAGCTTTTTAAGTTCAGCAATGGTGAGCGTACCTGTAACAAAATTGCTTCCATGCGTCTCGCCGTTTCGCAGCGGAATCTGCTCAAATAACTTTCCGTTCGGAGCTCGCAGGTAAACCCCTATCTCTGTGGAGTCGGTTGGCGTAAGCCCGGCGTTGCTTTTATACTTCTCGTAGCGGTATTTAAAGCCGGCGAGCGAAGCGTGCACATCCGACAGTACTGCCGCGCCTGTAGGATAACTGCCTGCACCCCTGCCCGAAAAGAACTGCGTGCCGGAATGTTCCGCCTCAATAGTTATGCCGTTGAATTCGTTCTCCACGTGGTAGAGCGGATCCGACGGGCTTACAAACTGCGGGGTAACCCATAAGCTTATTCTGCCTTCCGATGTCTTATACGCCTGCGCCACCTGACGGATTTTATAATCGCCTCCTTTCGCAAATTTTACATCCGACGAATGGATGTTCGATATCCCGTAATTAAACACCTCCGCCGGTTTCAGCAGAACGCCGAAGCCATGCAGGGTAAGAATGATGAGCTTATACAGCGCATCGTAGCTCTCCACATCAAGCGTGGGGTCGGACTCCGCAAAGCCAAGCCGCTGCGCTTCGGCGAGTGCAACAGTATAGTCCCACCCACGGTTGTAAATGGCGGTTAAGATGTAATTACTCGTTCCGTTGCACAGCCCTCTGATAGAGCTTATCGGCTCCTGTGAGAAATAGCTGTCGATGGTGCGCAGGATAGGGATACTGGCACAAACGCCGGCTTCATACAATAAAGATGCTCCTTTCTTTTCCTGTAGTTCTAAAAATTCGGGCAGATTCTCCACCACCATCTTTTTATTGGCGGTTACCACGTTCTTTCCGGCTGAAAGGGCGGTGCGAACAATATGATAGGCATCGGCAGAATTATCTATTACCTCCACTACAAGGTTTGTGTCGTCGTCGTTCAGCACTTCATCTTTATCAAAGCTTAACAGGTTCACATCAGCGTTCCTCCTTTTAATAGGGTCCTTCACCACTATCTTGCCCGGCGTGGCGGCAGGCGTTTGCAGTCGCGACAGTTCATAAAACCCCTGTCCTACGCACCCCAGACCGAACAAGCCGATTTTAGGCGTTTTCATTATTTTCTGGTAAAAGCGTTTGATGATGAAGTTTAGTTTAGCAGTTTCTATAAGAAAGCCGTCGTGTCCATAAAGCGAATTTATCTCCTCGTAGGTTCCTCCGTTAGCGTTCTGCGCAATAAACTTTGACTCGGAGACGGGAAACAGTAAGTCGGAATTGATGCCTATGGCAAGCACGCTCGCCTTAACTGCGGCAAGCGCCTTCAATGCTCCGCCCCTGCCCCGCCCTATATTATGCGAGTCCATTGTTTTGGTAAGCAGATGATAGGAATGTGCGTTGAACCGCTTCGCCAGTTTTTCACCCTGATAACGTTGATAGGAAGAAGCGTTAAATCCGTCTGTTTTTTCATCCGTTTTTTCTTTCTGCGCGCTTTGATATGTTTGATAATTCCTGTAACTTAACAGAGCGATTGAACGCGCAACTTTCATTCCCTCCTTACCTGCGTCGGGCGTGTTCTCCTTCCAAGAAGGATCGGCGGCGATGGCAAGGCGCTGGCTCTCGCGGAAGGCAATGCCCCATGGGGAACTTACCGCATTTGAAGCCACAACGATAAGGCGCTTGATAATATCAGGTTGTATTATAGCCCATTCGAGCGCCTGTTGACCTCCCAGCGAGCCGCCTATGGCTGTATGTATCTCTTTTATTCCCAGATGAAGACGCAACAGGTCGAGCGTGCCTACTATATCGCGGACGGTAATAAAAGGGAAATGGTGGTAAAACGGCTTGCCTGTATCCGGGTTCACCGATAGCGGACCTGTAGAACCGTAGCACGAACCGATGATATTGGCGCACACGATAAAGAACTTATCGGGGTCGAAGATTTTGTCTTTGCCTATCATACCATCCCACCAGCTTTCGGCGTCAGAATCGGCTGTTAGCGCATGGCACACCCATATCACGTTGTTTTTCTCACGGTTAAGGGTTCCGTAGGCGCTATAGGCAAGGGTAAACCCGGGCAGCGTTTCTCCCGATTCGAGTTTGTAGTCCGCAGGGTGGTTAAAGGTACTGTTCATGGCTTTTTACGGTAAGTTAAGTTGATTTGTATGTCGGTAAAAAAAAAATTAAAGAGACGTCTCCTTTTGAGAGAGGCATCTTGTACTTTTAAAAATTATTTATTAATGAAAAAAAGACGAGATGCGTCAGCACTGCCGCATACAGCAGCAGGAGCAACGCATTATACAGTTAAAAGCGGATATGATTTCTTTACTCGTCATTGCAAAGATC
>JAKAOA010000087.1 GCA_021823405.1 Bacteroidota bacterium | reverse complement strand
AGCGGCGATGGGGTTGCAATAGGCAAGTTGAATACTGCCCTATTACAAAAGCAGGAAGAAACAACACTCTATATTATTGATTTGAACAAACAGATAAAAGCCCAGGATGACAAAATAACACTACTTGAACAAAAGCTTGATGCCATGGAGGCGGAACTGGTAAAAGGGGAACAGAATAATAAGTAATTCCATTAATTTTTGTATTCGAGATGTACTGAAGCAGAATGGGAATGATGAAAATACCAATCCGATTTTTTATTTTAATAAACATCTTTTTCCTTTTTGCAAACTGTTCTTCGCAAAGGAAATTTGCCGCTTCCTTCGGCAAAAGAAAGTATATGAAAGGATATTATTTGAATTTAGGTCAAAAGAATAAGTCAGGAGCATTGCATGTCCCTGCCACTTCACCAGTCATTATCAGTAATGCCGGTGTTACTCATAATAATTATTTGAAGCAAAATTATAAATTTGCTTTTGGGTACGGAGAGAGCAATTTAAAAGCTAATGTAATAAAAGATTACTATTCAAAAATAAGGCATTGTCCAATACGCTCTTTTTCAAATAGCAGTAAAAAAAATCAATTAAAATTTCCAATCGTTAAAGTTATAGAACACAGTATTAGCCAAAACATTTCTACTTCTGATAATCATATTTTTAGCTTGCTATCTTTTATTACACTTATTGCAGCTATAATCATTACAATATATGCAATAGTTAATATTGAACTTAGTGCTTACTTCTTTCCCATTGGAGTTGCTTGGCTTTTTCTGGCTCTATTAATTGATATTATTGCTGGAATACTAGCACTGATAGCACTGGTGAGACATGAAAAATTAAGAATGCTGTATTATACCGTGTTGATAGTAAATGCAATATTGTTGCTTTTAGCGTTAACATACAGATACTTTTAATAAAGATACATTCGCATTTTATGAAAAAAATTAAACTTGCTATATTTTTCTTATGTATTTTTGGGATGGATATTTTTGGAATATCTCAAAATTATAGTTGTCCTGGGGCTTGCACCGATCCTCAATGCGCTCTTAATCTTTATTGGCATTACCGTTACAGATTGGTACATTACTTTATAAATGGTGTTGGTATGGCTGAATCCCGCAGTATTCCCGCCGATGCCAGAAATGGCGGAAATGCGGGAAGTCCAACTGATGGAATATATTGGGGTGATGACGGAAGAACTATGGGGAATTATATAGGCATGTTAGCCACAGAATATCGCTTGCTGAAGAATAGCGGACAAGACGTAAATGAAAATATATGGGAAATGTTTTTTGCCTTACATGCCCTGTATAGATTAGATAGCGCTGGGATGGCCTCATGGTGTCGATATCCTGATTTTATAAATTGTTCTAACAACTGGCCCTCCTATTTAACCTTTCCTGGAGCAGGATTTATGATAAGCGATGACGTAGATTCAAATGACTTGTTGCCTTCTTTGCAAAATGCACCTGATTTATCCGGATATCCCGGAGCAATTAATTATTTTGGTACATATGTAGCAGTACAGGGTAGTGGGGTGATAGGTCCGGTAAATTCTGTTCAATCCAATTATAGGGCATTCATGGGTGATTTATTTTGGAATTTCCCCCACAATATTTATGATGCATTTTATAATAAAAATTACTTTAGCCAGGATAATTATATCGGTACTTTAATGGGTTTATGTCTTGCAGTGAAATGCTTAGACCCTGGAATCACTAGTTTTACCGACCCCAATACCAATAATAATTTCAATTTTTCTTCGATTGGCTACCCTGATTTACGGACAATGGCACAAGAACTTGGTCAGAGGATTTACGAATATATGTATAACGAGAACGGTGCCTGTGGCGGTTACGAACTCCAACTCCCTGATGGTACTTGCTTGTCCAATGGTGAGGGTGGTGATGCAACTCTATGGGAATACCCCCTTGCACAAGCAGCAAATATCTTTTTTAATACCAATTCGGCAAATAATTTTACATTAATCTCTTATGAAGAATGGAAGAATGCCGGAATATGCTGGTACGACGCAACATGTCATATTCAGAATCTGGAAATGGCTTGCGAGCTTTCAATGATGAGTAATGATGGCGGACCGTATGGAAACTTTGGAGCAGCTTTTCAACTCGCTGCCGGTTTTGGCAATTTCCCCTCTGGTCTTGCTTGTATAGCTTGCGAGAATAATTATGCCAATCAATATGGATGGGATTTATTCTATGAGGCGATTAACGACGTTTTATTTCCACCGGGCATGCCGGCAGATTTTTGCGATATGCAGGAACTTATATATAGCGCACCTCCAGAAGGTCCATTTAGCCATACCAGTGATGAATCCGACCATGCAACCTGCGGCTGGGCAAGCGACAAAAGATTTAGTAAGGACCCGCCTGAACAAGAAGTCGGAGCTGGAGCATTTTGTTGTGGTTCGCAATATTTTGTTGGTAATTATAACGGGTTAGATTACATGTTATTTTACAACCTCTATTATCTCGTTTCGATGCAGCAAGCTGTGCCTGCAACAGTTCAGCAATACTATCCAAATCATTATGCTCCTCCTTATCCTCAAGGTTGGGCAAACGTTTATTCATCCTGTAGCGATATTAATATTGAAAACCTTACAATGTACAATCAATACGATCCTAATAATTACCTTTATAATGTTCAAGGCGGTAACGGCGGACTTGTGGTGGAGACCGATAACATGCATTCAGTAAAACTTATACCACAGCCCGGAGATGTTATTCATATTGAACTTGGAGCATACTTTCATGCTTCTTGTGTATTAACCTGCGAACCAAACTGTATTCCTACTAATAATTCCTACTACTCATACCAACCCGACCCCGACCCTAACGGCACCAATGGTAAAGACCACAAATCGCATAAAACAGGTGATACCAATAACAATAACCTGCCTCCATACATAAAAACAGAGGAATTCGATACTGCCTTTGCAGGCAATAGTTTAATGAATTATCCCAACCCGTTTAATTCACAAACTACTATTGATTTTACATTAAAAAATGATGGAGTTATTTCAATTTACATTACCGATATGAACGGTAAAAAAATAGTATCTCTTATTAGCAATGAAAAATATACTAAAGGAGGGCACACCATTAGTTATAACGGTTCTGCACTTGCACAAGGGACTTATATGTGTGTTGTAGTGTCCGGCACATTCAGGAAAACAATTAAGATAGCTAAAACGAAGTAATGAAACGGTTTTGTGGAAGTTACGCCCATTTAAAGTCAATCAGTCAGAAACCGCTAAATCTGTCGCCTTATTAAACTACCCTGTTTGCCTGCGAGTGGGAGGGGTGGGAACGGCAATGGGGCTGCCATTGGCAAGTTAAATCGTCAGTTACTGCAGAAAGTGGAAGAACTGACGCTTTATACTATTAAATTGCAAAACAGGTGGATGATTTGAAGCAGGTGAAGGATGATGTTACTGAATTGAAAAAAAAATTGACAGAAATGCAAAGAAACGTAAATAACCGATGAACAGAATGGTTTTGTATACAGCTCTGACCTTTGCTCTGTGTCTTGCGGCGGTAACCGGCCTTTATTGCCAACAGCATAATCCGAATGCCGCTGGTTCGGTTGCAGATACTTCTCACAGGAAGTACCCGTGGTTTTTTTTAGAGGGTGAAGGAGGGTGGAGTGTGCCTGTTGGTGCTTTTGGAGGACGTAGTTATACAATAAATGATGGAGGTTCTTCATTGTGCGGTTTCGCATCCCTGGGCTATGCTTTCGATGGAGAGATTGGCATGGAGTTTCACCGTTGCTGGTCGTTCATTATTAAAGGAAGCTATTACCATAATAAGTTTGATGCGACAGGTTATTTGAATGAAAATATCATTTTTTTGGATAAGTATAATCCTTCACTCTCGTCATCTCCATTTAACGTTCAAAAGCCGGTTGCAGCAGTGGGGAACTATTTCTATACCCAGAATTCACTATTTACAGGAGTTAGCCATACCTTAGTAAATAAAACATTTAATGCGGCTTTTCAATTTCTTTTGGGACAATTTTGGGCTGGCGTACCTGAAATTAATGGAACTGCTTACTATATCAACCCCTATAATGGTAATATACCTCCTCACGGACCTGTAAAGGTGATTTTCCCAGCCCAAAACAGCGGAAGAAATTTTGGACTCGATATAGGTATGCAATTAGGAGTAAAAATTTGGTCCTCCTTCCATTTGCTTTGCACCATTGATTATGTTTTTGGCCAGGCGCCAACTTCCCAGGATTCCGGGAACGCCTTTACGTCTAATGTTTGTTTGTTTATTATCAATTCAGGAGTTAGTTATGAATTTTAATTCTCTTGCATGAAAAACTATTTTGCCTTCTACACTCTCATTAACAATGAAACATACACCAAAGGAGGTCATGCCATAAACTATAACGGCTCCTCACCCGCACAGGGGACATATATGTGCGTTTTAATATCCGGCACATTCACAAAGACGATAAAGATTGTGAAAACGGAGTAGGGAGGAGACAACACTTAAAGTTACGCTCTTTTACTTATGTCAGTCGAAAACCGCTAAATTTGTCATCTTATTTAACTGCCTGTCGGCATCGTGAGAACCCAATGGAGTTAAGTATAATATTCTTATAGTTATTTTGACATTGCACCTACCCTAAAGCAAAGGCGATATGCGGTCGCAATATCGCTTTCGGGCAGTATAATAATGGGGATCATTAAGCGCCGCCTGCCAGAAGCTATTTCTTCGACTTATAGTATAAGGTAGAACACTGGTTTTCTTTTAATACCGATTGCGCGTCTCTCAATAGATTTTCAGGAGTTACACTAAAGAATTTCTCAACTTCATGGTTTGCCCCGTCTGCATCGCCCAGTAATTCAAATATGGCAAGATTCATCGCCTTATTCAGTATGCTCATTTCGCCAAAAATATTTGATGATTCGGTCTTATTCTGCGCCTTTTCAAGTTCATTTTTCTTAACCATATCCTTAGCCGGCTTTTCCAACTCTTTTTTAATTGCCTCGTCGGCGTTTTGCAGAGTAACGCCTTCCGATAACTTACCGGTAACTATAAACAGCCCCGGATCGAATGATTCCAATGTAAATGCACTTATTTCACTAAATAACTTCTGTTTTTTTACCAGTTCCATATAAAGGCGGGAAGCATTGCCGTCGGTGAGTATATCGGCAAGGATTTCCATGGAGTAGAAGCTTTGTTCCATTCTTTTACCCATGTGGTACGCCTTGTAAATAGCGCTTGCCGGAACATCGCGTTCGAGTTGAAGGAGACGCGGCTCTGTTTGCTGTGGTTCCTGCGGCAATTTCCTTTCGGGAGGATTGCCGGGAGGGATAGGAGCGAACCATTTTTCGCAAAGCTGCTTTATCTGTTCGGTTTTTACATTACCGCTTACTGCCAGTATTGCATTGTTGGGGCAATAAAATGTTTTGAAGAATGCCTTAACATCCTCCATCACCGCATATTTAATATGGTCAATATTTTTTCCGATGGTGGGCCACATATACGGATGCACCTTATACGCAAGTTTAGGCAGTTCAATCCAGATGTCGCCATAGGGCTGATTAAGATAGCTTTGCTTATATTCTTCTATTACTACATTACGCTGTACCTCCAAGCTTTTATCCGAAAATGCCAAACTTAGCATCCTGTCCGATTCGAGCCAGAAGGCGGTTTCCAGATTGGCTGCCGGAAGAGTGAGATAGTAGTTGGTAATGTCATTGTTGGTGAAGGCGTTATTCTCTCCTCCGGCTAATTGCAGCGCCCCGTCAAAATCAGGTATATTTATTGAACCGCCGAACATAAGGTGTTCAAAAAGGTGGGCAAAACCTGTACGTTCGGGGTTTTCATCCCTTGCGCCAACATTATACAGCACATTTACGCATGCCATCGGTGTTGATGTATCGGTATGCACAATCACCTTTAATCCATTGTCTAAAACAAATTTTTCAAATTTTATCATAATCAGCAGTATGTTGTTTGGCGGAAACTAGTTCTGAACATTCGTCCGGGTCATGGTTCCGATATTTCTTTTTTATTTTATGCCTGAAAATCCATTTTTGTAATTTCATCCTTCGCCTTATGGAATTCCAGCAGGATTTCCTCTACTATTTCCCTCACCGGTTTAATATCGCGTATTAAAGCAGCCACTTGTCCTATCTCCAGTTCTCCTTCCTGCAGGTCGCCCTCGAACATTCCTTTTTTTGCCCGCGCTCTTCCAAGAATCTCTTTTAATTCATCCGAAGTAGCGCCACGGTCTTCGGCTTCCTGCACTTTCCTGTAAAATTCGTTTCTCAATATCCTCACGGGTGTAAGCTTTTTAAGGGTGAGCACAGTATCCCCTTCTTGCGAACGGATGACACTTTCTTTAAAACCTATATGTGATGATGCCTCAACCGATGCCACGAAACGCGTGCCGATCTGCACGCCTTCAGCGCCCAGCGCCATCGCCGCAAGCATGGCTCTGCCTCCGCCTATACCGCCGGCTGCTATAAGGGGAACATCCAGCGCCTTGCGCACCAGGGGAATAAGACACATGGTTGTGGTTTCTTCGCGGGCGTTATGTCCGCCTGCTTCAAACCCTTCTGCCACTATTGCGTCCACGCCTGCATTCAGGGCTTTTTCGGCGAATTTTAAACTTCCCACTACGTGAACAACTTTAATGCCATGCTCTTTCAGAAATGGCGTCCATGTCTTCGGATTTCCCGCCGATACGAATACTACTTTTACTCCCTCTTCTACAATGATATTCATTATTTCGTCAATTTGGGGATAAAGTAAAGGTATATTAACGCCGAATGGGTTAGCGGTCGCCTCCTTGCATTTTCTAATATGCTCGCGCAGAACATCGGGATACATGCTGCCTGCTCCTATAAGCCCCAGACAGCCGCTGTTGGAAGCCGCCGAGGCAAGTCGCCAGCCGCTTGCCCAGAGCATGCCTGCCTGCACTATCGGATACTTTGTTTTGAATAACTCGGTGATTCTGTTCATCGCCCCGCAAAGATAGAAATTTTAAAAGTCGTAGGGGTGAGGCAGTATGCTCGTGTAATGTGGAAAACTTGTATCTTTGGAACAAGATACCGCTTACTTACAGGCGGTGCTATTAACCGTCAGATTTAACATTGGGCTGGTTAGTTTTAAGTATATTAATAAGGAGAAAAATGAATTATTTAAAAGTTTCATCATTACAGTCAATCGTCCTTTTTGCAACAATGATTGTGGTAATATTTCTCGCCTCGTGTGCTTCAGGTAGATATCCGAAACCGCACAAACGAGCGCCTGTAGGCGGCTGGCCAAAAAAATACGACAGCAACCCGGGCGGATTTCATCCCTCATCGGGCAAAGTAACCCCCTTCTAAATGAAGATCTGAAATGAATAATGTAATTTTGAAAAAAATCCTACTTTAGTTCGATGAAAAACATATTTAATCAATCAGACAAGGACGAAATTTTGATGCGTATTGAAAAATTATCGTCCGATTCAAAGCCATTATGGGGGAAAATGAACGCCGCGCAGATGCTGGCTCACTGTTACAGGGGCGCACAGATGGTTACCGGCGAAATTCATGTAAAACGGGTGCCATTTCCTATTAGTATTATTGGCAGGTTGCTTAAACCGTCTGCATTGAACGAGTCCCCGCTGCGGAGAAATACCCCAACAGCACCTGAATTCCGCATAACGGATGAACGGAACTTCACAACAGAGAAAATCAACCTAAAAGACGCATTGAATTTGATTAGTACGGAGGGAGAAAAAAGCGTTAAAGCAAAAGTTCATCCCTTTTTTGGCAAATTGGCGCCTAATGAATGGGGAAGATTGACCTATAAGCATACCGACCATCACTTGCAACAATTTGGGGTGTAAATTTTAAAAATTATTAAGTTTATAAAATACATGATGAAAAAACTGATTCCCACCTTCTTACTACTTATTTTTAGCATACTTTCAGGCGGAGCTATGGCGCAGGCGCTCTATACGGTAAGCACTTTTGCAGGAACGGACACCGTACCCAACGACACTATAAGCACAACGGGGTTCCGCAATGGTCCAGATTCGCTGTCTATGTTCAACCACCCGTGCGGCGTGGCGGTAAATAAAAACGGCATAGTTTATGTAGCGGATTCGTACAATAATGTAATTAGAAAAGTAACTGCCGACAGCACATTCACCTTAGCCGGAGACACCATACAAGGTTTTGCCGATGCTTCGGGTACGGCAGCCAGATTCAATGAACCTTTGGGTATATGCGTTGATAAAAACGGTAATGTTTTTGTGGCAGACACCTACAATAACCGTATCAGAGAAGTATCGCCTGCGGGAAACGTTACGACTTTTGCGGGAAACGGCTCACCGGGTTACAGCGGTGACGGCGGTCCGGCTACGGCAGCCGAATTTTATCTGCCTGTAGGGGTTGCCGCCGATACCAACGGCAATATCTATGTAACCGACAACGGTAACTATGTTATTCGCGAAATTTCAACAAATGGAATTATCAGCACGTTCGCCGGCGCCGGCGTAACGGGATATCTGAACGGGCGGAAAGATACGGCGGAGTTCAGCGGTCTATATGGCATTGCAGCCGACGATTCCGGGACCGTTTATGTAACCGAATATGTAAATGACGATGTTAGGAAAATAAGAAACGGGATAGTAACCACTGTCGCCGGCAACGATACCAACATCATATTTCACGATAATGACACGGTCTCATACTACCCTTTCGGCTATCGAAACGGGGTTAACGATACTTCCCTTTTTTACGACCCGACAGGCATAGCGGTTGACAGCGCAGGCAATATCTATATATCCGACGAATATAATAACGCCATTCGTAAAATCAGCAGGAAAACGACTTCTACCCTTGCCGGGGATACTAATTTACACTTCGTAGTGGACACAACCATCAGGAAGGATATCATCGGACCCGGTGATACTCTGCGCGATACAATAATAGACAGCGCTGCAATTGTACCTTCTATAACGGGATACGTGAACGGTACCGCACCTGCCTCCAGGTTCAATTCCCCGGTCGGATTGGCTATGGACAGAGCAGGGAATTTCTATGTTGCCGACAATGGCAATAATGTGATACGTAAAATAACTTTCGGCGGCTTTACAGGCATTCCACCGCTTACGCCTCCGGTTAATCCTATCCTCAATATTTACCCCAATCCATGCTCCTCCCAGCTTACAATAGCCCAGGCGCCGCCGGGCAAAGCATTTCTATATGACCTAACAGGGAGGGTATTATGGAGTTCATCGAATTTTAAAGCGCCATATATTCTTAATATCAGCGGCTTCTCACCGGGTATATATCTGTTCAGCGCACAGTCCGTGCTGGGAACGGTTACAAAAAAGATAATAATCGAACATTGACAGATAAATGCGCGCCGAAGTAATTCAAATAAGCGACTGGCTTCCCTCCATTATAATAGCGGGTTCTTTGATTGCATTAGGCGTACTTTTTCAAAAAATTGCTTCCTCATATTTTCATCGTCTCGCCCACAAAGGCAGAAAAAAGGAGAGTTTAGTTTTTGTGACTTCGCTGCGCGGTATGATAATACTTGTATTCGCAGTTGTGGGCATTTATGAAGGGATAGTTCATGCGCCTTACACCCTCACAGAATTACCAAACATAAAAAAACTTAAGACCGTTGTTATAATCCTGATAATAACCTTTGTGGCTGCCCGTATCTTTAAAGGTTTATTTAAGGTATATGCACAGAAAGAAACCGGCAAAGGGCGTTCGTTGTCGCTTTTCAGTACGATAATAAGCATTGTCGTTTATTGTCTCGGCGGACTCGTTATCATGGATTCTCTCGGTATATCCATTACACCCATACTTACAGCCCTTGGCGTAGGCGGTCTGGCAGTTGCCCTTGCACTTCAGGATACCCTATCCAACCTTTTTGCAGGGATTCATATTACTTTATCTCACATCGTAAAACCCGGGAATTATATTGCGCTAAATTCCGGCGAAGAGGGTACTGTGAGCGATATTACCTGGCGCTATACCACTATGGTTAATCAATCCGGAAATCTGGTGGTAATACCTAATTCAAAACTATCCTCCGCTATAGTAACAAATTATTCCCTGCCTAATCCCACGCTTGATTTCTCAATTCCATTCACACTTAACTTTACAGCCGAATTCGATAAAGTTGAGAAAATAGTACTTGATGAAGCCGAAGCTGTAAGAGTAGAAACGGGTATGCTTCAGGATAATTTTGCATTCCGCGTTAAGGAGTTTTCGGAAGACGGAGTTAAGTGCCTGCTGAACCTGACCGTGCATGATTACAATGGAGAATTTATTGTAAGACACCTTCTTGTAAAACGTTTGCTGGTAAGGTTTAAAAAGGATGGAATAACTATACCCTACGGAACAAGAGATATAAGAACGGTACCTGTTTCATAATATTAAGCTATACCGATGAGGAATGAAAATTCAATACATTTATATCGGCATAAATGGCTACTCCCCATGTACTTGAAGCCCGTACAGGTATTTTACTTTGCGCCACCGCTAACCGACCACAATTGAACCCGATAGCTATCGGGACGCGGTCGCAAAATCACTTACGGGCAGGATAAAATACAGAAAACGGTAACCTTTTAAAGGATGAAAGTGAAACTGATAGTTATAGGAGGCAAGGAGGATGCCTGGCTTAAGAATGGCTACGGAATATACGAAGGGCGTCTTGACCACTACCTGAATTTTGAGACCATAGTTATTCCTTCGTCTAAAACTGGTAATAGGAATAAGGAGGTTACCATGACTGATGAGGCAAGGGAAATAGGAAAACGAATTTCGCCGGATGATTATCTGATTCTATTAGATAACGCCGGCAAGGAGTTTACTTCCGGCGACTTCGCTGTTCAAATGCAGAAACTTCTTAATCTACCGGGTAAAAAGCTGGTATTCCTTCTTGGCGGCGCCTTCGGTTTCGCTCCCGAAATTTACCAAAGGGCGAACTACCGGTTATCACTTTCAAAATTTACATTTAACCACCAGTTGGCGCGGCTGGTTTTTCTGGAACAGTTATACAGGGCTATGACGATATTGAAAGGAGAGAAGTACCACCATTGATATTATATATACTTTAAGATAAACGGGCATTAGGCAGGTCTAAGCGGTTGTTTACTAATTTTCTTATGTCATAAATCTGCCAAAATTTATATCTGCCCAGTTTGGCACATGATTTGATAGTGTATTATTGTTAACATATCAGAAATAGAATAAAATAACCATTATAAACTACAGATTATGAGCAAAATCATTGGAATAGATCTTGGAACAACCAATTCCTGCGTTGCCGTGATGGAAGGAAGTGAACCTACCGTTATATCCAACAGCGAAGGCAGGAGAACCACCCCTTCAATAGTTGCCTTTGTGGAAAATGGCGAACGCAAGGTAGGTGACCCGGCAAAGCGCCAAGCGATAACTAATCCCAAGAAAACCATTTATTCGATAAAACGGTTTATGGGGCATACCTACAGCGAGGTAGGCGAAGAATTAAAAAGAGTGCCTTATACGGTGGTAAACGAAAATAACACCCCCCGGGTGCAGATAGGCGACCGCAAATATACCCCGCAGGAAATATCGGCAATTATACTTCAGAAG
>JAKAOA010000086.1 GCA_021823405.1 Bacteroidota bacterium | reverse complement strand
CGATCTCGCCGAGCGATACCGAACCGACCTCCTCCTCGCCCTCAATTAGAAATTTCACATTACAGGGCGGTCCGCCGTTTTTCATCATTACTTCAAGCGCTTTTACATGCATATAAACCTGCCCTTTATCATCGCAGGAACCGCGTGCATAGATCTTTTCATCCTGAATCACCGGTTCAAAAGGAGGCGATTTCCATAAATTAAGCGGGTCAGGGGGCTGCACATCATAATGACCATAAGCGAGTACTGTAGGAAGTTCTGGGCTGATTATTTTTTCACCATACACTATAGGGTGCATACCCGTAGGTATGATCTCCGCTTTATCGGCACCGGCATCAAGCAGCGACTTTTTAACCCATTCAGCCGCCCGCTCCACATCTTTTTTATATTTGGAATCGGCGCTTACAGACGGAATTCTTAAAAAATCAAGAAGTTCGTTTATAAACCGTTGCCGGTTGGCGTTGATATAGCCATTATACTCGTTCATAATATCTGATTTAAAGGTTGGTTAACTATATTTCTTTCGGTAAAATGGGGAGTCAGGAATAGAACGCAAATATGCAAAAAATAAGGGATATGACTAAGTTCAATCAATCCTCTCATCTGTGCCGCCTTTAATCAATTGATTATCAAATTAGCAATATGGTTAAAATGAACTGTAAAAATGCTGGTTTTTGAACCCTGAAATAAATTTTATTAGTTTTGTGAGTTGAAAGTGTAAATAATGAACCCATGAAGAACTTAGTTCTTTTTCTATCGGCGCTTGCGCTGCCTGCCGCCTTGCTTCACGCCCAGCTGGACGATAACGTTAAAAACGGCGAGGATGCCTACAACGCTAAAAACTATACCAAAGCCGAAGCGTATTTTTCAGCTTATATCCATTCATTTCAGGGCAATGTGGCTCACTATATCCAGCAGATGCACGGATTTGATACTGCAAACGCATACCAGAAACAAACCATATTTTCGGGCTTTAAAATAAACCACCAGTGGGCGCAGGCATATTACGACAGGGCAAGAACCTATTTAAAACTATCCTACCCTGATAATGCCACACAGGACATTGAAATGGCTGTAAAAATTGACCCTGACTATGCGGAAGCATATTACGAACAAAGCAAACTGAAGAACGGAAAAGGCGACAAATTAGGCGCATGCGTCTGCCTCGGTAAGGCGCTCGAATACAGTGATACCATGCAGGCGGCAAAGACAGATTACTCCGATGATTTCTGCTTTACAACCGGCTTGCAATTCTATAAGAAAGGCAAAGAAAAAATGGAACTTAAAGAATATTCCGAAGCGCTCCCGAATCTTGATATGGCTACCCTTATATGCCCCGATTCTGCCAATTACTTTGTATGCAGGGCGCAGGCATTTGACGGACTTGGAAAAGCCGATTCAGCGTTGCTCGACTATAACCATGCGGTAAAGGTTGCCCCCAATAGTTTCTCCGCTTTATATAACCGGGGTCTTCACTTTGAGCAGCAACAGAAGAACAAAGAGGCGTTCGATGACTATTCAGCCGCCTTAAAACAGAACCCCAACTCGGTAGAAGCCCACCTCCACCGGGCGGCAGTATCGGAAAATATGCAAATGGAGGCGTCAGCCATTTACGATTACACCCAAATTATCAGAATTAAACCCGATGAAGGCATCGCCTATTTTAAAATTGCAGAATACTGGCACAAAATCGGACAGACCGATAAAGCTTGCGACTATTTTCACAAAGCGGTGAACCTCGGTGTGGAAGATGCGCAGGCGGGAGTAGATGACTGCAATGCCGCCGCCGCTAAAATCCTTACAAAATAAGAGTAAGTTCTTGCAGGAATACGCCCGTCTTTCGCCTTTGAAAGCGCACAGTTAACCCTTTGTTCTGTCTTCTACCAGTTTCTTGATGTTGTTGAGTTTTAATAAAGCGTCTATCGGGCTTAATTTATTCACATCCGTACTTTTTATTTCCTCGCGTATCTGTTCAAGAACCGGGTCATTCAACTGGAAAAAACTTAACTGATAGGAACTATTCCCATTTTCCGCCTTTAATACATCCCCTTTGAATGCAGGGCTATGCATATTTTCTAATTGTTTCAGAATTTCGTTGGCGCGCTGAACAACCTTCGCCGGCATTCCCGCCATCTTCGCCACGTGAATCCCGAAACTATGCTCGCTTCCGCCCGGCACAAGCTTCCGCAGGAAAATAACTTTATTCTCCAGTTCTCTTACAGCCACATTAAAGTTCTTTATTCTTTTAAATACGCCAGCCATTTCATTCAACTCATGGTAATGGGTGGCGAAGAGCGTTTTGGCTCTCCCTCCTTGTCGTTCATGAAGGTATTCGGCTATAGCCCAGGCGATAGATATGCCGTCGTATGTGCTGGTGCCTCTCCCAATTTCATCAAGCAAAACCAAACTGCGCTCCGTAACGTTGTTCAGAATACTTGCCGTTTCATTCATTTCAACCATAAAGGTGGACTCTCCGCTGGAAATGTTGTCAGACGCCCCTACCCTTGTAAATATCTTATCCACTATTCCTAACTCTGCATTTTGCGCCGGAACGTAACAACCGGCTTGCGCCATAATTACAGTAAGTGCTACCTGCCTTAACAATGCGCTTTTACCCGACATGTTAGGACCTGTGATTACCAGTATCTGCTGACTATGGTCGTTCAGACAAACATCATTCGCAACATAATTAACCCCGGGCGGCAGCTGTTGTTCTATAACAGGGTGTCTGCCGTTGCTTATTTCAATTTTATTTTCTTCCGAAAGATGCGGTCTGGTATAATTGTTTTTTTTAGAAACGCGGGCAAAAGAGATGATACAGTCAAGGCGCGCTATGAGCGAGGCATTCAGTTGAACGGGCGCAACATAATCGGTAAGGGCGAGTACAAGTCCGGTAAATATCTTTTCTTCCAGCCCGAGAATCTTCTCTTCGGCTCCAAGAATTTTTTCCTCATATTGTTTCAGTTCTTCAGTAACAAATCGTTCGCAGGTTGTCAGCGTTTGCTTTCGTATCCAGGTATTGGGTACTTTGTTTTTATGGGTGTTGGTTACCTCAAGATAATACCCGAAAATATTGTTGAATCCTACCTTTAAGGAAGAAATTCCGGTATTCTCCGTTTCGCGCTGCTGCAATTTTACAAGATAATCTTTGCCCGAAAATGCAATCTTCCTAAGTTCGTCAAGTTCAGCGTTCACGCCTTCTGCTATTACATTACCCTTGTTAACAAGGGCGGGCGGGTCGGCGACTATTTCTTTCGCTATCCTTTCACTTATTCCGGGGCAGGGATTAAACTGTTCCGCTATTTTTTTAAGATTCCCGTTTCCTGAATGAGCGCATAATATCTGTATCGCTTCTACGGAGTGTAACGCATTTTTCAACTGAACCACTTCACGCGGCGTTATTCTGGCGGTGGCCACTTTCGATATCAGTCGTTCCATGTCGCCTGCATATTTTATCTGCTGTTCCGTTTTATCAATCAGCTCCTCGTTATTGAGAAAAAAATCAATCATGTCAAGGCGTTCCTCAATTAATACCCGCTCCTTAAGCGGGAAGGTTAGCCAGCGGCGGAGCGTGCGCGAGCCCATAGGCGACGAGGTATTGTCCAGCACATGTAGCAGCGCACTCCCCTGATTGTGCAACGGTTCAATAAGTTCCAGATTACGGATGGTAAACTCGTCAAGCCATACAAAACGGTCTCGTTCTATTCGCGATATACTGTTAATATGTTTTATTTTATCGTGTTGCGTATCGGCAAGATAATGTAGTATGGCGCCGGCGGCGGTTACAGCAAGTTTCATTTCTTCAATGCCGAATCCTTTAAGCGACAAGGTGCCGAAATGTTTCAATAAAGATTCCCTTCCATATTCCTCGCCGAAAATCCAACCATCCACCGGATATGAATAATATTTTTCGCCCCAATACTCGGTATATTCCTTCTTTTTGTCCTTCGGATAAAGAACCTCCGCCGGCTGAAAGCTTTGAAGTAACTTGGCGGCATAATCCCTGTCGCCCTCCGCCGTCAGAAACTCGCCTGTAGAGACATCGAGAAATGCCACGCCTGCCAAATTATCGCGCCAATATACGGCTGCCAGAAAGTTATTGGAGTTATGTTCCAATACTTTGTCGTTATAGGTAACTCCGGGGGTAACGAGTTCGGTAATACCCCGTTTTACAATCTTTTTTGCCAGCTTAGGGTCTTCCAGCTGGTCGCAAATAGCAACTCTGTGCCCGGCGCGCACCAGCTTAGGCAGGTAAGCATCGAGGGAGTGATAAGGGAATCCCGCCAGTTCAATATCGGCACGGCGGGTAAGAACAATGCCCAGTATCGCCGACGTCTTTACCGCATCGGCGCCGAAAGTTTCATAAAAATCGCCTACCCTGAACAGCAGAAGGGCATCGGGATATTTTTCCTTTATACCCCTGTATTGCTTCATCAGGGGTGTATTTTCTGCGGCTCTTTGTTGCGGTTTATCCATTACAGCGCAAAGGTAAATTAAAAAGATTATGATTAATAACGTCCGCTTACGGCTGTTCATCGCTTCTTCAGCCGAAAAGGTTATTTTTGTATCTGTTCTTCAAATAAAAGTCATACTATTTTATAACAAATATTTATTCTACCGCTCTCCTAAATTTATATGGAATACGACCCGATAAAAAATAAGCTCGGACGGTTTTTTAACAGTTCTCTTTTGCTGCGTAAACTGTTCTATTTTATGCTTGATACGCTTTTGTTGCGCACCTGGTATATTCATAGGGAAATAAAAAAATGGGGCAGGAATGCTGCAAAAGGAACCAATGTTCTGGATGCCGGTTCGGGGTTCGGTCAATACTCCTTTTATATAGCCCGTAAATATCCCGGCTGGCAAATTCTCGGCGCGGATGTGAAGGAAGAGCAGGTGGAGGACTGTAACAGGTTTTTCAAGGAATCCGGAAAAACAAACGTAAGGTTTGAAGTTGCCGACCTTGTCAGGTTTTCAAAACCCGACAGCTTCGACCTTGCCATATCCGTCGACGTTATGGAGCATATACTCGAGGATGTTGAAGTGTTCAGGAACATTTATACCTCATTGCGAAAAAATGGAATGCTGCTCATCTCCACTCCTTCCGACAAAGGAGGGTCCGATGCCGGACACGGCGGAGAATCTTTTATAGGGGAGCATGTACGGAACGGGTATAATATTAAAGAGATTGAAGACAAATTGAGAACGGCGGGTTTTTCTAAGACAGAAGCGAAATACTCTTATGGCGTTCCGGGGCATATCTCATGGATATTATCCATGAAATTTCCGATGAAAATACTGGCTGTAAGCAAATTATTTTTCATTCTTCTGCCGTTCTATTATCTCATTACTTTCCCACTCTGCCTTATTCTGAACCGGATAGATGTAAGCGTTGCCCACCCTACAGGTACCGGTCTTATTGTTAAGGCGTATAAGAACCGGTAAATATGCTTTTACGTTCTTCGCTCATAATGCTTTGCAATCATAATTCCCGGCTTTATCCATGAACCTCCCATTATTCATAGCGCGGCGCTATCTGGTCTCCAAGAAGTCAACCAATGCCATAAATATAATATCAGGAGTGGCTTTGGGCGGAATTGCAATCGGCACTATGGCTCTTATAATCGTTTTGTCCTCATTCAACGGCTTATCCGACCTGATTAAATCGCTATACAATTCTTTTGATGCCGATTTAACCATTACCGCCGTTAAAGGTAAAACATTCAGCCCCGCAGGCGCTCAATTTAACACTATCCGCCATCTGAAAGGCGTGAAATATTTTAACGAAACGATGCAGGATAAGGCGATGCTGATTTATAACGACAGGCAGACAGGAGCCATACTGAAAGGCGTTAGCAACTCGTTTGAGTCAATGACGCAGTTTGATACCCTGGTACACGACGGCTCTTTTATTTTGCAAAAAGACGGACAGAATTATGGAATTTTCGGACAGGGTGTAGCTCACCGGATAGGAATAGGGCTAACCAACGCCGATTACTATTCTGTCGCCTGTTACGCGCCTAAAAGAGGGCTTAACGTAACTCCCAATCCGGCTGACGCGATAACCGAAAAGCATCTCTTTCCGGCAGGCACTTTTTCAATAAATGATGATTTCGACTCGCACTTCGTAATTGTTTCTCTCGACTTTGCCCGCGCACTGTTCGACTATCAGGACAGTTCGGTGTCTTCGGTCGAAATCGGACTCGCTAAATCGACTGACAATAGCAGGATAAAAAGCGAAATAAGGAAGCTGCTGGGCGCAGGTTATTCCGTGAAAGACCGCTATGAACAGAACGAACTTGTTTTTAAAACCCTCAAATCGGAAAAACTATGGACTTTTATTATCCTGGTCTTTATACTCATTATAGCAACCTTCAATATAGTCGGCTCTCTGTCAATGCTCATGCTTGATAAAGAAAAAGACATTGATACCATGCTGAAAATGGGCGCAGACCTGCAGTTGGTGAGACGGATTTTCCTATACGAAGGCGCCCTAATAACCCTCATAGGCGCTTGCACAGGTATCGTTCTGGGTACTGTAGTATGCCTGATACAGATATATTTTAAGATAGTGCCAATAGGACCGGGCTTCATTATCGATTCTTATCCTATAAAACTTCAGCCGCTTGATTACCTATACGTCTTTGCGGTAACCATCCTTATCGGAACCGTTTCTTCTTGGTATCCGGTAAGAACCTTCGCTGCAAACAGAATGAAAAATCAGTAGCCCCCGAACCGAATGCGTTTTACACATACCTCCGTGAATAAATAGGGTTTTCCTGTCTGTCGGTATGTTTATTTTCTTTCTATTTTTGAAAGATTACGAACCCCCAATTAATGGCACGACAGGCAGCAAATAAACTTAAAGAAGCGTTCCATTCGGAAACACAGGCGAGTCCTCCAGTCGCTGAAGAGGGGAAAAAGAGCAAGCCCCTAAACAGGAAAAAAGAAAGCAAATCATCCCCATCGCTGTTCAGCCGGCTCACCGACAGAGCCCGCAAGTGGAAGTTGTTACAGCTTTCCGGGCTTTTTTTAATTGTTTCAGCCGGATGCATGATTATAGCTTTCACCTCTTATCTGTTTACCTGGCAGCAGGATTACGATAAAGTGAGCGGTGCGGCGGTTTCAATTCTTTCTCCAGCTCTGAAGACCGCAAATGCATTAGGTAATTTCGGAGCAATGCTCTCAAATTATTTTATCGGGCATTGGTTTGGCGTTGCCTCCTATGGATTCGTCTTTCTGTTTATGGTTTGGGGAGTAAAGTTACTGGCGGGTATTTCATTATTCCCGCAGGCAAAGACCTTCCGGATTTCGATTTTTGTAATTCTCTGGGCTTCCCTGACTCTCGGTTTTATCTTCCATACGTCCCATCTCATTCTCGGTGGAGGCATAGGTTATTATGCATCCGGCTGGCTGCAAAATTTTGCCGGTAAAGCCGGAACAATAGCCCTCATCGCCTCAAGCGCAATTGCTTTTCTGATAATTAATAACCTCGTAACCCTGCCCGAATTACACAAAAAACCAAATCCAGATGAAAATACTGAAACTAAGATGCCGCCGGCTGAAACTGAAAAGGTCGTTGAAGAGAAACCGGAAGAATTCAAAAATGAAATTAAAGAAATGAATCCGGCGGGGACAATAGAATTTGCAGTGGAAGTAAAAAAGGAAGAACCGCAGCTCAACCCCGGGCAGGTTGAATTTTCTATCGAAAAAGCCCCTGAAATAGCGCAGGAGGCGGCAAATACTGAAGAAACAGCCCCGACAAACGAAACAATCAAACCTTTATCACCTTACGACCCCACACTGGAGCTATCCTCATACCAATATCCGCCACTGGAGCTGCTTCACGAACACGGTAAGGATGAAATAAGCATAACCCCTGAAGAACTTACCGCCAATCGCGACAGGATAATAAAAACCCTATCGGATTACGGAATCAATCTGAAAAAAATCATCGCCACCCCGGGTCCAACTGTTACGCTTTATGAAATTATACCGCAGGATGGCACGCGTATTTCAAAAATCAAGAACCTTGAAGATGACATCGCATTAAGTTTGTCGGCGCTCGGGATACGCATTATTGCGCCCATGCCGGGCAAAGGTACGGTAGGCATTGAAGTGCCTAACAGCAATCCTGCCGTAGTATCCATGCGTTCCATCCTCGACTCGGAACAATTCCAGAAAGCCAATATGGAATTGCCTATTGCGCTTGGAAAAACCATTTCTGACCAGCCCTTTGTCATCGACCTCACCAAGATGCCGCACCTGCTAATGGCGGGAGCCACAGGTCAGGGAAAATCGGTAGGGCTGAACGCCGTACTTGTTTCGCTGCTTTATAAAAAGCACCCTGCCCAGGTCAAGTTTGTGCTTATTGACCCCAAAAAAGTGGAACTCACCTTATTTAATAAAATCGAACGCCACTTCCTTGCCAAATTGCCTGACGCTGCAGAAGCAATCATTACAGACACACAAAAGGTTATACACACGCTCAACTCTCTGTGCATTGAAATGAATGAACGGTATGACCTTCTGAAAGACGCCCAGGTGCGCAACATAAAAGAATATAATGATAAGTTCATCGCCCGCCGGCTTAACCCCGAAAAAGGGCATAAATACCTGCCATACATAGCGCTTATCATTGACGAATTCGCCGACCTGATTATGACTGCGGGCAAGGAAGTTGAAACGCCTATCGCCCGGCTGGCGCAATTAGCCCGCGCCATTGGCATACACCTGATTATTGCAACTCAAAGACCGTCGGTGAACATCATCACCGGCACGATAAAAGCTAACTTTCCTGCGCGCCTTGCCTTTCGCGTCATATCAAAGATAGATTCCCGAACCATCCTCGATTCGGGCGGCGCCGACCAGCTTATCGGGCGCGGAGATATGCTGCTTGCTACAGGCAGCGACCTTATAAGATTACAATGCGCTTTCGTTACCACAGACGAGGTGGAGGCGATAACTGACTTTATCGGCTCGCAGCAAGGGTATCCCGATGCATTTTATCTGCCCGAATATGTTGAAGAGGGTTCTGGTGATGGCGAAAACCTTGATCCCGGAGAACGGGATTCGCTCTTCGAGGAATCGGCAAGGATTGTCGTGGAATCGCAGCAGGGCTCGGCTTCGCTCCTGCAACGCAAACTTAAAATCGGCTATAACAGAGCTGGTCGTATCGTTGACCAGTTGCAGGCAGCCGGTATAATCGGACCTTTTGAAGGCAGCAAGGCGAGAGATGTTCTTATTAAGGATTTTATCTCGCTTGATGAGAAATTAAAGGCGCAGAGATAGATAGTATTAGGTCTGTCTGCCCTGCTATATCCATTTATTGCATGTCTCTTTCGCCGGAGCTTATCAATAGGATGAGCGGCTATCCTTTATATTATTGCGCCTATTCTGGGCGTGTATCAGGCGTGAAGAATATTTTTCTTGGCAAGCAATTCTTCCTTTGTTTCCTTGTGCAGTTCGTCCGGAATACAGCAGTCAACAGGGCAGACGGATGCGCACTGCGGTTCGTCGTGAAAGCCGGTGCATTCGGTACATTTATCGGAAACTATGTAGTATGTGTCTGTAGATACCGGCGTTTGAGCGGCATCAGCGTCAACATCCATGCCGCTTTTGGAATGAAATTGCCCTTTCAAGGTGGTGCCGTCGGAAAAACGCCATTCGCTTCCGCCTTCGTAAATAGCATTGTTCGGGCATTCCGGCTCGCATGCGCCGCAGTTGATGCACTCGTCTGTTATCTTAATTGCCATGTTAGGTTTTTATTTAAGGTGTTGCAAAGATAGAAAATCAATTGACAATGAACATCGGGCGGTTTTCATTTTTACGGCAGCCGAGCCATCAGCACAAAGAGCCGTTCAAATTTTCCGGTTAATTCTGCTTCGCTCCAAAGGGTGTTATTGCCTATAGCTGTCAAGCAGACAAAGCATAATAAGTTATCAACAAGTTATAATGTTGGTTTCCAGCCGCTATACTATACTATTTGTTTGCGTTTGTTTTTTGATTATTTTTGATTTTAGTTTATTACTTCCAACGCTTCCTAAAACCCAATTATTATGTCGCAAATAACAGTAAACCCCTACGATACTATTGGGACAGGATTTTCAAACGGTCTCGCTACTTTCATTGGCACTTATGGAACAGCCGTAACCATGGCGCAACTTTTAGCGGAGGTTGCCACTATTATAGATGGCTCGTTTTATAGAGGCCTCATCAACACAACAGTCCATTGAGATACAATCCCTCGGCACAAACGCCATAAATAGCTATGTGAATGGCTTAATTCAAACGGGCAGGTCAACATTCAATGCAAGGCAAATGAAATTTATTAACATGTTAATGTTCCCTTCACTTTTAAAAATTCCGGTTCTTTCCATAAATAACTGGATACTTGATGTAGAGGATAACATCACAAAATCAGACCTTACGGTAGAAGAACAAATACCATTGCTGATAGCCACCATGATGGGCGAAACTGCATATAGTTATTGGAATACGGATGTTGATGCCGCTCCTGCGAGCCAAAAGTGGACAGCATATTACCAAAGCAACACGGCATATAACTATGCCAATATACCTTATTGGGTAGCGGCGGCAATAGAAGGCGCACTTGTTGGGTATGGCTCGAGTATGGATGGCAATTTAGAACCTACTACGGCAATGGTAAGCAACAAGATGATAGCGGGACTTGCCGGCGCACTTGCCGTAAATATTGCTCTGGTTACTTTGCAGATAATACCGAGGATACAGCCGATACAGGTTACACCTTTGCAACTTAATGCACAAACAATTGCGAATCTATTAGGAAATGATCAACATGCTCCCCACAAAAGTGTTGGACCATTTTGTCACAATAATCCCAATCCTGCATCAGATCAAGGATGTACGATTTCTGGTTTTAATCAGACAATATGCGCTAATGCTACAGATGCTTTAATGTGTTTGATTGCCTGATAAGATACTAGTGTTTTACTGAATTGAAAATGGATCACAATATTTTTTTAAGAATTAATATCTTCGTATATAATGAGAATTTGTCCAAATATTTAAAGCAATTATAAGATATGTCTGTCTCAAAGATTCATTCTGCCAATCTTAAAAATTCTCTTTTTGAAAAGATTAGAAAGAAAAGCGATGTTTTGTTAAAGAAAAAAGTCGAAAATATTGTTAGTTTATTTTTTATTTTAAGTGTTACTTTGTGTTTATTTCCTTTTGTTACGTATGCTCAGTCAGACGACCAAGACCTGCTTTTAGTCAAAAGTAATAAAAAAGGACATGTTTATATTCATTACATTGACAGTGCAACAAAAAAGCAAGTTAATTTTGTTAATATAACAATATTAAAAAGAGATTCGATTATAAAAAGGAGTAATAGTGATACTTCTCAAGCATTCCATTGTGAGTTGTTGCCAGGGGAATATATAATTTATTCTAAACGATCAGGGTATAAAATCAATACACAAACTATAACTATCATATCTGAACTAGGTATATCTATAACTATTTCATTGGTCTCAACTGATGAAAACGATAATAAAAACAAAAGAAAATAGTAAAATTCCGTGTATTGATTTATTTCATTATCTTGTGTAAGATATTCCGGATTATTAATCTTTAAAACACCCTCCTCCTATGTCGCAATCAACAATTAATCCTTATGCCGCGCTTGGCACCAATTTTAGTAACGGTTTGGTTACCTTTATAGGCGCTTATGGCAGCGGTGGCGTAGATCG
>JAKAOA010000085.1 GCA_021823405.1 Bacteroidota bacterium | reverse complement strand
TCCGATGTTTTGCGCCATCGTATCGTTCGTAATTACAAAGCCGAGGCGGAAGGTATATCCGTTGACTCAATAATAAAGAAATTAATTCTTGGCAGTTGATTGTAAGTAATCATCAGCGCCCTGTTGGTTCTGATTAATATTTATACACTGCCCTTGATATAATTTTATCAGGTGAAAAAACGTGCAATAGTTTCCGTAACCAGCGACCTTGTTACAGATCAAAGGGTTCATCGAACTTGCCTTACCCTTGTAGATTGCGGTTATAAAGTATTACTTATTGGTAGAAAAAAGCGGGACAGCATACCGTTGTCCGAACGCCCCTACTCCACCCATAGAATGAATTTGATTTTTGAAAAGGGCATCTTCTTTTATGCAGAATACCAGTTAAGATTGCTTTTTAAACTTTATTTTAAAAGGTGCGATTTACTTTTCTCAAACGACCTTGATACCCTGCTCCCTAACTATATTACATCAAAATTGCGACGCAGCAAATTAATCTATGACAGCCACGAATACTTTACAGGAGTTCCGGAGTTACAGGATCATCCTTTGAAGAGGAAAATATGGAAATTGGTTGAACGTTCAGTTATTCCGCATCTCAAACTTATGATTACGGTCAACAACTCCATAGCCGAACTTTATCACCGGGAATATGGAATTGAGATTAAGACGGTAAGAAATCTGCCGCTAAAGGCAACTTTAACAATACGCGTTAAAACAAAAGAAGAACTTAGAATACCAGTGAATACAAGTATGTTAATACTCCAGGGTGCAGGTATAAATATTCATCGTGGGGCTGAAGAAGCTGTAGAAAGTATGCAATGGGTGAATAATGCCGTTTTGTATATTATTGGCGGAGGTGACGCCATCAGTGCGCTTAAACTAATGGTGCAAAAATTGAACTTGGAGCAGAAAGTAATCTTCATTGCTAAATTACCTTTTGAAGAATTACTCCAATATACCCGTTGCGCCGATATCGGCTTGACACTTGATAAGGACACAAACCTTAACTACCGTTATAGCTTGCCCAATAAACTATTCGATTATATCCAGGCAGGCGTACCTGTCGTTGCCTCCCCGCTTCCCGAAGTAAAGAAAATAGTGCAACAATATCAAATAGGCGAATGCATATCATCGGTTACGTCGCAGGTTATAGCAGCGAAACTGAATGAATTATTAACCAATACAAAACAGATCCGCTTTTATAAACTAAATGCCCTGAAGGCGAGGGATGAACTTTGCTGGGAAAATGAGTGTAAAAGATTGGAAGAAGCTATTAGAAATATTTAGTCCCTAAGACAACCAAAAGGAGAATTATTGCATTTTCATCCTTTTAACAAGATAGGGAAGCAGTATCTGACGGAAGCCCAGGTCAATATGCGCTTCAATAAAGTCAATATGATACTGGCGGCAACGAAGAATAAGTTCTTTTCTGTATGCGTTCATTGCTGCAAGATAGCGCTCCTTTACTTCAGCCGGATGTACCTTTACCTCCACCCCGCTCTCCATATCAATAAATTTATACGGACGGTTTGAAAAGGAGAACTCTTCCTCCTTTTCCTTATTGGTTACATGGAATAGTAACACCTCGTGTTTCTTGTGTTTCAGATGCTGCAACGCAGCGAACAGGTCATTTTCGCGCTGTATGCCGCCAGTGCCAATCATATCGCTGAAGATGATAACAAGCGACCTCTTATGAACTGCCTCCGCTATATTGTGCAATGCTTCAGCAGCAAATGTTTTCCGCTCCTTGTCCGGTGTAAATGGGTGCCATAACTTTTCGAGTTCAGTGTAGAGCATTTTCAAATGAACGGGCGTACTGCGCGACTGGGTGTGCAAATCAAGTTTCTCATTAAAGACGCTTATTCCTACCGCGTCTCTCTGTCTGCGCAGCAATTCAACAAGAACTGCTGAACACTCCACTGCGAATGAGATTTTATTATATTTCCCTTCCGGGAAATACATTGATGACGATGAATCAATAACGATCTGGCAACGGAGATTGGTCTCCTCTTCATATTTTTTTACAAATAGCTTGCCTGTTCTTCCATATAATTTCCAGTCAATATGTCTGGTACTTTCGCCGGTATTATAGATTCTGTGTTCGGCGAATTCTACTGAAAAACCATGGAATGGGCTTTTGTGCAGTCCGGTTATAAACCCCTCAACTACCTGCATAGCAAGCAATTTAAGTCGGGAATATTCACCGTATTCGCGTAAATTTATAACAGCCATTTCTTAAAGACGTCCGCATGAATTTCGTATCATGCCCATTTAACGTCAGTACGGTTTACAACTGGGCTTTTAGCTTGTTTTCCAGCACGCTCTTGGGAGTAGCGCCCACTTGCTTATCCACTATTTTACCTCCTTTGAAAAAAAGGATAGTTGGTATATTACGAATGCCGAATTCAGCTGAAACGCCGGGGTTATTGTCTACATTAACCTTGCCGATTACTGCTTTACCGTCATATTCTTTTGCAAGTTCTTCCACTAACGGTCCTACCATGCGGCACGGTCCGCACCATTCAGCCCAAAAATCGAGCACTACCGGTTTATCGCTTTTAAGCACAACATCATTAAAGTTTGCGTCGGTTACCTCTAAAGCCATAAGTTCATTGAGTTTAATTGTTCAAAATTTAATTCTAAAGAATTTTACAAAGATAGGAAACAAATGTAAAATATCATCATACACGAATCATCTTTTTATTGGATTTTATTGAATAAGACGATTTCCGGAAAAAAATACTTTACTCTTACATACCTGAAAATTACTCTATTTCAGTTATCCGGTACGGCTTTATCCTTAATATTGCAATATGAGAAAACTGACTATTTTACTTAATCTGGCTATAATCTTTTCGTCTTGCTGGCGGAACGGGGATATGGATGAATATAAGGGCTGCGGTGCCGAAGGCGATGCGAAAAGGGCTGATGTAAGGAAACTGAACCGGCAGAAAAACAGATACGATTTCCCGGATTCAGGACAAATTAACCATAGCATTACCCTTTCATCTATGCTCGCTCCCGGTAATGACGTTAACCGCTTTAGCGAAGGAGACGCAGCCGAAATAACCGGTTTTGTATCAGCAGTAAAAGTAGGCGGATATGAAAGCTGTAACTGCCATGCTACAGAACCGCAGGATAGGGACACCCATATAGAACTCGTTACTGACAATCTTGATTCCAGCTCAAAAGATTGCGTTATTGTAGAGGTCACTCCACGCTTACGGGCTCTAATGGCTGCAAAAGGTATCGATTGGAGCACCTCTGCGTTAAGAACAGCTCTACTCGGACATTTTATTACGGTAACCGGCTGGTTGCTATTCGATGAAGAGCATGTTAGAGAAGCCAGGAACACTGCGCCAGGAAACCGTGAGGATTGGCGCGCGACTTGTTGGGAGGTACATCCGATAACAGCGATTAGAATTTTACCATCCCCGTCACACTCCGTCCGTCTTTAAAGAATTAAAGATAATTCGATATACGGAATTCTACTAATTTTGCAAAACCTCTCTCCTACTTCCAATACCATAGCCGGGCAAGTAGTTTACAAATAACCTTCCACGAATATGAAACAGAGAATACGTTCCGCCTCCACCAATGAAGGGATACCGATTTCAGTATCTATCGGACCAACCCTCGAAGCAGCGAATGATAACAAAAAAAGAGGAGTAAATTCATTACGTTTGTTGTATATCTGCTCTCTTGCCGTTATTAATGCCCTCCTTGTAGGTATTATAGCCAAAGTGATGGTTTACCTAATTGGTTTGGTAACAAGCGTCTCATTTTATGGAACAGTTTCAGGTGGCGATACATCGCCGGCGGAAAACCATCTTGGTATTTGGGTAATTTTGGTTCCCGTATTCGGCGGTATCATAGTTGGACTAATGGCTCGTTACGGTTCACGGGCAATTCGCGGGCATGGCATACCTGAAGCGATGGAGCAGGTGCTAACCAATGAAAGTAAGATAAAACCCATAGTAACTTTATTAAAGCCGTTATCAGCCGCCGTATCAATAGGCACAGGCGGACCGTTCGGTGCGGAGGGACCTATTATAGCCGCCGGAGGGGCATTCGGCTCTTTGACAGGGCAGTTATTACATATCACCGCTTCTGAACGAAAGATACTGCTTTCTGCCGGAGCTACTGCGGGCATGTCGGCAATTTTCGGCAGTCCGGTAGCAGCCATTATGTTGGCAATCGAATTACTGCTTTTTGAATTTTCCCCACGCTCGGTAATCCCTGTTGCCCTCGCATGTATTACCGGCGATGCTTGTCATCTTTTCTTTTTTGGAGCGATGCCAATGTTCTCCATGCCTGATATACCATCTCCTGACCAGTTTCATTTGATTTTATATATTCTAATTGGGGCTGTTGTAGGGGTATGTTCAGTAGGGGTTACCAAAATTGTATATCTTACAGAAAACCTTTTCGAAAAGTTACCGATACATTGGATGTGGTGGCCTGCCATTGGGGGAATAGCAGTAGGTATAGTCGGCTATTTTGCTCCTTCAACGATGGGTGTAGGGTACACCAATATAAGCGCTATTTTGAGCGGTAACCTCGCATTAAACATGTTACTGACGCTCTGTATTCTCAAATTTATTTCTTGGTGTATAGCTTTAGGAAGCGGTACTTCAGGCGGAACTCTTGCTCCTTTATTCACTATCGGCGGAGCCACAGGGGCATTGATTGTTATAGGTTTAGATAAAATATTTCCATCCCTCGGATTAAGTCCATCTATTGCCGGGCTTATAGGAATGGCTGCCATGTTCTCGGGCGCATCGCGCGCCTTCATAACATCTGTAATTTTTGCTCTTGAAACAACCGGGCAACCTCACCTGCTTCTTCCTTTATTGGGTGGCTGTGCAGCAGCTTACTGCATCTCCTATTTAATGATGAAAAGCACCATCATGACAGAAAAGATTGAGAAACGCGGGGTGCACACCCCCGATTCGCTGGTGCCAGATATCCTTAATGCTCTTAATGTGCAAGATATACTGAAAGAAGAGATAAATGTTTTCGATTCTGGCGATACTGTCGAGCAGTTACGCCGTTACGTTGGACAGGAAAGCGAAAACGACCTGTATAATACTTTTGCAATTATTGAAGATAAAGAAGATGGTTCTTTAAGCTTTTCAGGCATCATCCGAATGCAGCAACTCTTCAGCCAGCAATACAAAGGTAATGAACTACTGGCGAACATAGCCATGAAACCGCCGGTAGTACTTACTGAAACCGACAGTTTACAGGAAGCCGTTGACTCAATGTTGACTTACAAACTGCCTGTGATACCTGTGGTGAATAACCGGAAGGAAAGGCAGCTCGCCGGAATAATAACTTATAGGGACATTATGGAGTCATACCGGATAAAGGAACATGAGTCACTGGAAAGGAAAAGGGCAATTTCATTAAGGAGAGAAGGAAGAAAGTTGAGGATTAGGATGAGAAGATGGGTTAACCATAATATCGATTGAAATAAATAGGATTGATATATTTTACTAATTGCTCCTATTCCCGATAAACTCTGGAGCCCGCCAATCGAAAAAAACTGAAAATAAATGAGTTAGCGAGAAATTATACTGATGCTTTGAATTTGTGAATTTTAGCAACCGGATAGCTAACTAACGGGTTCAATTGAGGTCGGTATATTTCAGATTTATTCTCCGGTACTCCTTAATTGTCTTTTATAAATATTTTTTTTACCACTTGGAATGCCGTATTTCCAATGCGGACCAAATAGATTCCTGCGGCAAGTCCCGCAACGTTAATCTCCGTATTAAGCGTTTTAGCAACAGGTGTAAGTTGCTGCGAACTAATCTGTTTCCCATTTAAAGCAAAAAGGTCAACAAAGGTATTCTCCTTTGACGGCAGTTGTGAAGCAGTTACGTTAAGTTCATCTCCCGTTTGATATACAATTAAATTAGCTTCAGGTCTGGTAATTGACGTAATGCCAAGCGCCGTGTCAATCTTGAATGAAAATATTCTTGTGTTCTGATTGCCCGCCGCACCTACATATTCGTTGCAGTGCCAGAAGGTCAGTCCGTCAGCCGGGTCAAGTGTAGTATTGGAGTAATCGCCCCAGCGATTATATTGCGTCCACGAATTGTTACCTGAAGTTGAACCGTTTATCGCGGTTTGTTCGGCAAAAGTCATAGCGCCTAACGGGTCGGAAGCCAATCTTCCTGTATATCTTATACCGGGATATACAGAAGCAGACGAGGTCGTGTAAGCCAGCGAAATGTCACCATGTTCATCCATACAGATGCTTCCGTTCCATCTACTTATACCATCGGCGGGTGCATAAGTGCCTTGCTGGTAAATACTCCATATCCCGGACGGTTCTGCCTGTCGCAGTTCGTACCAGCGTATGCCTGCCACCATACCGCCTGTATTTACAGTATTACAGAGAACAACAGAATTATAGCCCGTAAACTCCATATAGCTTACCCTGAAATTAAACGTTCCATCCAAGGCGTCAAGGCTATTAGGTTGACCCGGCTGACTAATATCTGCGAAGTTATTGGCATTGAAGAAGGAATTGAACGGCTGGGTTGCAAGCGAATCGGATATAGACGCAGTTACGGTTTTAGCTACTGTATCCGTTGCAATTTTGTACAAATAAATGCTATTGGAATAACCTCCGGAATTAACATTATTAAAGAAAACGAGGTAGTTAGGCGTTCCGTATGGAGGCAGCTGTCCATCGCAATCAAAAGTTTTGGGGGCGCTCACCAAGCTGTTATTACCGCCGAACGGGTATTTTGTGGGCAGATTTGCTGTAATCATGCCTGCCGAAGGGCTGCCAAGCAACATTCTGTTTCGCTCAAGTACGGTAATTATTTGCGGGCTGACGAGATTCACGGCACCATACCATTGAGAGGTAGAGTAATACCCGTCTGACCAGATAGAGTATTTGGGATAGTCGGGAAAATTGGTATCCACATTAAACCACCACGTATAGTACTGACCTGTCGGGTCGCCGGTTTTTGAAACTGCCACAAGAAGATAGTAAGGTGGGGTATTTGGCACTTGGAATTCGGTTATTACCCAACGGTCGGCGAATTTATCATAAAGAACTATCGGGTCACCATCGTCTTCACTACCGGGAAACAGCGTCTGAAAGTCAACAGGACCTGCAACGGAGTGTCCCGCTTTATCAAACACATGGTATTGAAAATTTATTGACTCAACGTAGTTATTCGGTCCAACGGCTCCGTTAGGGTCGGGAGGCGTTCCGGTAATCATAGAGTCGGCGGCGTAATCCACAATAGGTGATATAGCATCCGCGCTCCTGCCGCCTGTTGTGCTTTGTATAATGGGGTCCGGCGCCGATTGTTGGGGCTTAAACCGCGCACGAATAATGGCATCAAATTTCTCCCTTATTTTATCTGCCGCCTCCTTCATCTCCCCGGTACTGCGCGGCATTGTCACGGGAAGTTCACGAACCGCTTTTGTAACATAGTAACGGCATGCATGAGTGTAGTTTGACTTACCGCTAAGATAAGGTGATGCAGCCGGAAGATTTGAAACCGGTGGCGATTGTGCAGGTGCAGCGCAGGAAGCCACTGACATGAGTATAACGAACATTATAAATTTTACAAAAATATCCTTCCTCATATATAATTGATGTTCTATGATACAAATTTATGACTTTAATACAAAACAACGATATATTATCGGCGGAATAATTTATATATCTTCATTTCAGAGTAAGATCAGTCCAACGCATCACCTTGAATGGCTAAAAGACAAATATTGGATTTTTAGAGTAATTTTGAGCCAAATTCGCTTATTAATTTATGGCTGAAAAAGAACCTTCCGGAAGTACAAAAGTTAAAGTTTCGAAAGAATCATTGAAAAGGGCAATACGGGTTACCCGTTTTTTTGCGCCATATAAATGGACCTACGCAATAGGGCTTGTGTTTCTTGCCCTTACCAGCTTAACCATGCTCTCATTCTTCTGGATGCTTGGGCGTATAGTTGATTCGGCAAGTTTCAGAAGCGTTTTACTTACCTTCGGCATACTTTTACTACAAGCTATTTTCTCCTATTGCAGGGTAGTTCTTTTTGTGAATGTAACCGAAAAAAGTCTTGCATCTCTGAGACAGGCAACCTACCAGCGACTAATTTGTCTTCCTATTGATTTCTTTTCAAGACGAAGGATAGGAGAACTTACAAGTCGCATTTCCTCCGATGTGGCAATGCTTCAAGATACTTTTACAACCACACTCGCAGAATTTCTTAGACAATTTCTGACGATATTCGGCGCAGTTGCCATTCTTGCCATCATCTCCATCAAACTAATGCTCATCATGCTTGCAATAGTACCTGTGGTTGCACTTATTGCGGTTGCATTCGGCAGGTTTATACGTCGCTTTTCACGTAAAACGCAGGATATGGTGGCATCGTCTAATACCATTGTAGAAGAAACTATGCAAGGGATTGCCACAGTTAAGGCATTCGCCAATGAGCATTACGAAGCGCAGCGTCATAGCGTCAGTACACTTGATATCGTTCAACAGGCGGTAAAAGGCGGAAAATATCGCGGCGCTTTCATTTCCTTTGTCATTCTTTGCTTGTTCGGTGCGATTGTAATAGTATTATGGCAAGGAGCTATACTAATGAAGGATCATGAAGTTAGTCAGGGCGATATGCTTCGATTCCTAATGTTTTCGGTGGTTATCGGGGCTTCCTTTGCCGGAATAGCCGACCTATGGGCGAGTATCCAGAAAGCCATCGGCGCAACCGAACGGTTAATGGATATACTGGACGAACCGGTTGAGCCAATTTCGTTGAATGAACTGAAAGTTGTTCCGACCGAGTTCAAAATTAAAGGAGACGTGGAATTTAAGAACGTGGAATTCCACTATCCTTCACGAATGGAACTTAATGTTATAAACGGTGTTTCATTCAGGGCTAAACAAGGTGAAACTATCGCAATAGTCGGCCCGAGCGGCGCCGGTAAGTCCACTCTTACCGCCCTATTGCTGCGCTTTTACGATTGTCAGAGAGGCGAGATAATTATTGACGGTAAAAACATACAGGATTACCCTATGCAAACTCTGCGAAGCCAGATGGCTCTTGTTCCGCAGGATGTATTGCTCTTCGGAGGTACAATTAAGGAGAATATTGAATATGGCAAACATGGCGCCACCGAACAGGAAATTATTGATGCTGCCGTGAAAGCGAATGCACACGAGTTTATCATGAATTTTCCGGATAAATATAATACCATGGTTGGCGAACGCGGAGTAGCTCTATCGGGCGGTCAGCGCCAACGCATAGCGTTGGCAAGGGCGGTGTTACGCAACCCATCTATACTTATTCTGGATGAAGCCACTAGTTCGCTTGATTCAGAATCGGAACGCCTTGTACAGGAAGCGCTCGATAAATTAATGCGGGGTAGAACCTCCTTCGTTATTGCCCACCGGCTTTCCACCATTCGCAAAGCCGATAAAATACTGGTACTTGAAAAAGGCGTAATTAGGGAAAGCGGTAACCACGAGCAGCTTATGCTAATTCCCGATGGGCTTTACAAGAGTTTGAGCAAATTGCAGTTTGAACTTAACTGAACCTCCGGGCGGTACTGCAAGGACGGTCGCTGATAATTATGTAGCTTCTACCCACAGATATTAAATTTAAATATCTGAAAATCAATTTATTGATATTATTTAAAGGGGGATGTATGGGGCTCATTCTTGTATTTAGGCACTATGCTTATTACAGGAATATCGCTTAAGTTGATTATACCCTGGGCTGTAGAACCGACGAACATCGGTGAGGTTTCTTCTTCCTGTTGAGTCATTATCATTATCAAGTCGGCATCTACCTTGGTTGAGTAATCCACGACTGCCTCGGCGAGCGATTCCTCTCCTTTAATGGCTTTTATCATTTCGGTAGTGCATTTAATTCCTGCCTTTTGTATAATGCCCTTAACCTGTTCCATTTGACGGGTGAGCCGGTTTACTACAAATTCATCAAGGGTAAAAAGCACCGAAATAACGCGGATTGTTGAACCGTATAATTTCGCAAGTTCAACGGCTTTATTCACCTTTTCGCGTGTTTCCTTCGATAGGTCTATTGGTAACACAATTATTTTGCATCCTTCGCGATGATGTTTACCTTTAATGGTAACTACAGGGCAGGTTGCCTCTCTGATAACGCGAAGTGTATTGGAACCGATAAATTTCTTTCTAATTCCAACGGTGCCGCTGGAACCCATAATTACCATACTTGCATTTATCATATCCGCCACTTCCAAGATTTTATCATACACTTTGCCTTTAGCCACAATGGTATTCACCTTAATTTTCTTCTTTTTTTCCGTATCGCGCGCTAATTCGATAAGCTTTTCCTCCAGTTCCTTTTTTATAGCCACTTCGTTATACGATTTTGCAAAAATCTTCGATAACGCGCCATGTTCTTCCATTACGTACAGCAAAGTAAGTTCGGCGTTGTAAAAATGAGCAAGATTGTACGACTGGTCAAGTGCAATGAGCGCCTGATCTGAAAAATCCATCGGAATTAATATCTGGTTTACGTTCGATTGCATAGTGATTTATTTATTTTAGATTTGCAAAATTAACAAATTATTCCTACCACAATTGAATTTGTTAAAATTCACAAATCCAAAGTGTTCGTATAGCAGCAGGTAAAGGTATTTTGTTTTAACAAAATCTCTTTCGAGCAGTGTAGTATATTATCTCACGAGCGAAATATTGCCTTTCTTCTGGATCACCTGATTGGTTGTAGTTAGTACCTGAACGTAATAAACATACGTACCGCTATTCATCGGTTTACCTTCATAGGTGCCGTCCCAACCATCTGTAATGTTATCAGAGGAGAATACCTTGTTACCCCACCTGTCGTAAATTATAATATTAAACTGCGATATGCAGGCAGGGTTGCCTTTAACGTAGAATATGTCATTCTGCCCATCACCATTTGGCGAAAAGGCATCGGGTACCCATACGTCTCCGCACTCAATAGGTTTAATCTTAACTGTTACAAGAGTAGAATCCGTCAAGGAGCATTTGCCGGTGCTTATTTTACAGAAGTAAGCAGTAGTTACATTCGGACTGGCAAGTGTTACAGGGCATGTGTCGCACAGCAGAGCTGAATCGGGCGACCAAAGATAGCTTTGCGAGCCAAGCGGCGGCAGGGCGGAAATGTTCGCCGACCCGCCAACAAAGATGGTCGTATCGTGATAAACTTTTCCTTGAGGCAGAGGCCAAACTTTTACGTACACAGTATCTTTGCGCGATGCGCAAGTTCCGTTGGAATCAACTACCCAGTACATTGTGTCCCTTGCCGGGCTAACCTTTATGGTATCTTTTCTTCCACCGGTGCTCCATCGATAGTAGGTGCTGCCGGATGCGGTCAATATCATTGGCGTTCCCAGGCAGGCGCTATCGTTATTAGCTTTTGCCACCGGTACGCTAACTACGGTTACTAATTTACTGTAGGCAGAGGATCCGCAACTGTCAAGCGCATAAATACCAACCCTAAATGTTCCTGAAGTATCATACTTTACCGTCAGCGTATTATTGGCAGTATCTATCAAGATTGATTTGGTGGCGGTCCATTTGTAATAGTTATTATTGGCAAAAGGCACCGAATATACCCCTGTATCTCCTACGCATAATTTGGATGGTCCGGTAATAGTTACTGACGGAGGTGCTTTAATATAAAACAAAAGAGTATCTAAGGGTCCATAACAGTTATTATTATCTTCCTGTACCATAAATTGGACAGTATCGGGGTAAGGGGGATGAGCATAGCCAGCCATCGGTATTGAAATACCTGTGTATTGAGGTCCATCTAACACCACCTGATTCTTATAATACCATATATAACTCGAACCGCCAATTAAATTATAGGTGCAAAAGTTGAAATTATTGATATAGATCGGAA
>JAKAOA010000084.1 GCA_021823405.1 Bacteroidota bacterium | reverse complement strand
CTGTATGTTAAGCTTATGTTAACACTTAACCATTCCTTTATTAATTCTTTATATTTGCCATGCCTCTTATGAAAATACCATACATTCCCCGCGACTTAAGCTGGTTATCCTTTAACGAACGCGTCTTTCAGGAGGCGACTGACAAGTCGGTGCCGTTAATAGAGAGGATAAAATTTCTCGGCATATTTTCCAGTAATCTCGATGAGTTCTTCAGGGTGCGGGTAGCAACTTTAAAGCGCCTCTCTGAAATAAAAAAAAATGCAAGAGATTTTTTAGGGGAAAACCCTGTCCGACTTTTAAAACAGATTTACCGCAGAGTGAGATTGCAGCAGAAGCAGGTGGAAATGGTTTATGAATCTATTGTGTCAGAACTGGCTGAAGAACAGATTTTTATTATTAATGAAAACCAATTGGATAATGAACAAGCTGATTTCGTGCGCAAATACTTTCACGAATATGTGCTCCCTACCCTTGCGCCTGTAATGATTGATACAGCTCCAAAATTCCCTTATCTTAGCGATGCCGCTATCTACTTTGCCGTAAAATTGTGGAAAAAAAGCACCGGAGACCAGAACCTGAAATATGCAGTGTTCCGCATCCCTACCAATGTGTTGCCACGCTTTATAGTCCTTCCTAAAAAAAAGTCCGACAGCCGCCACATCATCATGCTTGATGATATAATCCGCTACTGCCTTAAAGAAGTTTTCGCCGTGCTCGATATTGACAGGGCGGAGGCATATACGATTAAAATAACCCGTGATGCCGAACTCACAATGGACAATGACTTGTCCAAAAATATACTCGAAAAACTCGAAAAAAGTTTAAAACAGAGAAAAAAAGGATTACCTGTGAGGATGGTGTACGACAAAGCCATGCCGAAAGACCTGCTGAAGTTTATCATTAAGAAAATGAAAAAAGGAACAGACCTGATCCCGGGCGGTCGTTACCACAACTTCAAGGACTTCATGAAATTCCCCAGCGTTGGCCGCCGCGACCTGCTTTATCATAACCCAAAACCTCTGGAACATCACGACCTTAAGAAAACGCGAAGCATTTTTTCGGTTATCCGTAAGAAAGATGTTTTGCTTTGTTATCCATACCAATCATTCAATCACCTTATTGACTGGCTGCGCGAAGCAAGCATCGACCCGCAGGTTACTTCAATAAAGATTACCTGTTATCGTCTTGCAGAAAACTCCAATATAGTACATATTTTAACCAATGCCGTTAAAAACGGAAAAGAGGTAACTGTAATCGTGGAACTTCAGGCGCGATTCGATGAAGAAGCCAATATTTACTGGGCTAATCAACTGAAGGAAGAAGGCGCCAAAGTAATTTATGGAGTATCGGGACTAAAAATACATTCAAAATTATTGCTTATTTCACGAAACGAAAACAACGTTCACACCCAATACGCATACATAGGCACTGGTAACTTTAATGAGGATACGGCAAAGCTGTATTCCGATATTGCCCTACTTACCGCCGCCCCGGAAGTAACGATTGAAATATCTAAATTATTCAATTATTATGTCAATAACATCAATATAGCCGCTTATAAACGCGTGCTCGTAGCGCCGTTTTTTATGCGGAAGAAATTCATTAAATACATACAGCGGGAAATAGACAATGCAGAAAATGGAAAAGAAGCATATATCATTCTTAAACTGAACTCATTGGTGGACCAAGAAATGGTAAAGAAATTATATCAGGCAGGACAATCGGGGGTTAAGATTAAAATGATTGTCAGAGGAAGCTGCTCAATTGTTCCGGGTATAAAGAATATCAGCGACAACATTGAAATCATAAGTATAGTTGATAAATACCTTGAACACTCCCGTGTAATAATATTTTGCAACGGCGGACATGAAAGGGTGTATATCTCCTCCGCCGACTGGATGTATCGTAACCTTGATAACCGAAGTGAAGTGGCAGTACCTATCTATGACTCCAAACTTATAAAGCAGATAAAGGATATGCTTAATATTCAGTTCCACGACAGCAGGAAAGCGAGAATTATGGACGCCCGTCAGAGCAACCTCTATAAACCTGCCTCTTCAGGAAATAAAACGGTAAGGGCGCAAATAGCAACTTATAATTATCTGAAAAATTTGTAAACTAGCCGCCCAATTACTTGCGGTTTGAAATTTGCATCCATAGATATTGGCTCCAATGCTGTTCGGCTTCTGTTATGCAACGTGATAGAGGACGGCAGTAAACCATTATTTAAAAAGACGGAACTGATACGCATTCCGCTTCGGCTGGGAGAAGATGCGTTCCTTAACAGGCGAATCAGCAAACGCAAAGCAGACCGGCTTGTAACTACCATGAAGGCATTCCGTTATCTCATCAGCGTATATGATGTGGAGGACCACAGGGCTTGCGCAACAGCGGCATTACGGGCTGCCGAAAATAAAAATGAAATAGTAAAACGCATACGCAGAGAAGCAGGAATTAATATTGAAGTGATAGATGGGCGCACCGAAGCAAGTATAATTTATGGCAACCATGCTGAAGAATATCTCGACCGTAATGCATCCTATATGTATATTGACATCGGCGGAGGCAGTACTGAAATCACCATTATACACAAAGGACGCTGCATAGCATCCAGGTCGTTCAACATTGGCACCATCCTGTTCCTTTATGATAAGGTGGACAAGGAAGAGTGGCTAAGATTTAAAAAGTGGCTGCGTGATAAGACCGAGAGGATACAACCCATCACGGCAATAGGTTCGGGAGGTAATATCAATAAGCTTTATAAAATGAGCGAGAAAAAAGGCAAAGAACCCCTGCCTTACAAAAAAATCAAAATGCTGGCGCGTCTCATTGAATCTTACTCTACTAAAGACAGAGTAAAGATACTCGGATTGAACCCGGACCGCGCAGATGTGATTATGCCCGCCACCAAGATACTGTTAAGTATAATGAAGAATGCAGGCATAGTTAAACTTCTGGTTCCCGAGATTGGGCTTTCAGATGGGATAGTACATGAACTCTATGCCAAACATAAAAAAAGAAGAAAAACGCAATAACCCGGTGTTGATACAATTCAGTTTATAATTTCTTTGCCTGCCTTTAGAAGGTTACCCTTGAAATCGGTAACTCTGTATAAATAAATCCCCCCCGATATATTGTTTACTGGCAGATTAGTCAGCCCGGCGCCTAATTGTTCGTGAATTATAACCTGCCCAAGAACATTATAGAGACAGAACAAAACGGTTCCGGGTTCCGGTAATAAAACAGAAACATTAACAAATCCATCGGCGGGGTTCGGGTAAACGGTCACTTCATCAGCTTTTGGTTTTATCGTATGTAGCTTCAATAATGCACTTGTATCCCAAAATGCGATTGAGTTTGCCGAATCGTAGCCGGCGATACTGAAATTACCACCCGCAAAAATACCTGCTTTGTAAGAGGCAATTGACACAACGCTTCCGGAGCCGACACCTGATGAAAGGGAGTCCCATACTGCTCCGTTCCATCCGGCTATCCCGTTCACTGTTATATTTTCTGCGGTAGTAAAATAACCGCCCACATAAAGTATCCCGTTATTTGTATCCAGCGCGGATGTTTCTTGATTTACACCTTCGCCTACGGTATCCCAAAAGCTGCCATTCCACACGGAAATATAATCAACGGGCTTACCGCCTGCGGTATCGAAGTTGCCGGCAGCATAGAATAAACCTCTGTAGGGCATCAAGGCGTTTACATAGTTGTTCATACCGGCGCCAAGACCAGTCCATAATGAACCGTTCCAACGGGCGATATGGTTTATTTTTACAGAACCAGACGAATCAAAATCACCGCCCGCGTATAAAGAGCCGTTCCACACGGTTAAGCAATATACATCGGAGTTAAAACCATAACCCACCGTATCCCACTCATTGCCATTCCATACAGCTATATGATTGGCATGAACTCTTCCGGCGATGGTAAAATTGCCGCCTGCATACACCATACCGTTGAACACGGCAAGAGCGTAAACGCTGCCATTCATTCCCGCACCGATACTATCCCATTGCAAACCGTTCCAGCGGGCTATATGATTAACCGCTATCAAACTGTCGGTATGGGTTATGAACGAAACGCTGGCAGCCATTGTAAAATCACCGCCGACATACAGAGTATCATTATGAAACAGCGTAACCTGTACCGGTGCATTCATACCGCTGCCTAACGAATCCCATGTAATTCCATTCCATGTGGCGATATATCTGGCAGTAATATTGCCCGCAGTGTCGAAATCACCCCCCACATAGATTAACCTGTGCGCCGTATCGCAAGATATTGAGTAAACCACCGCACCGCCCGAAGAACTTTGCACCCCTGAAGTAAGGTTATGCCATGATTGCGAATAACCCGCCAGAGGACGAATTGAGAATAATAATATTAAGACCATTGAAAAACGCAGGATGAATATCGGCAACCCTGACAAGACATTGTTATAAATTGTCCATACATTCTGCATTTTAGAAAATAAGGTAAAATAAACTTTGTCTGCAACCTTTTTCATATATATTCCATAATTGGTTAAATCTTCTTTAAAATTTTTAGAGGGATACTCTATTATTCGTACCTGCCGCCATTGCAGATCTGAAAACATACCATTGAGCCCCCTTAACCGTATATAATTCAAATATCAGAAACAATTAAACTGCATATTTAATCTTTTTCCGGTAATATTGGCAATAAAGGTACTGCCAATTCAAATTCGCACATCTGTTTTATAGTTACCAGTTAAGTGCATGGCTGTTCCTTCTGACGGGTGTTATTTTAACAGGAGAGAAGAAAGAAAGAAACATACAAATCAATCGGTTGTTTATTGAACACAAATAACTCCCGATGGTGATTTTTTACTTCTGCTTTGCAAAAAAAATTACTTAATTTGTATGAAACGGAAAAAACTTAATTTTGCTTGTATTCCCGTCAGAATAATGCACAGGAGAACCATAGAAATAAACTGTAATTCTGTTATCATTCGATATTCCAAATGTTTCTATACAACCGGATAAATAGGCAAGAGCTTAGGAAAAAGGCGGCAAAAGACCCCTTCCGGAGGATAACGCTATCGTTTTACCGATACGAACGAATAGCAGACCCTTCGGGTTTGCGTAATTCGCTTTATAAATTTTGGCAATCGCTTAATGTGCTCGGGCGTATATACATTGCCCGGGAGGGCATTAATGCCCAGTTAAGCGTACCGGAGCATAGTATTGATGCATTCATTTCACATCTTTATTCAAATCCGCTTTTCAGCAATATACCTATAAAAAAAGCGATAGAAGAAGAGGGTAATTCCTTTTTCAAACTTACGGTTAAGGTGAAGAATAAGATAGTAGCCGACGGATTAAATGATTCAACATTTAATCCGGGCGATACCGGTAAGCGGGTTGATGCAGTTACTTTTCATAATATGGCAGATGAAGCGATTGTAGTAGATATGCGAAACTCTTACGAGAGCGAAGTGGGGCATTTTGATAACGCCATCTGTCCGGATGTTAAGACATTCAGAGAGGCATTGCCAAGAGCGGTGAATGCGCTGGAAGGAAAAGAACATCAGAATATACTGCTGTATTGCACCGGGGGTATAAGGTGTGAGAAAGCAAGCGCATGGCTGAAACATAACGGATTCAAAAATGTTTACCAATTGGATGGCGGTATAATTGAATACACCCGCCAGATAAAAGAAAAAGGGTTAAAATCGAAATTCCGCGGAAAAAACTTTGTGTTTGACGAGAGAATGGGAGAACGCATAACAAACGACATACTTGGCAGATGCCATCATTGCGGCGCCCCGTCCGACCGTCATGTGAACTGCGCACACCAGCCCTGTCATACGCTGATAATACAGTGTACACAATGTTCAGAGACGATGCATGATTGTTGCAGTGAAAAATGTCGTTCGGAATATATTTCAGTAAATAAATAATTAAGCATAGTGATTCAAAAACGGTGGAAAATTAAGGATGTCGCACCCGCCGACACGACAGAACGTCTTGCACAGCAGATAGGCGTTAAACCCGTTATTGCCGGTTTGCTGGTTCAAAGGGGAGTAGAAACATACGAGGAAGCGAAAGCATTTTTCCGTCCTACATCCGATGCTCTTCATGACCCGGCGCTGATGAAAGACATGGACAAGGCGATTGATCGGATTGTGCACTCCGCATTAAATCATGAAAAAATACTGGTTTACGGAGATTATGATGTTGACGGCACATCGTCAGTGGCGCTGGTTTACTCCTTCCTAAAATGGCTGGGCATTGGGTGCGATTATTATATACCTAACAGGCAAAAAGAGGGATACGGCGTATCAACCGCAGGAGTTGACTATGCGGCAAACAACGATTGTAAGCTTATAATAGCCCTGGATTGCGGAATAAAAGCCCACGATAAGGTAATTTACGCAAAGAATAAGAACATTGATTTTATTATCTGCGACCACCATCAACCTGATAAAACGCTGCCCCAAGCTGCTGCGGTGCTAAATCCAAAGCGGAGCGACTGCCTTTACCCGTTTAAGGAACTTTCCGGCTGCGGCATAGGATTCAAGCTGGTGCAGGCGCTCGCAAAACAGTACAATATCCCCTTCAGTCAACTTGAGCAATATCTGGATGTTGTCGCTTTAAGTATCGCCTCCGACATAGTTCCCATCACAGGCGAAAACAGGACACTCGCCCACCTTGGTCTGAAAAGAATAAACTCCTCGCCGCGACCTGGATTTCAGGCAATAAAAGAAATAGCCGGAATAAAAAGGGAAATCACCGTAAACGACCTTGTATTTGTTTTCGGACCGCGCATTAATTCTGCCGGCAGATTGGAGAGCGGTAAAAGTGCCGTAGAACTGTTAATATCCGATACGCCGGAGAAAGCAAAATTATCGGGCGAAAACATTAACCGGACTAATCTGGAAAGAAGGGAGGTGGACATGACCATTACAGGAGAAGCGTTGGATATGATAGAAGCCGATGAATCAATGAAAAACAGAAAAACAACCGTACTGTATAATCCGAATTGGCATAAAGGCGTGATAGGCATTGTCGCCTCGCGTCTTATCGAAAGACATTATTACCGTCCTACAGTAATATTCTCACGCTCCAACGGCGTAATAAGCGGATCGGCGCGCTCGGTTAAGAATTACGACCTGTACCAAGCAATTGAATCCTGTTCGCATCTGCTGGTGCAATATGGCGGACATAAATATGCTGCGGGGCTTACCATGAAAGAAGATAATTTCCCCGCATTCGTTAAATTATTTGAGGAAGTCGTACAGAAAACGATAACGGACGAACTGCTTATACCTGAAATAGAAATAGATTCAAAGCTTGATTTTGAAAATATTACACCCGGATTATATAACATTATACGACAGTTTGCACCATTTGGTCCCGGAAACATGACGCCGGTTTTTTATTGTGATGAGGTTATAACTAAAAGGCAACCTGCGATAGTAGGCGAGAATCACTTACGGATGATTGTTGCCCGAAAAAGTAATCCCGAAAAAGTTTTTTCAACCATAGGATTTGACATGGGGCACATGCTTCAAACTGTTTCACAAGGCGAATCCTTTAAGATATGTTATACTATCCGCGAGCATGAATGGAATGGCGAAAAACGACTGGAGCTCAATATTCGTGATATCCAGCCGCAGGAATAATTATCCTTTAACCCGCTCGCACATTAATTAGTTTTTTGAATTTATTTTCCGCTTACAGAGGAAATTTACCGCCGGAGAAAAAGCTAAACCGATATCATCCCGTCATGGCGCAAGTTTAAACAGATGCATTTACATTTACCGTTTAAACATCTATTTTAAGAGTATTTAAGTAAATGTTACCTTTAACGCATCGGAAAAATACAAATGGCAGGTCTGACAGAAATACGCGCAGTGATAGAAAAAGAACTGGAAGAGTTTGAGGTCTTCTTCAGGCAAAGCATGAAGAGTACGGTGCCATTGTTAGATAAGATAACCTATTACCTCATTAAAAGAAGAGGAAAGCAGTTGCGTCCCACGCTCGTTTTTTTGTCAGCCGGTATTTACGGAAGTATCAACCCTTCCACGCACAGAGCGGCATCGCTTATTGAACTGCTTCATACCGCTACCTTAGTGCATGATGATGTAGTGGACGATACCTACCGCCGGCGCGGCTTCTTTTCAATTAATGCACTATGGAAAAATAAGATAGCAGTGCTGGTGGGCGATTACCTCCTGTCGCGAGGGCTGCTGCTCGCCATTAACAATAAGGATTTTTCATTCCTCGAACGGGTATCCTCTGCTGTAAAACGCATGAGCGAAGGGGAGCTGCTTCAGATTGAAAAAACCAGAAAACTGAATATCACCGAGGATGAATATATGGAGATTATACGGGGTAAAACCGCATCTCTGGTAGCAGCATGTTGCGCTTGCGGAGCCCTTTCGGCAGGCACATCGGACTCTGAAGCCCAAATGATGTGGAATATGGGAGAAAAACTCGGCATGGCATTCCAGATAAAAGACGATCTGCTTGATTATGCTGATGAAACGGACACAGGCAAAACTTCAGGAACAGACATAAAAGAAAAAAACATTAGTTTACCGCTTCTCCATAGTTTGCAAAAAGCCGGTATGACAGAGAGGATAAGAATGATAAACCTTATAAAAAATTATAGTGATAAGAACGATACCAAGCACAAAGTATTTAATTTTGTGAAAGAATATAAGGGGCAGGAATATGCTGAAACAAAAATGACGGAATACCGCGAAGAGGCAAGGAAAATGCTGGTTAATTTACCCGACTCGGATTACAAAAAAACATTCGGCGAACTGATAACCTTTGTAACAGAGAGGAAAAGCTAAATAACTATTTACCTGTTGTAAAATGAAGATGTATTTAAAAAATAAGCTAAAGATAATTGCCGCCTGCGGAGTTATTACAGCACAACTCCTGGTTTCATGTCAGAACAGCAGAAGATCACAACAACAGGCGACAGGCGGTCAGGAAAACGGGAATGAAAACGATTCCACCGTTATTCATCCGGTAAGCGACCCAAACGCGGTAGAAGGTTTGAATACTGTAAGGTATCCCAATGGAATCATTAAAGCAAAGGGATATTGTTCCGGCGGAAAGAAAACGGGGGAATGGCAGGCGTTTTATGAGGATGGCTTGCTATGGAGCGACGAACATTTTACCGAAGGATATCCCGACGGACCTGTAACCGTTTATTACGACTCCTTCGGAAAGAAAAGATATGAAGGACAGTACAGGATGGGGAAACCTGTAGGTATTTGGAAATATATGAAACAGGATGGAACCCTTATCCGAACCGCCAACTACGATAAAAAAGCTTTTAATACTGCAATGTAATTCAAAGCCGGTTTCCAAGCGATACATCCACTATAAATTTATTGAGCAAAACCTTTCTGCCAAGCAACATAGGATATTTCATACTTCCCCTGTTGGTAAGGGTTACGCGAGTTCTTATTCTTCTGCCCAGAATTCTTACAGGCATGATGATAATGTATCTTCTTTCCGTATTTCCAAATGAATTTTTTATTGTTCTGCGCGAAAACTTTCTGAACCGTATTTCCTTATCGACATATTCGGGATGTGACGGGTCGAGAAGCATAAAACATAAATATTTTTTACCGTTCATAACCTTCTCCTCAATGTGATGACAATGTAAAGAACAATAATATGCACCTGTATCCACCTTGGCGGCAATACCAATAAAACCGAGACCGGGCAGGTCAACCCGTGTTGTTCTTCCTATCGTGTCTTTCTCCCTTTCTTTTGCCATAAAAAGTAATCCTCAATAGCATGTTAATATTTCAAAGGTACGAGTATAATCTTTAAACGCTCAAAAAAAGTACATTTGAAACCTGCCATTAGGTAATGATTACTTATATTATAATAGCATTAAATTGTATTGTTTCTTTCGTCGGTTTCAGCGACAAGAGTTTCTTTGCCAAGTATTTGTATAATCCCTATTCCATCCAACGCAATAAACAGGAATGGTACAGGGTATTCTCGCACGCCTTTCTGCATGCTGATTTCGCCCACCTTCTCTTTAACATGTTCACTTTTTTTTCATTCGGGCTTGCCCTTGAACAGGATATTTTCCCGCAGATATTTGCGGGACACGCCTCATATTACTTTGCTGCGCTTTACATCGGCGGTATTATCGCCTCGGCTATACCCGCTTACGAAAAACACAAAGATGATTACGCCTACAGCGCAGTAGGAGCATCCGGCGCAGTATCGGCAATTATGTTTTCTTATATATTAATACTACCTACATCCTCCCTAAGTTTGTTGTTTTTGCCTATTCCAATTCCCGCGGCGTTTTTCGGCATTCTCTTTATTATTATTTCCTATTACCTCTCCAAAAGAGGAGGAGGTCATATTGCACACGATGCGCACCTTTGGGGCGGTATTTTCGGCTTTGTATTTACCGCCATTCTTAAACCCTCGCTTCTGGTAGAATTCATAATTCAGTTAAAAGGGCTTTTATAAAAGATGAAAAAAGCAGTTTTATTAGATCGGGATGGAGTAATCAACAGGGAAATAGACGCCTATATTTTTCGCAGAAGGGAATTTGAAATTTTACCTGATGTTCCGGCTGCCCTTACATTGTTGAAGAAAAACGGCTTTATGCTCATTATTATAAGCAATCAGGGAGGTATCGGAAAGGGATTGTATAAAATACCTGATGTTGAGAAACTGCATAAATATCTCATCAGTTATCTGAAAGATTCCGGCATAACCATAAGGGAAATTTATTACTGCGTACACCATCCCGAAAACGGTAATTGTATCTGCCGCAAACCCGATTCCCTTATGGTGGAAAAGGCAATAGCACGGTTTAACATAAATGCGGAAGAATCGTGGTTCATAGGCGATAAGGAACGCGATATACTTGCCGGCGAAAAGGCGGGCGTAAAGGGTATTCTGATGACCCAGAACACGTCCCTGTTGAACGCTGTAAAAAAGATACCGGGATTAAAATTAAAGTGAACGAGAAGGTGAAAATAGCAGTTAATACCCGTTTGCTTATTAAAAATAAAATGGAAGGGATAGCCATCCACTCATTGAATGTACTCAAAAGAATAACGGCAGCGCATCCCGAACACCAATTTCTTTTCATTTTCGACCGCCCATACAGCGAAGAGTTCATATTTTCGCAAAATATAACTCCAATAGTCCTCTTCCCGCAGGCGCGTCATCCTTTCCTTTTCTACTGGTGGTTCGAACACTCGATAGCAAGGACGCTGAACAGCGTAAAACCGGATATCTTTTATTCACCGGACGGATTTCTGTCGCTCAAAACCGCAGTATGTTCGCTACCTGTTATACACGATATTAATTTCGAACATTTTCCGACCGCCCTCCCTAAAATTGTTACATGGTATTATAAAAGATATGTTCCGCGCTTCGTGAATAAAGCGCAAAGGATTATCACGGTTTCGGAGTTTTCGAAGAAGGATATTGCACAAACCTATCATGTAAATTCTGATAAAATAGATGTGGTGTACAATGGGGCGGATGAAACTTACAAGCCGCTTAACAATGAAGAAATAAAGTCAATTAGAGAAAAATACAGCGCCGGAAGAGAATATTTCATTGCTGTAAGCGCGCTTCACCCGCGAAAAAACATTAAGCGACTTTTGCTTGCGTATGATAGATTCAGGACATCTTCCGGCAGGGATATTAAATTGCTTATCGCCGGTCCGAGTTACTTTAAAAATAAAGAGATGGAACAAGTATATAACGCTATGGAATTCAGAAAAGATGTGATTTTTTTGGGACGGATGGAAGTGGAAGAATTGGCAAAAGTTACCGGCGCCGCTCTCGCTTCGGTATATGTGTCATATTATGAGGGCTTTGGAATACCGGTTATAGAAGCGATGCAGTGCAATGTACCGGTGGTTGTATCTAACGTTGCCTCACTCCCTGAAGT
>JAKAOA010000083.1 GCA_021823405.1 Bacteroidota bacterium | reverse complement strand
ATTGCGGCTTTTGGGCGTTCGTTCTAAGAGTATAATATGACCTGTGTATTGGAAAATTGCATTTCCTGCTTCCCATCACCATCTGGTCTTTCCACCAACTCATTTTTTCACTCCTCCAGCAAGCCACCGCACCATCATATATCGACAAATTCTTATCGGGTATGACCAGATTTTCATCAATGTCAATCACAGTGCCTAACCCTTCGCAGCGTTTGCACGCCCCCAGCGGGCTATTAAAGCTGAAAAAAGAGACGCCCGGTTCCTCAAAAGTTATCCCATCTGCTTCAAGCCGGTCACTGAATTTGCGCTTTTGAATGCCGGTTTTTACCTTTGTAATGACTTTTGCTTCCTTACTGTATATGTTTGGTTTTGCGGTTTCGTTTAATTTATGAATTTCCACGATACACGTTCCATTCCCCTCATAAAATGCAGTTTGAACCGAATCCGCGATACGGGGTTCAAGAGAATCGTTTATTATTTCGGGAACTTCTATTCTGTCTATTACTACTTCAATATCTTCACCGGAACGTGAGTTCAGTTCCGATTCCGTTATTTCATCAATTCTGGTAATGGAGCCGTTATACTTTACCCGTGTAAAACCCTGTTGTAAAAGTAGTTTTAAACGCTCATCCAGCGACCTGTCTGGATTATAATTCAGTTCCGCCGTAATTGTTGCTCGTATCGCTTCTTTAAATGAAAGAATATAGTTGATGACGTCGGTTACGGTTTCTCTTTTTACTATTTTACCCGAAACGGGCGAGTATATCTTTCCTATCCGCGCATAAAGCAGCTTCAGGTAGTCGTAAATCTCTGATGAGGTACCTACAGTAGAACGGGAGGTGCGTGTGACCACCTTCTGTTCTATCGCTATTGCAGGCGACAAACCCTTGATATAATCCACATCCGGCTTGTTAATTTTACCCATAAACTGCCTCGCATAAGCCGAAAGCGACTCCACATAACGCCGTTGCCCTTCGGCATAAATGGTATCGAAAGCAAGCGAACTCTTTCCCGAACCGGATACTCCGGTGATAACCACAAGTTTGTTGCGCGGTATTACAACATCCATATTTTGCAGGTTATGGGTTCGCGCACCCTTAACCGCTATATAGCGCCGGGAATCAATTTTATCAATATTTAAAGACGTTTCAGCCACGCAGGAGTTAAAAATGGGGCTGCAAAATTACGAATAATCCGGCGAAACCCTACTTACTGCAGGGTATTGTTTAGTGAATATTCCCGGCTCGCAGGAAAACTAAAATTAAAGTATATTCTGCTCGTAAGTGATTTTACTACCGCATCCGGATAGCTGTTGGGTTCAATTACGGATGGAATAACTTAATTGGTGAAACCCATATACACCCCGCCTTTGACTGGAGCAAATCCGAAACGGGTTTGTCTCGATTTCGCCACTCCGCATTTCAAACAAAAAGTAATATAATATTAAATATTTACCATAATATGTATTTTGTATTGGAAAATGACCTACATTTGCATTTCAAACATGATAATTAAAACCCAACAAAAAAAACATCAATCAAATGGAAAACATTAAAACGCCGGTTACAGAAGCTCAACAACCGGGTAACGGACAGGGCTTGGATGAAAAACAACTTAAAGTTTGGGAAACCAATCATCAAAAAATCATGGTTGCCATTTCAGAAGCAACAAACGGCATTACTAAAAATTATATGCCCACCGTATCGGAATTGGCTGGATTAACAGGATTAAGCCGTACTACCGTGTATGAGCACATAGCGCGATCATCCGTTCATCCCGCTTCTAAACAAAGAAATGAAATTTTCAACGCCGTTGAAGAGGAAATACTATTAAAGATAGCCCTGAAAGCTTTTAAAGGCGATTTGCAGGCGGCAAAACTTTACCTGCAACTTAAAGGAAAGATGAACAACAAAACAAGCGCAAAAAATAGTGACCAAAACAACTATTCTGAACAAAACAGATTTTCTTAATTAATTCAACGGGTTGACACGGGTTAACAGATTTTGGGCTGTTTTAAATTGAATAAACTTACTAATCAACATATTATGATTTTTAGAAGGCAAAAAAGTGTCAACCCGTTCAGTTTAATAGTTGCAGGGGATGATTTATACAGGTTCAATTCATACAGAATGCCCCATTCGGGAACAACAAGCATGGCAAATTTGGACACTTTTTACCCCGAACCTGTGCAAAACTGTCCAAAATTTATATACACTTGATATATGTAAGCGGATATGAAAATAACAAAATGGACACTTTTTACCCCGAACCTGTGCAAAACTGTTCAAAATTTATATACACAAGCTATTTTGAAGCGGATGGGGAATAAATGAAAATATATGTAAAATGGAATTATTTTCGTATCTTTGCAAAACGTCTTTAATAAAAAAACGCTTAACGACGCGTGTTTTAGGAACCCCATTGCTGCCCTTGTTTGGCTCTTTACCGGACCGCGAATACAACTCTTTGAGCCAAAATAAAATGAAATGAATAAATTTGAAACGCTGGGCGTTAGCGCCCCGGCTGTAAAAGCCGTTATTGAATTGGGGTTTGAAACACCCACACCTATACAGGAAAAGGTAATACCTACGCTCCTCGCCGAACCCTGCGACCTTGTCGCTCTCGCCCAAACCGGAACCGGAAAAACAGCTGCATTCGGACTTCCCCTCGTTTCGATGCTCGATTTCCACTCCTCCGCTACACAGGCGCTTATACTCGCACCCACCCGCGAACTTTGCATGCAGATTACTTCCGATCTGAAGATTTTTTCCAAATACATACCCCACGCTAACGTAGTTGCAATATATGGCGGGGCAAGTATAATAAACCAGATACATGAATTAAAAAAAGGCGCTCAAATAATAGTAGCCACACCGGGCAGAATGGTTGATATGATAGACCGTAACAAAGTGAACCTCGGCAGCGTGGAGTATGTGGTATTAGATGAAGCTGACGAAATGCTGAACATGGGTTTCAAAGAAGACCTTGACGCAATACTGGCTTCCACTCCTGAAGAAAAATATACTTGGTTGTTCTCCGCAACCATGCCTGACGAGGTATTGCGGATTTCAAGAAAATATATGGATCACCCTACTGAAATTACCGTAGGTGCAAAGAACCAGGGCAATGCAAACATTGATCACATATATTATCTGGTGAACGAAAGAGAACGCTATGCGGCGCTGAAACGGGTTGTCGATTTCCACCCTGATATTTTCGGACTTATTTTCTGCCGCACCAAAATAGAAACCCAAAAGGTAGCCGATGCCCTTATAAAAGACGGCTATAATGCCGATGCCCTTCATGGCGACCTGTCGCAAGCGCAGCGCGATTTTGTAATGAAACGGTTCCGAAGCCGCGTATTGCAGATGCTTGTTGCAACCGACGTAGCAGCAAGAGGTATAGATGTTAGTGACATCACTCATGTTATTAATTACAATCTGCCCGATGAAATAGAGAGCTATACCCATCGCAGCGGACGGACGGCAAGAGCAGGCAAAACCGGAATCTCCATCTCTATTATCAGCAACCGTGATTCAGGCAAGATTAAGACGCTTGAACGACTTACCAATAAAAAATTCAAGCGCGAAACAATACCCGGCGGAAAGGAGGTATGCGAAAAGCAACTCTTTTATCTGGTGCAGCGTATTCATGATACGCAGGTGGACGAACAAAGTATTGCCGGTTATATGCCCAAAATTTATGAAGAACTGAAAGACCTTACGAAAGAGGAAATCATAAAACGCTTTGTATCAACCGAATTTAACAGGTTTTCGCAGTATTATAAAAATGCTCCGGACCTTACCCATGAAAACGGTGATGCCCATGGCGGAACAAGGGAAAGACCCGGGGTGGTACGGCTTTTTGTAAGTTTAGGCGAGATGGATGAACTGAATAGGCATTCCCTGAAGGACTTTATTTGTCAGACGGCAGATATTGGTCAGGATGGTATCACATGGGTTGATGTAAAGAAGAGCTTTTCCTTTATAGAAGTCAAAACCGAATTAGCTGAAAAAGCAATAGCCGCCTTTAAAGGACAAAGCTACCGGGGCAGACCAATACGAATTGAGTCGCGCGGGAACAAAGAGGAAGGCATCCCTCGCGAAAGACATAGAAATAAATACCGCGGACATGAAAAAAGCAATGGCTTCAGAGAGTCGGCAGGTCATTTCCGCCAAAGGGAAGGCGGAAGCCGGGGATTTCGCAGAGAAGAAGGAAGTTTCGGCAGAAAAGGAAAGAAACCATTTTACAGAGGGAACAGATGAACAGAATAAAAACAGGCATATTTCACGCAATAAGGAGTCATTTTGCAAACCAATCACCTGTTAAAACAGTTTTCGATTCTTTAACTCCCAAATTATCGTATATTTGTTATCTGAATTTCAAAACTGCATAAGCCATGAAAAGAATTGTTGTTATCTTCATGGTATTTAACTCTTTAATTTCGGTTTGCCGCGCCCAATACACCATTTATACCTTCGCAGGAGATGGCGTCTCCGGATTTTCAGGTGATGGCGGACAAGCTACCGTAGCTGAATTAACATCGCCCTGGGGTATCTGCGCCGATGGTTCAGGGAATATTTATATAGCCGATTACAACAATAACCGCGTACGAAAAATTAATACGGGCACAGGTGTGATTACCACATTTGCAGGCAATGGTACAGCAGGATATTCGGGCGACGGCGGACAGGCAACGGCAGCTGAACTTTACTGGCCGTGCGGGGTTTATGCCGATGCTTCGGGAAATATTTATATAGGCGATGCATTGAACGAAAGAATACGTAAGGTAGCTACCAATGGCGTTATAACAACAGTAGCCGGCGACGGCACAGCCAGTTTCTCCGGCGATGGAGGACAGGCAACCGCCGCCGAAATTGATTATCCTACCGGTGTTTGGGGCGACCCCTCCGGTAACCTGTTTATAGCAGACCAGATGAATCATAGGGTAAGAAAGGTAACTACTGGCGGTATAATTACTACCGTAGCCGGCAACGGAATAGCCGGATACAGCGGCGACGGCGGTCCCGCTACCGCTGCCGAATTCTATATTTCACATGTAAGTACAGACGGCGCCGGAAACATTTATATTGCCGACTGGTTTAACAGCGCGATACGCTTTGTGAATATAAGCACTAATATTATAACCACTATTGCAGGGAACGGAGTAGGGGGATTTTCAGGAGACGGCGGTCCGGCTACCGCCGCCGAACTGAATCACCCGGGCGATTGCCTCCCTGATGCTTCAGGGAATTTGTGGATATGCGACGGCAGTAATAACCGGATAAGGTTAGTAAGCGCTGGTATCATTAAAACCGTGGCAGGCGATGGCGTCGGCAGTTATTGTTGCGATGGCGGTCCGGCTACTGCCGCCGAACTCAATTATCCCGAAGGCATCTGTGTTTACAGTTCGACCGAATATCTTACCGATTATGCAAATTACCGCGGACGTAAACTTACGGGTGGCATAGTTTTACCTATAACCCTACAATCGTTCACCGCAGGTTACGTTTCCGCCAATAACAATGTTTTACTATCATGGACTACAGCCACAGAGGTAAATAACAAAGAATTTACGATTGAGAAAACCTATACCGGCGATAACTGGGAGGATATCGCAACAATTGCGGGAGCCGGTACCACAAGCTTAACTCATAATTATTCGACGACAGATCAAAATATTCAACCCGGCGTTATCTACTATCGCCTTAAACAAACAGATTACGACGGACATTTTACCTTATCGGATGAAGCGGTTGTTACCGTCCCCGAATCTGATTTTACAACCGTATTTCCTAATCCGCTAACAGGCAATAACTTAATACTTCACTACTCGTCGAGTACCAGAACCGATGTAAGTATCTCCGTTGTAAGCGTTGACGGAGCAACCGTAATTCAACCCTATACCATCAGCAATGTTCCGGCAGGAGCGAATAATATAAGCGTCAATTGTTCAGGGCTCGCCAAAGGCGCATACTATATAATTGTTAGCAACGCTGCGCATATCTATCACGTAGAATTTATTAAATTATAGAACAAGAAATATTTTGGACAGTAAACATCAGTTAACCGGAATTGCTAATTTATGTTAACTTCATTTTCATTTCAGAAAAAAATTGTATATTTGTAATTATTAGTTACTGAAATTTATGAACTTGAAATATATTATCTCATGCGGTTTGTTAATCTGCACTGCGATATGTAACGGACAAATAATTAAGCCGCAGCTGCCTGCAACTGCGGGAAACGCGGATCCCAATGCGCCGGTGATGACCTTCGACTCGAAAGAACATGATTTCGGCACGATTGACCAAGGCGATAACGGAACCTATATGTTTACCTTTTCAAACACCGGCAAAGAACCGCTTGTTATTAAGGAAGCGCGAGGTTCGTGCGGATGTACAGTTCCCCAATGGCCCCATCATCCTGTTGCACCGGGTGCAATAGATACCATAAAGGTAACTTACGATACGCACCGAATAGGCATCTTTTCCAAATCGGTTACAATAATGAGCAATTCAAAAGAGTCGCCTGATATGCTTTATATTAAAGGCAAGGTGAACAATAAACCTACTGTTCCTGCCTTTACCGGAAATAATGACGGCAGCGCACCCTATTCAAATGCACAGGATAATTAACGATACACGCTAACATAAATTTCTAAACACAACAAAAAACACAAAAAATGAGAAAGTTTCTTCTATCAGCAATCATAGCCGGGGCTATGCTAACAGCAAGTATAGGTGCTAAAGCCCAGCAAAGTCCTGCCGATCCTAACGCCCCAGTTATGAAATTCCAGAGCGACACCATTGATTACGGCACCATAGCCCACAACGCCGATGGATATCGTTATTTTAAGTTTACCAATACCGGTAAAGAACCTTTAATTATTAAGGAAGCCCGTGGATCGTGCGGTTGTACCGTTCCTACTCCGCCCAAAGAACCCATTCAGCCCGGACAGGCATCCGAAATTAAAGTTCACTATGCAACCGACCGCGTTGGAAGGTTCAGCAAAACAGTTACGGTAATAAGCAATGCTAATCCCGGAACTAAAGTGCTGTTTATTATGGGTAATGTACTACCGGATGCGCCTGCCCCCAATGCAGGTAACGGCACTTCAGCCCCCGGTAACGGAGCAGTGAAAATACAAGCTCCAAATAGCGGTAAATAATAGAAATAGGTAAATATAGTAGATGGAACCCCGACTTTAACAGTCGGGGTTTTTTTATTAGTCGGCTGCTTAACAGGATATGAAGTTGCTTTATTACTTTTGCATTCGTAACAAACCCGCAAAAAATATAAATAAGTATGAAAACCATTGATAACTATAACTTTAAAAACAAAAAAGCATTGGTACGTGTAGATTTCAATGTACCGCTTGATAATGATTTCAAAATAATAGATGACACACGCATAAGGGCAGCTATACCCACTTTAAAGAAAATCTTGAACGATGGCGGCTCCGTAATTATTATGTCGCACTTCGGCAGACCGAAGAACCTGCCCGAATTGAAATTTTCGTTGATACATGCGGTACCCTTGGTTAGTCAGCTGCTTGGAAGACCGGTGCAGTTCGCCAAAGATTGCATAGGCGCTGCCACAAGAAACATGGCGGCTAACCTCAAACCCGGCGAGGTGCTTTTACTTGAGAACGTAAGGTTCCATGCCGAAGAAACAAAGGGTAGCGAAAGCTTTGCCAAAGAACTGGCATCGCTGGGAGATGTATTCGTGAATGACGCTTTCGGCGCTGCTCACAGGGCGCACGCCTCTACAACCACAATTGCCAAGTTTTTCCCGCATGATAAAATGTTCGGCTACCTTATGGCTCATGAACTGGAAAGTATTGAGAAACTGTTGAAACTTTATAAAAAACCTTTCACTGCAATACTCGGCGGGGCAAAAGTTTCAGGAAAAATAGCTATTATAGCTAACCTTATGGATAGAATAGATAATTTGATTATAGGCGGCGGAATGGCATATACCTTCGTAAAGGCAATGGGAGGCAATGTTGGCAGTTCACTTGTGGAAGAAGACAGGATACAGACGGCGGTGCAGATAATTGAAGACGCAGAAAAAAAAGGAGTTAAAATATTTATTCCGACCGACACTCTGGTAGCAGATGCGTTCTCAAATGATGCAGCCAGAAAGGTTTGTGATATTAAAAATATACCCGAAGGATGGCTCGGACTTGATATTGGACCTGCAACCGAGAAAGAGTTCGCAGCAGTGATAGAAACATCGGCCACAATACTCTGGAATGGACCAATGGGGGTTTTTGAGATGTCGAATTTCGAACATGGCACCAGGGCTGTAGCGGATGCTGTGGTAAATGCAACAAAATCGGGTGCATATTCCCTTATCGGCGGCGGTGATTCCGTTGCAGCTATCAATAAATATAAACTTACCGACCAGGTTAGCTGTGTGAGTACAGGCGGCGGCGCAATGTTAGAAGGTCTTGAGGGACAGGTACTGCCGGGAGTAAGGGCTGTTGATGAAAGTGTTGAAAAAATTATCCGTTGATAAGTATAAACCCCTATTTTGGGATTTATCTTTGTTGTGTAAAATATTTTATCCATGCCTGAAGGACTTAAGAAAATTCTTGTACCTCTGAAAAATAAATACCTTGCGGTAACCCTCCTACTTGCAGTATGGCTCTGTTTCTTCGACCGTAATGACCTTATTTCAGAAATGCGACTGGTAAGAAAAATTCACCGTCTGCAAGCCGAACGGACTTATTACAAGCAACAGACGGATAAAGCAACTGAAGAATTGAAGGAACTGCAAACAGATCCTTCAAATCTTGAAAAATTTGCACGTGAGAAATACTTAATGAAGAAGGATAACGAAGATATATATGTAATCGTTGATGGGAACAATAAGTTGCTGGACACGCTTCAGGTAACGGTAAAATAACTTCTGATATTCCCTATCATCCTTTATAAACGCCAAACACTCTTCTTAAAGAATCTGATATTTCGCCAAGAGTAACATAGTTTTGGCATGCCTCAACAATAGCAGGCATCAGGTTAATACCCTCTTTAGCATTCTTTTCGAGGCAGGCAAGCGAATTCCTCACCTTGTCATTATCTCTGCCGGCTTTTATCTTTTCCAGTTTTTCAATTTGGTATTGCCTGATTGAATCATCAACCCTGAAAAGATTTTCGGGGGCTTTCTCCTCCGCAAGGAATTTATTGACTCCGGCTATAATCTTTTCGCCTTTTTCAATCTTATCCTGATAATCAAAAGCCGAAGCGGCAATCTCATTCTGAATATAACCCGATTCAATGGCTTTTACCGCTCCGCCCATTTTCTCAATTTTATGTAGATAATCCCATGCACGCTTTTCAACCTCATCCGTCAGTGATTCAATAAAGCAGGAGCCGGCGAGCGGATCTACCGTCTGTGTAATGCCACTTTCGTAAGCTATTAACTGTTGCGTACGGATTGCTATACGCGCAGCTTCCTCTGTCGGCAACGCCAGCGCCTCATCAAATCCGTTGGTATGCAATGATTGCGTGCCGCCAAGTACTGCCGCCATCGCCTGAATGGTAACCCGTATAATGTTGTTTTGCGGCTGTTGCGCCGTAAGGGTAGAACCGGCGGTCTGGGTATGGAAACGCAACATCTGCGCCTGCGGCAGGGTAGCACCCATTCCTTTCGTAATTTTCGCCCACATCCTGCGAGCGGCACGGAACTTGGCGACCTCTTCAAAAAGATTGTTATGGGCGTTAAAGAAAAAGGATATCCGTTTTGCAAATAAGTTGATATCCAAACCTCTATTTATCGCCGCCCTGCAATATTCTTTCCCGTTGGCAAGCGTAAATGCCAGTTCCTGAACAGCAGTTGAACCTGCCTCGCGTATATGGTACCCTGATACCGATATTGTATTCCATCTAGGCGTTTCCTTGCTGCAATATTCAAAAATATCGGTTATGATGCGCATGGATGGTTCCGGAGGATAAATATAAGTTCCGCGGGCAGCATACTCTTTAAGTATGTCGTTCTGAATGGTTCCTGACAATTTGGCAAGTGAAGCCCCTTGCTTTTTGGCAAGAGCGATATACATGCCGAGCAGTATAGCCGCAGTGGAGTTGATGGTCATGCTTACCGATACCTCTTCAAGTTTGATACCATTGAAGAGTATCTCCATGTCACTAAGAGTATCTATTGCCACACCCGACTTTCCCACTTCGCCTTCGGCAAGGGCGTGGTTGCTGTCGTAACCCATCTGGGTTGGCAGGTCGAAAGCCACCGACAAGCCGGTGGTACCGTTTTGAAGTAAATAATGATATCGTTTGTTCGATTCTTCAGCAGTGCTGAAACCGGCATACTGGCGCATAGTCCAAAGTTTGCCTCGGTATCCGTCCGGATGAATACCTCGGGTAAAAGGGTAAACGCCCGGCTGTTCATCCTGTGGATTGGGCGGGGGCGGGTAAACGCGCTTTATCTCTATTCTTGAATCGGTATAAAACTTCTTTTCTTCCATCGGATGATTGATGCTTTCGGTATGCAAATATAGAAAGAGTAAACCGATTTGGCGGGGGCTTCATAATTGCTCATTTGCCGTTATAGTTAAAGTTCCTATTGCCCTCGCACATTGAACATTCACAATGAGGGCAATGTAACGTTTAGATATTAAGATACCGACCACAATTGAACCCGATAGCTATCAGGACACGGTTGCAAAATCGCTTCCGAGCAGTATATTTGTATCTTAACACACCGGAACTCATTACAACGCGAGAGGTATAATGGCTTTGCTGCGGTTCCGATTTCGCCAATTCAGCGGTAATGTGTATATTAAGTGTAGGTCATCGGTGCAGTTGAATGCCGTAACCAAAGAGAGCAAAATCATATTTTGCCGGGTCCAGAGGGTCGAACTTTCTTAACTTTTCATCCAGCATCGCTACTGACTTTGCATCGTTTTGCTTTCTGGCTAACAGTCCGAGCTCCCTTGCCGTTCTTCCGCTATGCAGGTCGAGTGGACAGGAGAGTATTGCAGGCGAAATTGTTTGCCAAATACCGAAATCAACGCCTTTATTGTCTTTGCGCACAAACCATCTTAACATCATGTTCATTTTCTTTGCCGCCGAACCTCTCAACGGGTCTCCGATATGTTTGGTTGTTCGCGCCGGGTGCGGAATTTCAAAAAACGCTCTTTTAAAATGATGGATTGCCGGCTGTAATGAGGTTGCAGAAGCATATCTTCCGAATATTTTTTCCATTCCGCCATGCACAGTATATATGTGCTTTAACGCCTTGACGAAATAGCGATAGTCGGTTCCGTTGAAGGTTCTGTGTACGAACCTGTCCAGCCGCTTTAACTGCGCCGCATTATGCGACATAACGAAATCGAACGGTGAATCGCCAAGCAGCGAGACCATTCGCCTACCGTTGTTAATAATTGATTCGCGCTTACCCCACGAGATGGCAGCGGTAAGGAATCCGGCTATTTCAATATCCTCCTTTCTTTTATAACTGCGGGGTATGCTTACAGGATCGGTTTCAATAAATTCAATTATGTTATATCGGTCAACCAGGTAGTCGAGCAAAGCCCTGACGTCATTTTCGGTTAATTTTTCTGTCATGCGGCAAAGGTATTATAACTAAACGGGAATCGTAAAATTACGTATGCCTGTTTCAAACCCTAACCCCTATAACCAGTATATCATCGGTTTGTTCGGCGCCGGCTTTCCATTCCTCAATACATTTGTCGAGATGGCGCTCCTGTTCACCGAAAGGTATCTCTTGAATCTGTAAAATAAGGTCTTTAAATCTTTTTGTGGTAAATTTCTTACCTGTTTTACCATTGAAGGTATCGGAATAACCGTCTGAAAAAATATAGAAGGTATCACCGGGTAGGAGAGAAAATTTGTGTTCGCTGAACTGGTGGCTCGATGCAGTGTGTCCGCCTATTGAAACTTTATCGGACTTGATCTCATTAATTAACGTGAGTTCGGGTTAAGCGGCGAGCAAAAGTTGAGAGGTTTGTTGGAATTTGATATTGAGCGAAGGTTTTTTGGGGAAGAAGCTGTAAGCAGCCAAGGCGCTCATAATGTTGAGCAAGAAATTG
>JAKAOA010000082.1 GCA_021823405.1 Bacteroidota bacterium | reverse complement strand
TGAAAGTAAGGTAGCTGACAGGCTGTATATATGGAGGCAGTTTTTTCATCTGGAATTGTTTGATGAAGAGAGAATCGGCGTTAATTTTGAAGATTGCGCTGTCGCCTACCGACATTAATGTAATACCCTGTTCCAGACAGCCGGCAAAGTTAAATCTTAGAGGAATCATTATTCCGCGGGTAGTATCTCCTGGTCGCCGTCTCATGGTTTGAGTGTTCATTATTTCGGAATCTTTGGGGGTTTTGAACAGCATTTCAATTTGAGCAAAATCGCCTGCCGCAGGTTTTGAGCCGTTTTCATTATGTTTGATAAATTTATACTGCACTCCTGTCGCCTTATCAACGGTAAAATCGCCGGACGAACTGTTGTTACACGATGATATTAATGCGCAGATAGCCGCTATTGCAAGGGTAAATCCGGAACGGCGGATGGTGTAAATGGGACTACAGGGAACTGACCGGTTGTTTTTCATAAATTGATTGTTGGTTGTTAATTAAAGATTTAAGGTTTTCAGTTTTTTACTTCTATTATAGTTACTTTATAAATCAGGGTAGTATAAGGGGGAACAATCCCCGTAAGCGACCCTTTTTCACCAAAAGCAAGTTGCGAAGGTATAATTATTTTTGCTATCTCGCCCTGTCGCATCATTTTAATTGCATTCTCCAATCCTTCTACTATTTGTCCTTTATCGCCATACCTGAATTGCAGAGGGGTTTGCGGTGAAACGGAATCGAACAGGCGTCCGTCTGTAAAATAACCGGTATAGGCAATGCTTAAGTCGCTTCCTTCTTTTATAATTGGACCTGCACCCATTGTGAGCGGGAGTATGTAAATACCGTTCTTCCGGGCGCTGTCCGGTATATTGTTTGAGGTTACGTAATGCAGAAGTTTCAACTGCTCCTGTATTTCCATGTCTTTACGGTATTGGTTAATGGTTCTTAATGCCTCCCTGTAATGCATTGAGTCCATAATATCCGCTACCCGGATATGTATTTTTATTTTATTTCCGTTATGCAAAAATAATGGTAACGGGAGATGAAAAAAGCGTGCAAACAATGAATCGGCGGGTATAATATAGGTGATGCTGTCGCCTTTGCGTGCATGAAGGAGTTGTTTTTCAAAAGTTGAACCATTCAGGAGTTCGTTATAGCTGAAGTAATAATAAAAGGGATAACCCGGGTAGGTGAGCGGAGGGGTCCAGAAAACAGAATCGTTCATCTTGCAAAAGTTAACCGTCGTTTCCATTACCGTTAACTTTTCCCTGTCTAATACAGGCATTTTTACACTCCCCATATCGCAGTACTTATAAAATGTAACGCTGTCGAATAGTGTATAACCCGGATATGCCGACGACCGATGGTGCGAATAATTACAGCAGGTAAGTAGTAAGCAGCAGAAAAGAGCGGCTGAAGCAATGGGACTGCGGTTGTTTTTTTTTGAAACGCTCATTTCGTTCTATTTTTAGTGTATTGCGAAAATAACTGAAATATGCCGACCGCAATTGAATTTGCTGAAATTCACAAATTCAAAGCATAGGTTTAACCCCCGTACACGTATTTTGCATTTGTGGAATAACTAATGAACAGTATATTTTGGAATTCACAATAGTGCTTGTTATGTTTTATATATCACATACTTATGCTACATTTTGAACATAATTGTTTTGAGTTTTATTGAGTAGAAACGGTTTCTTAAAAAAATAAATCGGATAACATTGTCCGAAATAAAATATTATGTGTATATTTGCTGCCTGAATAAGCAAAGAAAATGTTCTCGAAAGCATGTGAATATGGAATTAAAGCAGCGCTATTTATAGCCGTTACCTCTGGGCAGGAGCGAAGGGTTCGTCTTAGTGAAATAGCAGCGGGGATAGAATCGCCGGAGTTCTTTACATCTAAAATATTGCAAAAATTAGTCAAATGCGGCATTATAGATTCGGTAAAAGGACCATCGGGCGGATTTGAAATAAAAAGCCGCAAGCCGGACGGCATAAGAATAAGCGAAATAGTAACAGCCATAGACGGAAACGGGATTTATGAGGGTTGCGGATTGGGTTTCGCCCATTGCAATGAGTTGCGGCCTTGTCCGCTCCACCACAAGTTCAAGAATATTAGGAACGACCTTAAAATGATGCTCGAAAATACCACATTAAAGCAACTTTCGGAGGATATATACACAGGCAACTCATACTTAACAAAAAATAAAAATCAGATATGGAAAACCTTAAAACAAAAAAAGTAGGCGAAATAGTAGCCGGCGACTACCGCTGCGCTGCCGTTTTTCAAAGGAACGGTATAGAGTTTTGTTGTAAAGGTAACAGAACTCTTAATGATGCCTGCGAACGCAAGGGCTTATCAGCAGACAAGCTGATAGTTGAACTGAACGATATTTTAACAGGCGTTCGGACAACGGAACAGGACTATCAGGCGTGGGAGCTTACGAAACTGACTGGTTACATTGTTGAAACACACCATCGGTATATCGAAAAAACAACCCCTGTCCTGATTCAGTTTCTCGATAAGCTATGTAAAGTGCACGGCGGCGGGCATCCTGAACTTTTTGAAATAAACGATACGTTTAACCGTTCGGCAAGGGAGCTGGCAGCACACATGAAGAAGGAAGAGCTGATGCTGTTTCCGGCAATAGGTAAGATGGTGGCGGCAAAGTCAAAGGGCGAAAGAATGGAGCCAATGATGTTCGGTACAGTACAGAACCCAATAGCCATGATGATGCAAGAACACGAAACAGAGGGCGCTAACTTTGAGGATATAGCTAAATTGAGCAATGGCTACATGCCGCCCGGCGATGCCTGCGCAACATACCGCGCCGCTTATGTGCTTCTTAGCGAATTCGATACCGATTTACATAAACATATACATCTGGAGAATAATATCCTATTCCCTAAAGCGATTGAACTGGAAGACGAACTGAATATAGCAGAATAGGTAAAATACCGTGCGCTTTAACTATTTCCGGCTCTTCTATAACTTTCCAATTTAAGCGGACTGTCTTAGCCGAAGGCGGGCTACAGGGGACACCTTTCGGACAATTTATTGATTGGTTTGAAGCAAATTCTAACATTTCACGACAAGTTCATACAGTAAGCTACAAATTCAGACAGTAAAAAGTCAGAAATATAAAAATAGTTCATTAGGTAATAGTTATTTTATTTTTTGTAGTTTATACAGTTACTTCGGGATTGTTTTTGATCTTGTCCCTATGTTTCTTACCCCAATTCTCCATTGGTTTTACTACCTCTCGGACAATAGTGAAAGCATAATCTGTCACAGCATACTCAATCCTGACTGGGTAGTTTTCTACGATCGTTCGTTTAATCAACAGATTCTCCTCTAAGTGCTTTAATTCTTTTGACAACACCCGATTGGTTATTTTCGGAATAGAATTAGTAATGTCATTAAAACGTTTGTTCCCACTAAAAATGGAAAGTATGATGGGCAATTTCCATTTACCTCCGATTACATACATCGTATCCAGAGCGGATTTAATTTTTTCGTCGAATTGTTTCTTTTCCTTATTTGTCATATAATTAAGTATCCTTTTGTATACAAGTATCAAATGTATACTTATCCGCTTTATGTTTGCATGATAAACCAACAAATAGAACAAATATGGAATGGTATCATTATCTCAGCGGTTTCTTTGCAAGTGTATTTTTTGCGAACGCTATCCCTCATTTAGTTAAAGGAGCCTGTGGCGACCTTTTCCCAACACCCTTTTCTAAACCAATGGGCAAAGGCCCATCATCAGCCACTGTAAATGTGCTATGGGGCTTACTGAACTTGATAATAGCTTTTGTGTTATACAAAGCAGGTAAAGTGTCCTCACAGGATTATTTAACAATGATTATATTTTTTACAGGATTCGCCCTTAAAACGGTCACGGGAGCCAGACATTTTTCAAATAAAGAAAAAATGTAATATGTCATGAAATTAGAAGTATAACGATAAAATACGAGATATTAATTGTAAGGACAGTTCTTCAAATATACCAAATGGATTCGAACAAAAACAGGGAATAAAGGAGAATAAAAAGGCGCATTTGGTAATGAAATGGAACCAAATGCGCCAAAATGAACCAATATGTCCTAAAGCGGGCTACAAGGGACAAAGTTCGAACAATTTATTGATTGGGCTGCGACAAATTCTGACCTTTTACTCCTGTTTTATCCAATAGTGGACTAATTCATCCCAAGCAGGAACCACGAACGTTCGAATTAGATTTAAAGTACTTTATAAACATGAAGCAGAATCAGCAGGGCTTTCTCATTGTTTGCTATTGCCTTTGCATACTCCAATGCATTATCAACATTTTTCTTGAAAATCAGTGGGAACTGATATTCTTTTCAAGTTATTATACTTAATTAAACAAACATAGTTGAACCTCGGGCTTTACATTATGACCTATGTCATCAGACAAATTGACAAGAATCATGCAATACTTTGGCTTAATGCATAACCTTTGAATTATGGGGAAATTGAAGCTCGCAATACATTCAGAACAATATAAAGGGCTTTCAAATGCCGAGGTTGAAATTAATCGTGCTGCTTCAGGCAGTAATATATTAACCAAGCATGAAAAAACCAATTGGGCTATAGTAAAAGATGTAGTGGCTGACCCAATGTTTATTCTTTTAGTAATTGCTTGTAGCCTCTATTTCATTACAGGCAGACCCCATGAAGGTATTATCATGATTTGTGCAATTATAGCCATATCAGGAATATCGGTATTCCAGGGTATCCGTACCCATCGGGCGATAAATGCACTTCAAAAGCTCAGTCAACCCTATACTACGGTAATCCGTGATAGCAATAAATTATCAATACCTTCTGATGAGCTAGTTCCAGGCGATCTTATAATCATCTCAGAGGGTCAACAAATGACTGCAGATGCAATTATTATAGAATGCAATGACCTTTCAGTTGATGAATCCATACTTACCGGGGAGTCGTTCCCGGTTGAAAAGGACCTTACGAATAATCAATTATTTTCAGGAACAACAATTTCAACCGGGCTTGCCCATGCGAAGGTCACAGCCACTGGAAATAATACGAAAATAGGTAAGCTTGGGATCAGCATGGAACAGATTCATAAAGAAAAAACTCCGCTTGAGCAGCAAGTAAGGTTATTTGTGAGGCGAATGGCATTATTTGGCTTAGTTGCTTTTGCCCTTGTTTCAATAATTAATGCATTAAGGGCAGATAGTTGGTTAGCTGGCTTAATGGATGGACTTACCTTAGCTATGGCAGTAATTCCTGAAGAAATCCCTGTAGCCCTTTCCACATTCATGGCATTAGGTGCTTACCGCATGATGCGTGTTAATGTTCTTGTTAAACAACCACAAACTGTTGAGGCATTAGGTGCTGCTACGGTTATCTGCGTTGATAAAACAGGTACCATCACTGAAAATAAGATGAAAGTGCAGGAAATATTCGATATGTCAACAGGGAATATAACTACAATTAAATCACTTACTGGTACTACAAAAGAGCTTCTTTTAATTGCAAGATTGGCTAGCGAACCGATTCCCTTTGATCCTATGGAAAAAGCAATTGTCGAAGCGTTTGATTTGACAGGGTTTTCCATAGAGCAGTATAGAATGACAAATGAGTACCCACTTTCAGGGCATCCACCATTAATGACACACGTTTATATTGATAATAATGGGAAGCGCCTTATTACATGTAAAGGAGCACCGGAAGGAATCATTCAAGCTTCTGTTCTTAACGAAGAGGAAAAAAACAGGGTGAGAATTATACAAAAGGAACTGGCAGCTAAAGGGAACAGAATTCTTGCAATTGCAACTTCTGATTACCAAGAACAAGAGTTACCCGAAAATCAAACTTCATTTCAATGGAAATTATTGGGTTTGATTGCATTAAGCGACCCTCCCAAAGGAAATATACCCGGAGTAATAAAAAGTTTTTATGATGCTGGCATTACTTTAAAAATGATTACGGGTGATTACCCTGAAACTGCGTGTGGCATTGCAAGGCAAATAGGTTTGAATAACCCAGAAAAGTACATTACAGGTGATGACCTAAACACTTTTGATGATAAAGGACTGGCAAAGGCGGTTTACGAGGCCAATATTTTTGCCCGCATATTACCTGAAATGAAATTGAGAATTATTAATGCCCTAAAATCTAACGGGGAAGTAGTTGCCATGACTGGTGATGGAGTGAATGACGGACCTGCCCTAAAAGCGGCACATATTGGGATTGCTATGGGTAGCAGGGGAAGCGAGGTTGCGAGACAGGCCGCCTCTATTGTGCTTGTTAATGAAGATTTAGAAAGTATGGTTAACGCTGTTGCTTTGGGCAGAAAAATATATTCCAATTTAAAGAAAGCTATACAGTACATTATTACTATTCATATACCTATCCTTTTGTTTGTAATTGTTCCTTTAATATTAAATTGGAAATATTCCAATGTATTTAACCCTATTCATATTATCTTCCTTGAATTGCTAATGGGACCAACCTGTAGTATTGTTTATGAGAATGAACCAATAGAAGAGATTTTGATGCAACAAAAGCCTCGTAAATTTTCAACATCCTTTTTTTCATGGAATGAACTTTCTGTGAGCTTACTCCAGGGAACTATTGTTGCCATAGGTTTATTATCGGTGCTTTATGGATGCTTATATAAATCTCTTGATATTGACACGACACGTACCATCACATTTGCTACTATTATTTTTTCCAATATCATGCTTACTCTCGTTGGACGTTCCAAAAACTATACAATAGTTACTACTCTTCGTTATAAAAATGGCCTTGTACCAATAATTGTGTTTATCACATTGGCATTATTTGCATTTTCTATTTGTTATCCGTCAGCAATGGCACTGTTCAGTTTTAAGCATATTCCAATTAAATATTATATCATTTCTTTAGTTGTGTCGACCGTCTCCGTATTATGGATAGAATTATACAAATGGCTGAAACCCTTAAAAGGGATTCGAACAAATTTACGGTATAAAGGGGAATAAAATGGCGCAATTTGGTAATGAAATGGAACCAAATGCGCCAAAATGAACCAATATGTCCTAAAGCGGGCTACAAGGGACAAAGTTCGAACAATTTATTGATTGGATTAAGGCAAATATTGACATTTTACGCCCTTTTCATCCAATAATGGACTATGTCATCCCAAACAGGAAGTGAGAACGTTCGAAATATTTAATAGGATGGTTAATTTTAGCAGCAGGATTTACTTCCACCACTTTCTTGAACAGGCGGACATGGTACGGAACCATAACTGCAATAAACACAGCAATCTCCTTGCTTCGGTTTCAACACTTCTTTACAATTCTCACACTCGTAGAAGAATTGACAAGCATCTGTAGGCATTGTTTCCTCTTTCTTATGTCCACAAAATGGGCAGGTGATGGTTGATTTCAATACAATGGTCTTGCTCATAATTATTTTAATTTTATCCACGTTGTTGTTTCATTGAATTTAATACTACATTCTTGGCAAAACGTGTAGGAGCTTCCTGAAACCTCTTACCGCAACTTGAACAACAGGTATGGAAAGTTTTGTCATTATAAGTAAAAGCGGGGCTTTCTTCTTTTACTTTAAAAAATGCGCCACTAACCGGACATTGAGTAATGTCTCCAACTTTAGCTTGCGCCATTGGAACAATATCTGCTTCTTTATAGTTACTAACCGCGCACGAAGATGTTTGACATGCTTTAAAGTTTTCATCAAAGTCGTACGATGTTGTGTCACTCTTGTTTGAGGTGGTCTTACAAGCTGTTTTATTTGCGAATTTATTACAACATTGTCCATTTGCGTCACCTACTTTAGGAGATGAGTTGCACGCCATAATCATAGCCGATAGGAAGAATAGAATAATTGATTTCATGTTATTTATTTTTGATTTCTGATTTTGTAACTGTGTAACCTGTTGAATTAATTGCCTTTTCTATTTCTGCAATATCTGTTTTTGAGTTGTCAAATTGAATTTGTGCATTCCCGTTCTTATAGGAAACATCGGCCTTTATAATTCCATTGAGTTTACTGACTTCATGCTTCACTTCTTCTTCGCATCCTTCGCAATTCATTCCCCTGATTGTAAATTCTGCTATTTGAATATTTGATTTATCAATGACAATGATTTGTTTTTCACTGCTCGGGAAAAATATTTTAGAATAATAAGGAAAAGCAAGCATAAGGATAGCGAAAGCGGTAACGATAGAAAGAAAAGTTTTTGACTGAATGAATTTTGGCTTTTCATTAGGCGCACAACAATCTTCTTCCTTTTGCGGTTTTAATTTTTGATACCAAGCGAAACCGAGCACTAAAGCTGTTATGCCTATTAAATAAGGCCTTACGGGTTCAAGCCAGGAAAAGGCGGAAGCTATCCCACTACTCCCCGCAATCAATGCCAAAACAGGGGTAATGCAGCAAAGTGATGCAGCAACAGCCGAAAGAACTCCCGCACCCATCAGGCTTTTTATTTGTTTGTCCGTTTTCATGCTGTCTCCCTTTTCAGGTTTTGTTGATTGATATATTTAAAGAAGGGGATCAGGATTTTAAGATGCTCTTCCTTTAATGAATAAAAAATCGTTTGCCCGGATCGTCTGGCTTTAATGATATTTCCATCTTTCATTTTCCTAAGGTGCTGTGAAATTGCCGGAATGCTCATTCCCAAAATATCACTAATATCACATGGGCACACCTCGCCTTCCTCTTCGAGTAGGTATAATATCTTCAAACGCACTTCGCTGCCCGCAAGTTCTAATACCTTTCCTAATTGAGAAAACGAAGAGAAATTTGCTTTGATTTTTTCCCGGCATTTATTGATTTGCTTTTGGTCTGCAAACACGCGTATGCAAATATTTTTCTCCATAATAATATATTATGACGCAAAAGTAAGCATAATTTCATTATTTAAGAAAATTCTTAAATAATTAGAAGTTTTCCCTTACTGCAATTTGCTATAAATGCCAGCATTTATATACATTTCGAGACATTTACCGACAAAGCGGAGAGGGGGGGATTACTTCCAGTGATCTCGTTGTGGGAGGCTTAAAACAAAATCAATCCTATAGGGTATTTTCCTTTTCATCTTCGCTTTTGCAAGTAAACTTGCAGCGCTTCGCTTCAAAGAAAAACCCCACGTAAGTGGGGTTGATTTTGTTTTGCGGAGAGGGGGGGATTCGAACCCCCGGTACACTTTTGGGCGTACGACAGTTTAGCAAACTGCTCCTTTCGGCCACTCAGGCACCTCTCCTAAAAATCAGGAACGCAAAAGTAAGAAAAAGTGCGTTGTATGATAAGTCGGCGGTTATGAAGTGAGAGTTAAAAGCTTAATGCACATTTTTTAGCGCTTTCCAGAACGTCACTGTCCTCCTCCTTCACTTTTCGTTTTATTGGTAAGCTCGGTGCCCAGAAAGTATCCGATGATACGCGTTGATGGGTTCGCATCAAGAAATACCTTAACGATAGCTGTAACGGGCACGCTTAGTATCATACCGGCTACGCCCCATAGCTGCTGTCCGGCAAGCAGTACGATAATGGCAACGAATGGATTGACGCTAACGCGTCTGCCTACAATGCGGGGTGTAATAAAATTCGATTCGAGAAACTGTATAAAAACGAATAAAGAAACAACCCCTATAGCCGGCAAAGCGGTGTCCTTGGTCAGAAAGGCGTAAAAACCGGTTACCAGCGCGCCTATCGCGATACCTATGTAGGGTATAATGGTGAGCATTGCCGTTAAAAAGGCGAAGAATAAGGCATGGTCTATCCCGAGTGCAAGCAAGCCGATGGTGTCAAGGGTGCCTATAATCAAAATGACAGTGAGCAAACCGAGGAGGTAGTTCTGAACCAATTTCTGTATGTTTTCAACAATCGACATCGCTTGGTCCTGTCTCTCATGGCTCATCAGCGTAAAAGCGAAATTTTTAAATATGCGGTTATAATGGAGAAAGCAGAATACATATACTATAACAAGAACAATCCCGCTCAATAATCCGGTAGTGCCTGTTATTGTTAAGCTCACCATACCTCCTGAATATTCTAGAATTCTGCCTTTAACCGCTCCAAGCCAGTTACTGAAAAGATCGCTGCCGAGATGGGAACTGATGTAATTCTGAAATTCATTAAGCTTCTCGCTTATCTTCCCCGCAAGTACTCCCGAATCGTTTATCAGTCCGCTTATCTGTTCGCTTACCAGCATTATTACACCCAATATAATGATTACTACCAGCAGTAAACTTATAACCACTGCAAGCAGGTCGGGCACCTTCCATATTGCGAGTTTGCGATATACCGGATAAAGCAGCATGGCTAACATGGCTGCCACAACCAGCGGTAAAAGAAATTCCTTTGCAACAACAAGGATAAATATGCCCAATATCCCTATTATCAGCCAACTTGCCAGTTTTATCGCGAAAGGTAACTTCACCTTACATTACTTTATGAACTAATTACGCCTGCTGACTGCCCTCCGGACAATGGGTCGGAAGCTCTTTCAGCTATCACTATCATTTCTTCACCTATATAAAGTGCGGAGAGTGCATTGTACATCAGGTTATGAATTAAAACATAAATCCTTAATACCCACTTAGGCGCATTAGTGAATTTATTGAAGAAAGATTGTCGTTTCGCCGTTATGTTCGAGGCGTTTTGCTTCACCTCTTCAGCGCCGGTTCCGTTTTTCTTGCTTTTTAACTTGCTTATAAAAGGGAAAAGCGTGTACATGATAAACAGCTTTATCTCGAAGGAGGAACGTATCGTTTTCACTTTAAATCCGTTTTTCTCCAATAACATAGTCAGCGTTTTTTTTGAAAAATAGTTAACGTGGTCAAGCCCCATCATATTCCATTTAACTCCTTGCTTTTTTGCGATATAACTGTCTATCTGCGGAACCTGAATTACCAGATATCCACCGGCAGGAAGCAATCTGGCGCACTTCTCAACAACACTGTCGGCGCGGTCTATGTGCTCCAGTACGTCCCACATGGTAATTAAATCGAACTTGTTGTTCTCGGACATGTCAAAAAAGTCGGCATGTTCCACCGGCAGTTTCAAATCGTTTTTAGCGTATAGAAACGGCTGTTCCGAAATCTCGATGCCGCTCACCTCATAGCCGAGTATTTTACCCGCCAGCAAAAAATGACCCCAGCCGGCGCCCAGGTCAAAGAGCTTGCCGGAAGGTTTGTATTTGCGTATTAACTTGTAGCGCAGATAATGGCGTTGCAGTTTTACCCAGTTGTTGCCTTTACGCACCTGGTTTGCAACATCAACATTCTTATAGTCGGTATAGGTTATGCCCTTACGGTAAAAAGGCGGAATAAAAACAAACGAACAATTATCGCACTGCACTATGTCTATTCCTTTCTTGGTATATTTTATGTGAAAGCGGGCGGTATCGCTATTCGAGCATACGCAACATTTAACGTCTTCAAGGATGTTATCATTCATTGCCTCCGCACTCTGTTCCAAAGCCCTTTTCATTTTGACAAAGATACCATTTTAAATAATTTTAACACATGGCGCGCTACTCTTCACCAAACCTTCATTCTACCGCTCTACCTTTGACTCATTAAATTAATTATAACCTCGCCCCCAAGTATAAAATATAATACTGAAGGACGATAAAAAACCAAAAAGTCATGAAAAAGATCAGTGTAATCTTAGCCGCTCTGGTTCTGTTTGCCGGAGTATCGTTTGCAAACCCTGTTGTAAAACACGCAAAACAAGCGCAAACCAAAGAACAAAAGAAAGGCGCCAAGAAAACCGAAAAGAAATCGGAAAAGAAAGGCGGTAAAAAAGAAACCCCGAAAGCAGTAAAGAAATAAGTTGTTTCTTTTTTAAAATCAGGAAAACCCTTCCGTCATTTAACGGAGGGGTTTTCTTATTTATTACTGATAAAATAATACCGCGCATCCATTTAAACACTACCGTCCGGGATAAATTATTTTGGCAGTCAAACACTTGAGTTTATTCTGACTCGCTTCTTCATGCAATTCCATTTTTTGGCGTGCCCCCATGCTGCGCAAGGGGTCGGGCTATTCGCTGCAAGTCCTCTCCGCCTTAAGGCGTATGCGGGCTTTCCGCTTC
>JAKAOA010000081.1 GCA_021823405.1 Bacteroidota bacterium | reverse complement strand
TTGCCTTGATTATCATGCTCCCATACTACATTCGTTCCAAAGGATTAGGATATTACGGGTATGAGGAGACACTCCATTCCATTCCTACTGTAAAAAGTTTTCTCTATAGCAAACCGGGAACTGTTATATGGAAGTTTTTGCAAAATTTGTGCGATAACTATCAGCAACCTTGGGACCATCAACTGTTTCCGGGCGGTGTAGCGATATTATGCTTTATAATCTCAATGGCGTTGCCCATTTATTATTTCTTGGCGAAAAAGAAGCCCTTTCTGCAATCTGAATTGCCATTATTAATACTCTTGATTACAGCGTTAATGACATTTTTAGGTTTTCTCCGTATTCAAACCTTTTCATTATATAAATTTGTTTCAATTCTTCCCGGGTTCGGGTCAATGAGAGCAATACACCGCATCATAAATATACATCTGCTCTTTTTTGCGATAGCTGTTGCGTTCACCTTCAGCTTAATCCTGAAAAAGATGAAGAGAGGAGAGTTACTGCTTTTCCTTGCAGCCGCGCTTATTATAATTGCCGATAATTACTACCCTGAAGGAGCTTCTTATACTACGCTGAAACGAACTTCACAGGAACGGGTTAACCGACTGGTGCAAGAAATGAGCGCTATACCGAAAGGTTCAATAATATCATGCGAGACCGATAAACAGCAACCCGACATGATAGCTTGTCAGCTGGATGTAATGCTTGCCGCACAAACTCTCGGACTGAAATGCATTAACGGATATAGCGGCTATAGTCCTCACGGCTATTCCGATTTCTGGACCAATATGAATGCCGCCGCGAGAGAGAAATGGATTGCTTATAAGAATTTAAATCCTGATTTGGTACGTGTGGTTAAGTATTGATAACATCTGCAATATTTCCGTACCTTCGTTCACTTTTCATTCTTAAGAAATTGCGATATGAACATCAGCATAATAGGAACAGGATATGTTGGACTGGTTACCGGAACCTGTTTTGCCGAAACCGGCAATCAGGTTATCTGTGTAGATATTGACGAGGCGAAGGTAAAGTCGATGAAAACGGGAAATATGCCTATTTATGAACCCGACCTCGATACCTTGTTTGAAAGAAATCTGAAATCAGGACGGCTTCAATTTACCACCGATTTAAAAAAGGCGGTTGATAAAACCGACATCATCTTTCTTGCCTTACCCACTCCGCCCGGCGAAGACGGTTCAGCCGATCTTTCATATATTCTTGAAGTGGCGGATAAGTTGGGACCCATGATTAAAACGTACAAGGTAATTGTGGATAAGAGCACGGTACCTGTTGGTACAGCAGAAAAAGTAGATGCCGCCGTTTCGGCAAAATGTAAATACGAGTTTGATGTGGTTTCCAATCCCGAATTCTTGCGTGAAGGGTATGCGGTGAATGATTTTATGAAACCCGACCGCGTGATAATCGGAACTTCGTCAGAGAAGGCGAAGGGTATTATGGAAGAATTGTACAAACCTTATGTGAGGCAGGGCAACCCGATATTTTTTATGGACCTTCGCTCTGCCGAACTGACCAAATATGCAGCCAATTCATTCCTTGCAACAAAAATTTCATTCATGAACGAGATAGCCAACCTGTGTGAAAAATTAGGAGCGGATGTTGATATGGTAAGAATAGGCATAGGTGCAGACGACCGTATAGGTAAACGGTTCCTCTTTCCGGGCATCGGGTATGGCGGAAGTTGTTTTCCAAAGGATGTTAAGGCGCTTGTGCATTCAGCACGTGAGCAGAAATATAATTTCAGAATACTAAAGTCGGTTATGGAGGTGAACGAGATGCAAAAGTTTGCCATCGTTGACAAGATTAAAAAACATTTTGGCAGTATTGCCAATCTTAACATCGCCCTTTGGGGGCTTGCCTTCAAACCCGATACGGATGATATCCGCGAATCACCGGCGGTGGCAATTGCGCTGGAACTGTTGAAAGAAAAGGCAAAAGTTACCGCCTTTGATCCTGCCGCCATGGGAAACGTAAAAAAACTGATGGGTGATAAAATATCTTATGCCGCGAATGAATATGAGGCGCTTAATGGTGCCGATGCCCTTGTAATAGCTACCGAATGGGGGATGTTCCGCACTCCTGATTTTGAATTGATGAAAAAGAAACTGAAGAAAGCCGTTATTTTTGACGGGCGGAACCTATACACCGTTCAACAGATGAATAAACTCGGATTTAAATATTTTAGTATCGGTAGAAAATAAAACAAGAATAGGCAAACATGAGAAGAGCGCTGATAACAGGTGCAGCAGGTTTTTTAGGTTCGCACCTTTGCGACCGCTTTATAAAGGAGGGGTTCCATGTGATAGGCATGGACAACCTCATCACAGGCGAATTGAGGAATATTTCCCACCTTTTCAAACTTGAACATTTTGAATTCTATCACCACGATGTTTCCAAGTTCGTATTTGTTCCGGGCAAATTAGATTACATACTTCATTTTGCCTCGCCCGCCAGCCCGATAGATTATCTTAAAATTCCTATCCAGACGCTTAAAGTAGGTTCTCTCGGAACGCATAATCTGCTGGGGCTTGCAAAAGTGAAGTCAGCCCGGATTTTGGTCGCATCCACATCGGAAGTATATGGCGACCCGTTGGTACATCCGCAGAAGGAAGATTATTGGGGTAATGTGAACCCAGTAGGTCCGCGCGGTGTTTACGACGAAGCTAAACGCTTTCAGGAAGCCATTACCATGGCATATCATACTTACCACAAATTAGAAACCCGGATAGTTCGGATATTCAACACCTACGGTCCGCGGATGCGGCTAAATGACGGTAGGGTATTGCCTACATTTATCGGACAGGCATTGCGCAACGAACCGCTGACAGCTTACGGGAACGGAACTCAAACCCGCTCCTTCTGCTATGTTTCCGACCTTATTGAAGGTATTTACCGCCTTCTGATGAGCGACTATCATCTGCCGGTGAACATCGGCAACCCTGCCGAGATAACCATCAATGAATTTGCCGAAGAGATACTTAAATTAACCGGCAGCCAGCAAAAGGTGATACATACAGACCTGCCGCAGGACGACCCCAAGCAACGACAGCCCGATATTACCCTCGCAAAGAAGATACTCGGCTGGGAACCCAAAGTACCTCGCTCGGAAGGTTTAAAAACCACCCTTGACTACTTCAAAACTCTTACTCCGGAGGAATTAACTAATTCCAAGGCGAAGTTTGCTTAAAGTATGACCGGCAAATCCGAGTTGCTTAATTACCTGTCACGCTTCGTAACCCCGGAGCGCAATAAACGATTTAACGAAGTGATAGCGAAACGAACAAGGTATGTTGCAATAGGATTGGAAAACATTTACCAACCTCATAACGCAAGCGCTGTGCTTCGTTCATGCGATTGCTTCGGCATACAGGATGTGCATATTATAGAAAACGGGAACAGGTATTCGGTAAATCCCGATGTAGCGCTTGGCGCTGAAAAATGGCTGACGCTAAACAGGTATGACAGCGGGAATAAAAGCGTCGGCGCCTGCCTTGATGCGCTAAAAGAAAATGGATATAAGATTGCTGTCACCTCATTGCATAAGAATAAGAATAACTATACCATTGAAAACATAACGCTTAAAGATAAACTTGCACTCTTTTTCGGAACAGAAATGCATGGCGCAACGGCTGAACTGGAAAGTAAAGCTGATATGTTCGTAAAAATACCCATGTTGGGGTTTACAGAAAGTTTCAATATCTCGGTTGCGGCAGCCCTTAGCATGTATGTTATATCATCCCGTTTACGAAAAGAAAATATTGCATGGCAGTTAAGCGGCGGGCAGAAAGAAGATATCCTGTTGCAATGGTACCGCAATACCATTCCAAAAGCGGAACTGCTGGAAAAGGAGTTTGAGAGACGAGGAGGTAATTAGCTTAAATCAGCCAAGCAACAGCATTGATTCTAAAGCGGCATATTTCGTTTCGTTCTTGCTTTAGCCAATAATTTCAGAGGCGCGCTGAAGCGCTTGATCAATATCGGTTAAAACATTTTCCCTGCCAATTCTTTCAAGCAGTCCTGATTTCTCAAATTCTTTATATACCGGCGGCTGTATGCCGGAAATAACAAATCTCGTACCATTATTTTCCGATTCTCTAAAAACAAGTTCGAGGGTATGTATACCTGTCGAATCTATTACAGGCACATGCCGCATACGTATAATAAGAACTTTAGCGCTCTTTTCAATAAAGCGCATGGAATCGCGGAACTTATAGGCGGCGCCGAAAAAGAAGGGACCGTAAACCTCGAACACCTCTACCCCGGCGGGTACTTTATATTTACTTATGGCTTTAGGGTCATCCTTTTCATCATTAAGTTCTTCAGTAATAATATCCACATTGCTAATCCTGGTCATGCGCCTCATGAAGAGAAAGGCAGCCAATACCATTCCTATTTCTATTGCAACTGTAAGGTCGATAAAAACCGTTAACAGAAAGGTTGTAAGAAGTACTGCGGCATCGCTCTTCGAGGTTTTTACAATGGAAACAAATGAACGCCATTCGCTCATATTATAGGACACCACCACCAGTATGCCGGCAAGGCAGGAGAGCGGTATCAATGTAGCCCATTTACCCACCAACAGCATTATGGCTAATAAGGTAAGCGCGTGAATTATACCAGCAATCGGCGTCCGTCCTCCGTTTTTAATATTGGTAGCTGTGCGGGCGATGGCTCCGGTGGCAGGAATTCCGCCAAAAATGGGAGAAACAATATTGGCAACCCCCTGCGCTACCAGTTCCATGTTGCTTTTATGATTGCCCCCAATCATGCCATCGGCTACAACGGCAGATAAAAGGGACTCAATAGAGCATAGCAGAGCAATAGTGAAAGCCGGTTGAATAAGATGCGTTATATTCTGCCAATTTAACCCTGGAATATGCGGCATCGGTAATGTTGACGGTATGGAACCAAACCGCGAGCCGATGGTTTCCACAGGAAGGTGCAGAAAAAAGGATAGCAGAGTTGCAAGCACTATTGCAGGCAAAGAGCCCGGAATCCGGCGGGTAATTTTAGAAAAACCGAAGGTTATAATAATCGTTCCAACCGATATTGCCACCGCATACCAATTAATAAAATTGAAATTTTGAACATAACTTACCCATTTATCAATAAAGCCGGAAGGAACGGCTCCCATTTTAATGCCTAAAAAGTCCTTTATCTGCGATGATAAAATAATCAGGGCGATGCCACTTGTAAAACCGACGATAAGAGGATACGGGATAAATTTAATAACTGAACCCAGCCGGGCAAATCCCATGATAACAAGCATACATCCGGCAATCAAAGTTGCAAGCGTAAGCCCGTCAAGTCCGTACTTTTGCACTATACCATACACAATTACTATGAACGCACCGGTAGGTCCACCTATCTGCACTCTGCTTCCGCCCAGAAGGGAAACAATAAAACCGGCAATTATAGCTGTATATAACCCTTTTTCCGGCGATACGCCGGATGCAATAGCAAAGGCAATGGCAAGCGGAAGAGCGACAATACCAACTATTACACCGGCAGTTAAATCTGCCAAAAACTGCTTCCGGTTATAATCTTTGAGGGTTACAAAAAGTTTGGGGATGAACATACTTCCATATCATAAATATCTACCTGGCTCGAAGCTCATAAAACTCGCCACAAAGGTAATTTTTTTTATTTTTTCTTCGGCAGATTTAATAAACTTCCTATAAAAATTCATCTTTAACGGATTTGGTTCAGGCGGACAGTTTAATAATATTGAATAACCCTGTAAAACGATTAATGAAAGTATATCCCTATTAGAAGGGAAGATTTCGGGGGTTACTTTTTTTTTACCTTTGCGCTGTTCCTCTTTATCGCTAATCAAGGTTCACATTCTATAGTTTACAGTTAAAATTTATGCCGAAGGATAACTCAATAAAATCAGTGCTGCTTATAGGAAGCGGTCCGATAATAATAGGTCAGGCGTGCGAATTCGATTATTCCGGTTCACAGGCATCGCGCTCATTGCGCGAAGAGGGAATCGAAGTGTCGCTCATTAATTCAAACCCCGCCACAATAATGACGGATAAGGTAACTGCTGACCATGTTTACCTGCTACCGCTCACCGTTCAATCAATTGTTAAAATACTTGAGGAGCGTAAAATTGACGCCGTATTGCCTACCATGGGCGGACAAACGGCGCTTAATCTATGCATTAAAGCAGATGAGATGGGTATCTGGAAAAAATACGGCGTTAGAATTATCGGAGTGAACATACAAGCAATAGAGGTTACCGAGAACAGGGAGAAATTCAGAAAGTGTATGGTGGATATAGGGGTGGGGGTTGCGCCTGCTGCCATTGCCAATTCTTTTCTGGAAGGCAAGGAAATAGCGCAGGAAATGGGTTTCCCGCTCGTTATACGCCCGTCATTTACCCTTGGCGGAACCGGCGCCGCCCTCGTTTACAAAAAGGAGGATTTCGACGACGCCCTTAACCGCGGACTGCACTCATCTCCTATTCACGAGGTGCTTATCGATAAAGCGATGATGGGGTGGAAGGAATTTGAGCTTGAGTTATTGCGGGATAATAATGATAATGTAACTATTATCTGTTCAATAGAGAATTTCGACCCTATGGGCATACACACGGGTGATTCAATTACCGTTGCCCCTGCCATGACATTGTCCGATACTACTTACCAGAAGATGCGCACGATGGCTATTAAAATGATGCGCTCCATTGGGAAGTTTGCAGGCGGCTGCAATGTCCAGTTCGCCGTTAGTCCTGATGAAAAAGAGGATATTATAGCTATAGAGATAAACCCCCGCGTGTCACGTTCCTCTGCCCTTGCATCAAAGGCAACGGGCTATCCGATAGCAAAAATTGCCGCCAAGCTGGCAATAGGATACAACTTAGACGAACTCAAAAATCAGATAACAGGCAATACTTCCGCCTTTTTTGAGCCGACCCTTGACTATGTAATTGTAAAAATACCGCGCTGGAACTTTGATAAATTCAAGGGATCAAAACGCGAGATTGGATTACAGATGAAATCGGTGGGTGAAGTGATGGCAATAGGCAGAAGTTTTCAGGAAGCGCTGCAAAAGGCATGCCAAAGCTTGGAGATAAAGAGGAATGGGCTTGGCGCAGATGGCAAGGAGCTAAAGAAACAGGAGCAGCTCGTAGAAAGTTTAGAACATCCGAGCTGGAACCGGCTTTTTCATATTTACGACTCCTTCAAGTTGGGAATCCCCCTTAAGTCCATCCAGAAAATGACCAATATAGACCAATGGTTTTTGCGACAAATAGAAGAACTGGTTCTGCTTGAAAAAGAAATTGAAAAATTTACCCTTGATACAATTCCCGAGAACCTGCTTCGTGAGGCAAAACGCAAAGGATACGCCGACAGACAGATAGCACACCTTTTAAGGTGTCTTGAGAGTGAGGTATTTAATAAACGATTCAATGAATACGGCATTAAAAGAGCATTCAAAATGGTAGATACCTGTGCGGCGGAATTTGAGGCAAAGACCCCATACTATTATTCAACTTTTGAAGAAGAGAATGAATCGGTTGTAACGGATAAGAAGAAAATAGTAGTTCTCGGTTCCGGACCAAACCGCATAGGTCAGGGAATTGAATTCGATTACTCGTGCGTGCATGGCGTGCTTGCGGCAAAAGAATGCGGTTATGAAACGATTATGATAAACTGTAACCCGGAAACAGTTTCCACCGATTTCAACGTATCAGACAAATTATACTTCGAGCCGGTTTTCTGGGAACATCTGTACGAGATTATACTTCACGAAAAACCTGAAGGCGTTATAGTTCAGCTTGGAGGTCAAACAGCGCTTAAGCTGGCTGAAAAGCTGGAACGTTACGGCATTAAAATAATTGGCACCGACTTTAAATCATTAGACCTGGCTGAAGACAGGGGTAAGTTTTCATCGCTTCTTCGCGATAATGGAATACCATATCCGAAATTTGAAACTGTAAGAACTGCCGATGAGGCGATTGAGTTTTCAAAAGGGCTTGATTTCCCTTTACTTGTTCGACCCTCTTATGTACTCGGGGGGCAACAGATGAAAATAGTAATTAACGAACAAGAACTGGAACAGCACGTGGTGAACCTATTGGAGGACCTTCCCGGCAACGAAATTCTTATTGACCATTTCCTTGAAAACGCAATTGAAGCCGAAGCCGATGCGATATGCGACGGAAAGGATGTCCACATAATAGGGATAATGGAACATATAGAACCCGCAGGAATACACTCCGGCGACTCATACGCTGTGCTTCCGCCGTTCGATCTTGATATGGATGTTCTTAAACAAATTGAGGATTATACGAGAAAGATTGCAGTGGAACTTCATACTATAGGGCTCATTAACATCCAATTTGTAATCAAAGACGGTAAGGTATGTGTTATAGAAGCCAATCCGCGGGCATCGCGTACGGTGCCTTTTATATGCAAGGCATACGACGAACCTTATGTTAATTATGCAACTAAAGTTATGCTGGGCGCAAAAAAAATAAAAGATTTTAAGTTTAATCCGAAGAAGGAGGGATACGCCATTAAAATACCTGTGTTCTCATTCGATAAATTCCCCGAAGTAAAGAAAGAACTTGGACCTGAAATGAAATCGACCGGAGAAGCTATTTACTTTATAAAAGATCTGAACGATGAATACTTCCATAAGGTTTATTCGGAGCGCAACTTATATTTAAGCCGGTGATTTTTGCCTATTGCATATCAGTACTGTCCGGTAAAATAATGACTGAATCCTTGAATGGTTTAATTTTACCTGAATATAACTCGTAAGCGATTTTGCGAATTTTTACTGTATTTTGCGTGAGGGATAGTAGCGGATAGCCCGACCCCTTGCGAAGCTTGGGGGCACGCCCAAAAATGGAGATGAATACAGATTGTCGGTATTTTGCGTGAGGGATAGAAGCGGAAAGCCCGCATCCGCCTTAAGGCGGAGAGGACTTGCAGCGGATAGCCCGACCCCTTGCGAAGCTTGGGGGCACGCCCAAAAATGGAATTGAATATAGATTGTCGGTATTTTGCGTGAGGGATAATAGCGGATAGCCCGCATCCGCCATCAGGCGGAGAGGACTTGCAGCGGATAGCCCGACCCCTTGCGAAGCTTGGGGGCACGCCCAAAAATGGAGATGAATGCAGTCCGCCTACCGGCTGATTTAAAGCCCGGAACAGCACAAAGCCACCATCTGAATTGAAATATCCATATTTTACCGCTCTTTTTTCCACTAAGATAGTCAGACCAAAAATGAACCCGATAGCTATCGGGTTACTAAAACTAACAAATTCAAAGCATCGGTGCAGCTGTTCATACAACTATTTTGCTTGAGCGACATCACCTAAAAGAAGTATGGCAACCTTATCAGTTAGGAAAAAAAGGAGTACCTTCATACTAAACTGCTATTTTTTTAGTTATTTTGTATAATCCATTTATGAGATTACTTCTTTCATTTCTGTTAACGGCGTCAGCAGCCGTTCTACTTATGCCTGTCAGCGGACAGAATGTACCCATTGGCGCCTGGAAAGATTACCTCTCGTACCAGAATAATCTGAAAATATGCGAAGGTCAGAATGTGCTTTACTGCACAAGCATTGCAGGGGTATTTTCATTTAACTTGAATGATAATTCGATTGAGAAATATAACCGCTTAACGGGATTATCTGACGTCAGCACTTCGGTTGCAAGGTATAATGCAGCCACCAACAGTGTTGTAATCGGCTATAATGACGGCAATATTGATATTTTACAAAACGGACAGGTAACGAACCTTCCTGCCCTTTACACTGCAGTAGTTCAGGGCAGCAAAACTATAAACGATATTTATTCTAAAGGCGATACTGCTTATTTATGTTGCGGACAGGGAATATTGCAAATGGATGTATCTCAATCTATCATTCTTAATTCATTCAACCTATCCGCATCAGGCAGCGCCATAAACGTATCAGGCGTTGCAGCTCTTAACGATTCCATATTTGCCGCTACAGATAGCGGTATATATAAAGCGCCCGCTCCTTGGTCAGCTTCTAATCCAAACCTTAATACCTATCAAAGCTGGCAAAAAACCGGTACGAAAATATTGCCTGCCGGGATTTATAACGCTATAGTTTCATTCAGGGACAGCATATTCGTTAACTTTTCTGATTATAAAACACACAATAAGGGCGGAAGCGATACAATGTATTCTTACAGTTCCGGTGTATGGAAACGCAGCGGATACATATACAAGGACCAACTTAATTCACTGGAAACCAGCAATGGGAATATGTTAATTTCCATGCCGGATAATATTAAGGAGATAAATAGCAACGGTACTGTTGCCAACGACATATTCGCATATAATGATCAAACATTTGTAAATCCTATGGACGGCATTACTGATGCCAATGGGAATATATGGGTGGCTGACGGACAGCACGGGCTTGTAGAAACCACCGCCAACTTAAACGGAATATTCTATTATCCGCCCGGTCCTTATTCTAATGATGTAACCGATATAGCAGTGGAGAACAATAATATATGGATAACGCCGGGCGGCTATAACCAATCGCATGGCAATGACTGGATTAGCAACATAGGAGTATCATCTTACCAAAACAACGACTGGTACCGGCTCCGCAACGGGTGCTTCGACATAAACTGTATAGCAGTCGATCCCTCTGATCCGTATCATGCCTTCGCCGGTTCGTGGAACAATGGATTGCTCGAATACCGCAATAACCGGATTGTAAACGTTTATACCGATACCAATTCCACGCTTGTTACCACTTATATAGACCCTGCAGTTCGCGTAGGCGCCCTTGGTTATGACACGCTCAACAATTTGTGGGTTGCATGCTCAAATGCCAATTCAAATTACTTATCGGTGATGAAACCCGGAGCAGTATGGCAATCATTCGATTTCAGCTCTGTTCCGTCAGTACAACAGTTGCTTACGCCTGTTATTACCCAGCTTCTGGTGACTAAAAGTAACGCCAAATGGATGATTATAAATGGCAAAGGTATTCTAGTTTATCAGGATAACGGCACTTATGCCCAGCCCAATGCAAGCAATTCAATACTTATAACCACCGCCAAAGGCAATGGAGACCTGCCGAGTTCGAATATCTACTCCATGGCTGAAGATCAAAATGGATCCGTTTGGGTTGGAACCGACCAATGCGTAGTTGTCTTTTACTCGCCTGATAACGTATTGGACGGAAACCACGACTGGGATGCCGATTCAATATATGTTACCCAAAACGGTTATACACAGGTGTTAATGCAAAGTCAGACCACTACGGCTATAGCGGTAGACGGTGCCAACCGTAAGTGGCTGGGAACAGCGGGAGGCGGTATTTTTCTTATGTCGGCGGACGGCACGCAACAGATATACAACTTTACAACCTCCAACAGTCCTCTTATATCCAATAACATTAACTGTATTACAATTAATCCGATAAACGGCGAGGTATTAATTGGCACCGACCAGGGAGTTGTTTCGTTCCGGAGTACTGCCATAGGCGCAAATAGCCAGTTCACCAACGTTTACGCATTTCCCAATCCTGTACCTCATGGCTACGACGGAGTTATTGCCATTACAGGTCTGACAGCCAACTGCGATGTAAAAATAACGACTATTAACGGAGAGATTGTGTATCATACTACGTCACTTGGCGGGCAGGCGATATGGCCCGGAACAAATATGAGCGGCGAGCGAGTACAATCCGGCGTTTATCTTGCCTTCTGTAACAGCCAGGATGGTAGTCAGAGCAGTATAACCAAAATATTGTTTCTTAACTAAATGTTCAACGGAATCAGCGCCGATAAAGCTTTCGCCAGTAGTCCATTGTTGAGCGTTAAGCCGGCAATTGATTCAGAATAAATTATGCATACCGCCAGCGAAGCCATAGTACTGCAAAGGTATCCCTATAAGGATAAGAGCGCCGTAGTAAAGCTCTATACCATGCAACTCGGGCTGGTTTCCTGCTGGGTGAATTCGGTACATGGTAAAAAATCTAAAACCAAATCAGCTATTCTTCAGCCATTCTCCGTTATTAATGCTGAAATATTGCATAATGAAACCAATGCCTTATACCGTTTGAAAGAAATTAGTATGGCAGCGTCAACCCAAAATATCCACACAAACATAGAAAAGACAACTATTGCAATATTTATTTCAGAACTGCTTAGCCATTGCATTAAGGAATCATCAACGGACCACTCATTATACAAGTTTATCAAGGGGGTTATTATGCTACTGGATAATACAGGAGAATTATGCAAAAACTTCCATTTGGTTTTTATGGTGCGGCTTTGCGAACATCTCGGCTTTTTGCCTGCCGGCAATTATTCCGGTTCAACCCCATATTTTAATTTGACAGAGAGTATTTTTCAGAAAGTTCCGCCTTTTCATCCCAAAGATCG
>JAKAOA010000006.1:1116-51922 GCA_021823405.1 Bacteroidota bacterium | reverse complement strand
CTGTAAGTTTGCGTTTCGGCTTCTATCTTAACGTTTTCTTTGGCTTCTATCGCCTGATGCAGTCCATCGGAGTAGCGCCTGCCTTCCAGAATACGTCCTGTCTGTTCATCTACTATTTTCACTTCGCCTTCCATTACCACATACTCAACGTCCTTTTCGAACAGGGTGTATGCTTTCACAAGCTGATTGATGGTATGTACCCGCTCCGACTTAACGGCAAAGTCGCGCAGCAGTTCATCCTTCTTTTTGCTTTTTTCTTCATCGGGTATATTTAATTTTTCTATTTCTGCTATTTCACCTCCTACATCGGGAAGGATGAAAAACTTGGGGTCTTCGCCTTGTGCGGTTATAAGGTCGTATCCCTTATCGGTAAGCTCCACCGAGTTATTTTTTTCATCTATCACGAAAAATAATTCGTCATCCACTTTGTACATCTCTTTGCTTTGGTCCTGCAGGTAGAAGTTTTCGGTTTTTTGAAGCAGCACTCTGTTGCCCTCTTCGCTTAACAATTTTATCAGGGCTTTGTTCTTGGGCAGACCGTGATGGGCGCGCAACAGGGGTAAACCGGCTTCCTTTTCATTCTTTTCGTCGATAAGTTTTTTGGTATCTACCAATAACTTGTTCACCAGAGTACGTTGTGCGTTAAGCAGCTTCTCCACACGCGGCTTCATGGCAAAAAACTCATGTTTATCGCCTCGCGGCGTCGGTCCCGAAATAATGAGAGGCGTGCGGGCATCGTCAATCAGGACTGAATCCACCTCGTCAACTATTGAGAAGTAGTGTCCGCGCTGCACAAGGTCTTCGGGCGACCTCGCCATATTGTCACGCAGGTAGTCAAACCCATATTCATTATTGGTTCCGTATGTAATATCGGCAAGGTATGCCGCCCTCCGTTCTTCGGAGTTTGGCTCGTGCTTGTCTATGCAGTCCACCTTAAGTCCGTGGAATTGGAAGAGCGGACCCATCCATTCGGAATCGCGTTTGGCGAGATAATCGTTCACGGTTACAAGGTGAACGCCTCTGCCCGAAAGAGCGTTCAGGTATATGGGCATAATGGCGACAAGGGTTTTACCTTCGCCTGTCGCCATTTCGGCTATTTTACCGGAATGCAATACCGCCCCGCCTATAAGCTGTACCGGATAGGGAATCATATCCCATCTTACCGGATGGTTACGCACCAGCCAACTGCTCTTCCATGTCGCCTTCGCGCCGTTTATTACCACATGCTGATGCTGGTCAGCCACTTCTTTATCATAGTCGGTAGCGGTAACTTCAAGAAAATCTTTTTCCTTGAAACGTCTCGCGGTTTCCCTTATTACTGCGAACGCATCGGGGAGCAAGTCGTTTAGTTCCTCCTTTATATCGGTAATAATTTCCTTCTCCAGTGTGTCAATTTGGCGGTAAATCTCCTCCTTTTCCGCAAGCGGCATTTCATCCTCCGCTTCAACGCGTTGTTTTAATTCCTTCTTTTCATTCTCTTTTGCGGCAATACGTTCCTGAACCCGTGTTTTAAATTCAATGGTTTTCTCGCGTAATTCATCATCCGTCAGCCCGGCGAGCGTTTTCTCTATTTCAATTATAGCGTCAACAACGGGCTGTAATTCCTTAACATCTCTTTCATGTTTGCTGCCGAAAACCTTTGACAAGACATTTACAAAACCTTCTAACATTTGGAATATTGGGATTTAATGAAACAAAAATAACGCAAATTAGCGGATGTAGGGATAAATAATTTAAAGGAATTACAGTTTTTCCCGCATTTAAGGCGATATCCGTTAATATATGACGAATCACGCCATAGTTTTGCTCTATACTGCTGGTAAGTGATTTTGCGACCGCGTCCCGATAGCTTATCCGGACGCCTAACTCCCACTGTTCGTTAAACTACGCTAAACGGGGCTTGCGCATTTTGACAACCCGATAGCTATCGGTTTCAATAGAGATCGGTATAAAACAGATTATAAGCAATGCTATAAATCAGTACTGTCCGGTAAAATAATGATTGAATGTCTTAATTTTACTTATATACAGCCCGTAGGTGATTTAGCGTGAGGGATAAAGCGGAAAGCCCGTCTCCCGATAGCTATCGGGACGCCATCCGGCGGAGAGGACTTGTAACGGATAGCCCGACCCCTTGCACAGCATAGGGGCATGCCCAAAAATGGAATTGAATGGATAAGCAAGGAAGAATAAACTTAAGTGTTTGACTGCCGAAATAATTTTTCCCGGACAGTAGTGGCTATAAATCTTTATTTTTGTATTGTATTTGAAAATAAATCATGGCTTTAAATGATTGCGCCAATAGGAAAATACATCAGCGAATTGCTTTATGAACACAATTGTGTGGTTGTTCCGGGCTTCGGAGGTTTCATCGGTAACTATTCGCCTGCCCGTATTGACCCTGTAAAGCATCTCTTCGAGCCGCCAGGTAAAAGTATTCTTTTTAATAAGGGGCTTGTTCAGAACGATGGACTACTTGCCCACCATATATCGCACAGCCGGAATATCTCATATTCCATGTCGCTGGAATACATTGCCGGGGAGGTAAAACGCATTCAATCCGCATTACTTACGGATAAAAGAGTAACTCTTGATAATATCGGACTGCTTTACACCGATGAACATGGAGCCCTTCTGTTCCAACCGGACGAAAAGCTGAATTACCTGCCCGAAGCTTTCGGTTTATCGTCTTTCTATCGGCTCCCTCTGGACCATACGGGGGAGAAAACTAAAATAGTAGAACTTAAAACCCCCAAGAGTTACAGAAAATTGGCGGCGGCGGCAGTTGCAGGAGCTATTGTTGCATCCACCGTGTGGTTATCGCTAAATACAAAAAACCCGGGCATTGATTATTCAAGTTTGAATATTTTTGCAAAAAAAGAAATAAGGCATTACAGAGCCACTGCCGTTCACCATATAACAGCCGTTTCGTACAGTAAGGACAGCGTTAATGCCATTGCCTTCCTTAATAATGCCCCCACCGGCTCATCCGCAGTAATATCAAGTCCAAAAGCACGGACGGAAGCAGGTAATTACCTTATTATTGCGGGCTGTTTCCGGATTCTTGAAAATGCGCAGGGACTTGTAAGGAAGATGCAACAACAACAGATAAATGCAGCTATCATCGGAACGAATCCACAGGGATTATTTATGGTAGGTTACGGCGGTTTCGGCACAAGGGAAGAGGCGGAAAGCAGTTTAGAGAATTTTCGCAGGAATCATATAGCGGACGCATGGCTATTTGAAGCCCGCAGGTAATATTTTAAAAAATCAATGTGATGGTATGAACCTAAAACCGCCGCAAACAGTTGAAACAATAGCAAAATTGCTCGGCGCAGAATTTGAAGGCGCACCGAACCATCTTATCACAGGGCTGAACGAGATTCACAGGGTGGAAAACGGCGATCTGGTTTTCGTTGACCATCCCAAATATTACGACAAAGCCCTGAACTCAAAAGCCACTACCGTTCTCATCAATAAAAAAGTGGATTGCCCGGAAGGGAAAGCGTTGATTTTTGCAGACGATCCCTTTACCGCATACAATCGGCTGGTTAGCCATTTTCATCCTGTAAATCTCTCATTGAAGCAGAGAAGCGAATCTGTAACGGTTGGTAAAAATACGGTTATCATGCCCGGTGTTTACCTCGGTAATAATGTAACTATAGGCGATAATTGCATCATTCATCCGAATGTTACTATTTACGACCACGTAACTATTGGCAACCGTGTAATAATACACTCGGGAAGCGTTATAGGAAGAGACGCGTTTTACTTCAAGCGGCGTTCTGAAAAATTCGACCGGCTGCTGTCCTGTGGCAATGTAATGATAGAGGACGAGGTGGAGATAGGCGCCGGTTGCTGTATAGACCGCGGCGTGTCGGACACTACTTGCATAGGCGAAGGTTCCAAACTCGATAATCAGGTGCAGGTAGGACATGATACGCGTATCGGTAAAATGTGTCTTTTCGCATCGCAGGTCGGTATTGCCGGCTGCGTGATTATAGAAGATAATGTAACGCTGTGGGGGCAGGTAGGCATCCCGAGCAACCTCCATATAGGCAAGGATGCGGTATTGCTGGGACAATCGGCACCGATTAGGTCGCTTGAAGGCGGTAAAACCTACTTCGGCAGCCCCGCAGGACCGGCTACGGACAAAATGCGCGAACTTGCCACATTGAAAAGAATTACCCTTGAAAGGGAAACGAAAAAGGAAACCAACTGACAAAATATTATACCTGTAAGCTGAAAACGATGATGACAGCGATTGGTGCCAATATTCAAGAAAGACGGCTTTTATCCGGCGCTATGATTATGAAAATCAGGGCGTTATCGTTACGGAAATTTAATGGTGTCGGATTCACTATACGGCGTTGTTTGATTGCTTTGACCAACCGCTTATTAATCGCTCTCTGCGAACTAATCGCTGACCCGGTTTCGTTTACACCGCTGCAAACGCCAGTTCCGGAGAACGGCGGAGAAGCGTTCCCGCTGACCGTGATTAGTATGCCGGTTTGTCTATCTGTATCGTTTAAATATGTATGTTTGAATTCTAATCCTTCCCATTATGTATAGCATATTATTAACTCTGCATTCGTTGCTGCGCTGGGCAATACTTATATTGATCGTCGCCTGCATCATAAAGTCGCTGATAGGCATAATTTCAAAACGGGCATTCACCCCGTCCGACAACAAAATAAGTTTGTTTCTGATGATTTCCGCCCATACGCAATTGCTTATAGCTATCGCTCTCTATTTTGTAAGTCCGTCCGTTCAATTTAGTTCTGTTGCAATGCAAAACCCCGAGATACGTTTCTTTACCATGGAACATACAACGATGATGCTTCTTGCAATAATACTTATCACGCTCGGTCGTGTGCTTGGGAAGAAAGCATCGACTGATGCCGGTAAATTCAAGCGTTTATTCTGGTTTAACATTGTTGCATTACTTATAATAATGATGGCAATACCATGGCCCTTCGGACCAATTTCAAGGCCTTGGTTCTGATATGATTGACAGAACCAGAAAAAAGGAAAAAGCTGTTTTAGTCGGTGTATGCCGCAGGGAACAATCGAAAGAACAGTTGGTTGAGTACCTAGATGAGTTAAGTTTTCTCTGTTTGACAGCAGGAGCCATCCCTGTTAAAAGTTTTACACAAAACCTGCATTCTGCCGACCCTGCAACCCTTATTGGCAAAGGGAAAGTTGGCGAAATAAGAAAATTTACCGAGGAGAATCCCGATGTGGATATGGTCATTTTCGATGACGAGCTCACCCCATCTCAACAGCGTAACCTTGAAAAGGAACTGAAACGGAAAGTTATTGACCGTACGGGGCTTATACTTGATATTTTTGCTGACAGAGCGCAAACGGCTTATGCCAAAACACAGGTAGAACTTGCCCAATATGAGTATCTGCTCCCTCGTCTTGCAGGAATGTGGACACACCTTGAAAAGCAACGAGGCGGCATTGGATTGAGAGGTCCGGGTGAAACTGAAATAGAAACCGACCGCCGAAGGGTGCGGAAAAGGATCGCCCTGTTAAAGGATAGAATAGAGGACATCGACCGCCAGATGACCACGCAACGCAGAAATCGCGGACAGTTGATACGGGTGTCGCTTGTGGGTTATACCAATGCAGGAAAATCAACGCTGATGAACCTTATCAGCCGTTCAACGCTGCTCGCCGAGAACGCCCTTTTCGCAACCCTCGATACAACAGTCCGTAAGGTAACCATTGACTCCACTGCTTTCCTGCTTTCCGATACAGTCGGATTTATCCGGAAACTGCCCACCTTTCTTATCGAAGCGTTTAAATCTACCCTCGATGAGGTGCGCGAAGCCGATATTTTATTGCATGTTGTTGATGTTTCGCACCCTTCGTTTGCGGAGCAGATTGAGGTAGTAAAGACAACCCTTGCAGAACTTAAAGCTGCCGATAAACCTACGCTCACCGTATTCAACAAAGCCGACCTATACCGTACCCGCGATGAGGATGGCAACGCCTTGCCTGTATCCATCGGCGACCTGAAAAAATCATACATTGGTAAAGAATATGCGCCTTGTGTATTTATCTCCGCAGGAGAGAAATTGAATATAGACGAACTGAAAAATATCGTTCTGGAATATGTGTTAAAGGAATACAGCGTTCGATACCCGGATAATGTGAAGGCGCCCCGCATAGTTCTTTAGGAGAAACGCCTTGAAACATGATGCACTTTTAAGGATTAAACCATCCGTTTTTTTACCTAAATCGCTATATTCATCGGCTTAATGAATTATCAGACAGGCGGCATTTATCCGGAGTTCCTGCCAAGGTATATCGTAATGAAGCGATAGCGTTATAAGCCGTGTCACGAATAAAGGGAGGTACAAGAATAAACGGATACAGGCACGGCCAAACTCCGCCGATGTCCTTACATACCCGCAGTAGGGCTGCCGATTTAATGTACGCTTTATTATTTCTGAAATAGACGAAAGATTCGTTATAATCTTCAGGCATATTCGCCTCCGACAATATCATTTTCCCAGCCGGTGATTGCAGCGGGAAGAAACTGAATTTTCTATTCAGGTCGCGTTTGATTACGAATGCTATGGCGTTACTGCAAAGGTTACATTCCCCGTCAAATAGTATAATATGATTATTCTTCACGGCTGAACTATAATGCTATTCCTTTACAAATTTTGTAGTGAAGCGCCCGCTTTCGCTCACCAGATTTACAAAATAAACTCCCGGCGACAGTGCGGAAATATCAAAATTGAGGGGCGCCGCAGAGTAATGATTACTGATATCTTGCCGCAATACAGCCCTTCCGGTAATGTCAAGCAGTTGGATAGTTGCATGAGCGAGATTCAAGCCGTTTATCGCAACGTAGAGTTCTTTATCAGCCGGATTAGGGAATACGGCTATATCTCCGCCCTTGTCAGTCAGATTATGAACGGCGAGGGGTGCGGTTATTTTCCTTACCCGGTTGTTCCCGTAGTCGGCTATGTACATATTCCAGCGATTGTCAAAACAGATGCCGTGCGCCAAATCGAGTTCGGCGTTGATGGCAGGACTGCCGTCTCCGCTGTAATTCTGAATTCCCGTACCGGCTATCGTAGTTATGGTACTATCCCATACACTTACTTCGCGGATAACGTTATTATAGAAGTCAGCTATATACAGGTTGCCATACTCATCGAGCCGTATGCAAGTTGGCGGGCTTATTTCGGCTGCGGTTGCAGGTCTGCCGTCTCCATTATATCCCCAGGTGCCGTTACCTGCCACAGTTGAAATAATTCCTGTATTCAGGTTAACTTTCCTCACTCTGTAGTTCCATGTGTCGGCTATATAGAGGTTATTGTTATTATCAACTGCTACGCTCTGCGGCTGGTAAAGTTCTGCTACTATAGCGCTTCCCCCGTCGCCGCTGAAGCCGCCTCCCCAGTGGTTTGAGTTAAAGCCGTTGCCGGCTATCAGTTTCATTACGCCGAAAGCATTTATCTCTCTGATACGGTCGTTTACCATATCGGCGATGTAGATGTCTCCTTTTGAATCGATTGCCACATCAACGGGATAGAACAATTCGGCTGCAATTGCCTGACCTCCGTTTCCGGAAGAGCCGGCGTTACCGTTGCCCCCGATGGTAGTAATTGTGTTGGTGGAGTGGTTTATTTTTCGTATCCTTTCATTATACTCGTCTGCGAAAATAATATCACCTGAATCGTTGATTGCTATGCCGCTTACACCCGACAATTGGGCTTTACCGGCAGGTCCGCCGTCTCCTGAATACCCGCCAATACCGGTACCTGCAATCTTTAAAATATTTCCGGTTGAGGCGCTTATCTCCCTTATCATATTATTGCCGTTGTCCGATACATAAATGTTGCCTGAATCATCGGAGACGAGATAGGTGGGATTTGATAGCTGGGTAGTGAGCGCGGGGATGTTATCCCCGTTATAGCCGGGCATCCCGTCGCCCGATAGCGTGGTAATTGTATCAGAGGTATTAATTTCTCTTACCCGGTTATTGCCCATATCGCCGAAATAGAGATTGCCCGACTTATCGAAAGAGAGGTAATGGGGCTGGAATATTTCCGCAGCACTTGCCGGTCCGCCATCGCCTGAAAAGGTACTCCATCCGTTACCGCAAATGGTGTTAATGGTATCGTTGGCTTTAGTAATTTCCCGTATCCTGTTGTTGTATGTGTCGGCTATATAAATATTACCTGTGGAGTCGAGAGCAATTCCAAGGGGATACCAGAATTGAGCTTTTTTAGCCGGACCGCCGTCGCCTGAAAAGCCCGCATTGCCGCCGGAAATAGTATAAATGGTGTCGTTGCTGACTTTCAGTTCGCGTATCCTGCAATTATTCTGGTCGACAAAAAATACATTACCCTTCCTGTCAAGGGCGATGCCGGCGGGTCCATTTATCCGCGAGGAATCGGCAAGCGTGCTGTCGTGCGTATAACGGGTTGAGTCACAACCCGCAATGCTGTTTATTATTCCATTGCTTGCATTAACCTTTCTTATGCGGTTGTTATTGTAATCTGATATGTAAAGATTGTTCACTGAATCTATGGCGATAGCAACAGGATTGTTGAGTTGCGCCGCTGTGGCAAGTCCCCCGTCTCCGGCGAAACCCCACCATCCGCCTTTGCCTGCTACAGTATTTATAATACCCGTAACATGGTCAATTTCTCTGACGCAGTAGCTTGATTGGTCAACAACATACAGATTGTTGTTTCGGTCCAACGCCACGGCTACAGGGTAATTGAACTGGGCATCGGTTGCCTGTCCGCCATCGCCCGAAAAGCCGCAACTGCCGGTACCTGCATACACGGTCAGCTTACCGCTTGGTAGGTTAAGAATGTGAACGATATGGTTAGAAGCATCGGCTATAAACACATTGCCGCCGTTATCGGATACGGCGCTGTAAGGGTTTATGCCAAACTGGGTTGCAGTCACATTGTTTCCAACATTTTCACCGGCAATGGTTGTGATGATTCCGTTTTGGGCTTGAAGAATTAAGAAGGATGAATGAATTATGAAGAGAGCGGCGAGTAGCTTTTTCATTTATTCTTCCTGGTTTATCGGTTAATTACAAATTTACCCTCTCCTAATACCCCGCCGTTCTCATCTGTTACCCTGTACAGGTAAACGCCGTTCGGCTGGCTGCTCAAGTTCAGATATGTATTATTCCCGATTAGGGAGGATTCATAAATATTTTCTCCGAGCATGTTGTAAATCTGAAGTAGTTCATTTGTTCCCTGTAATGGCGATTCTATTGAGAAAATACCATTGTTCGGATTAGGATATAATTTTACTTCACCGGTGTAAGATATGGGCTGATTTATCCCCAAAGCGAGCGGAACATTTATGTTATCTATATAGAGATTAGACCCGTTGCCGCTTCTGTTCTCGAAAGAGAACATCACGCTTGATTGACCGGCGATAGCAGGAATATAAACCGTATCTGTCCTCCAGTTATTGCTTAATGGCATAAAACAGCCATTCATGTCCTGATTGGCTCCGCCGAGTACAGTTTGTCCGCCGGCAGTGCATAAGTTCATACCGCCTTTTAAATATATTCTGGTAAATGTATTCCCGCAATCAAGGGAATAGTAAACTGCAAGGGTGTCGCTGTAGAATTCATTATATGGCGAATAAGCGACATCGAAATAGAGGTAAGGTTTGGTAATGGAAGAGAAATTGTATGCGGGCGTATATATCTGGTCGCGCTCGCCCGGGTTACCGTCCTGACAGTTATTGAAATAGATACAATGGTCGCTGTTGCCATAGCCCCCTGTGCCGGTGTACAGTTGCCATTTGGCAGCATGGCGCCACGGGTTGTTAATAGTCCATTGGGGCGGAGGAAAAACCCCTCCGCCTTCAAAACCCTGAACAAATGGCAGCGTATTTATACCGTTAATACTGATATATGTATTTTTTTTCACGGTATCGGCGCCGTTAAGGTTCGTTACAATAAGTGTAACAGGGTAAATGCCGGAGCTATTGTATGTAACAATAGGATTTTTTAATGCTGATGAGGAGGGCGTGCCACCGGGAAAGCTCCATTGCCATCCGGTAATTGAATCAAGGTTATTATATACGAAACTCCTGTCGGTAAATTTTACCTGAATACCGGTGCAGCCGTTAACCGGAGTGGCATTAAATGCAGCTCGTATGGGCGCCGGCTCAATGCCTATCAGCATCTCTTCGCTTTTGGAGAAAAAAAAGGGAGGCGGGTTCAAAGTGTCAAGTGCATAATACGCATCATCAAAGCCGCCCCAGCCCCAATTCATGTGCAGGTAGCTATTTGTGTCGTAACCATCGCATACCCAGGTATGCCCGCCGTTCACCGAGTCCCAGCCCACATATTGAATAAGGCGGTTGTTATTCAGTTCGTTTTTAATCATCGCCATCCATGCGGAATCACTATAATTCTTCCGTTTCAATCCCTGTATGGTATTGGCATCGTAGCCAAAGTAATTTACATACGATGCCTGTGCGCAAATCCTACTATCGGCGGTGATGACCCATGCACCGCTGCCGTTGGGGTCGTAGCTCATGTTCACGCTTACTCCGCAGTCGTACATCAGATTAGCAATTTGAAAATTATCGGCGTTAATGCTATAAGGCATAGAATTCCAGAGGTAGGCGGAGGTATCGTAATTCGCCTTTAACAAACCATAATTTTCGGGACTTGTTTCGGTATAAAAGCTGGAATCTATTCCATGTGGCGGATAACTCCAATACCTCATTATTTGAGCCATCGCGGTAGCTACGCAACCGGTGACGGAACCGCCCGGGCATAATGCATTATAGTAAGGTGACTGGTTCCAGGCGGACTGACATAGCGGAAGCACTTGCGGCGGCGTTTGGGGTCTTTTCAAATTGTGAACAGGGGCAGGCGTGCCAAAGGAAGTCCATTGAGCAGCTACCTGCGCAGACGCTTTTAAGTTGGTGCGTCTTGCATAATCGGCTTCGGCTTCTTCTTTCTGCATCCAGTAATAAATATTGGTGCCCGGCTGCGGTATTACCCATGTACCTTGGTTTGAATAGCCAATAACAGGAGGGAGCGCATCTTCGGCAGATATTATAATAAAACCGTTGGCGCCGGAGGTTGCAACCGTTTGTGCATCGAACACATAATAGAGCGGTACTGACCGGCCACCTGTATATACTAGGGTAAGCGCCTTAACCGCTTTGCCCGTCTGCCGGGTATAAAAATTGACAGCCACCTTTTTTGCCGTCTCTAAAGGAACGGTATTGGCTAAGCATATTGCACCAAAAAAATAAAAATGCAAGGTGAAGAGTAGAAGTTTTCTCATAGCACGATGAGTTTTAAACTGTAAATATATGAAATTTAACAACATTTGCGTTAACCACGACGAAACAATCTTTTAACGGCGCCGCCGGATTCTGCATAATACTGCCCGTAAGTGATTTTGCGACCGCCTTCCGATAGCTGTCGCAACGCCCAACTCCCACTCTTCACCAAGCTACTCCGAACGGGGTTTGTTAAAATTCTCAAATTCTAAGCATCGGTATAAAGACGGGTTTCGCTGCCAGTATGAGGAGAGATATGCGGGCTATGCCTATCTTTGATTCATCGTTCTTAAAAGACAATATATGCGTAAATTAACAATGGAGGAGCTAAACCGGAAAAATCCGGAACAATTCCGCAAGAGCGCCAAGACACCTATAGTTCTGGTACTCGACAATGTGCGCAGCATGAACAATGTAGGTTCGGTATTCCGTACGGCAGACGCTTTTTTGTTGCAGGCGGTTTACCTCTGCGGCGTAACCGCCACGCCACCCCACCGCGATATACAGAAAACCGCCCTCGGCGCTACCGAAACCGTTTCATGGAAGTATTTTGCCAACGCCTCCGACTCAATTCAGGAACTGAAAATGGATGGGTTCACCATCTTTGCCGTTGAGCAGGTGCATAATAGTATAATGCTTGATAAACTAAATGAACCGGCTGAAAAAATCGCCCTTGTATTTGGCAATGAAATAAGCGGAGTGGAGCAGCAGGCGCTCGACCTGTGCGATGGCTGTATAGAGATACCCCAATATGGAACCAAACACTCTCTGAACCTCGCCGTAAGCGTGGGAATAGTTGTCTGGGAGATACAGAAGAAACGTTGAAAATATTACTTCGTTTCGACTACATCAAGTATTTCAAATGTACCTGATTTTATAGCCGGGCGCGGATGCGGATGGTCAACTGTCGGCATAGGCGCTTCGCCATATTGAGCGCTGGAGAGATATATATGGTGTGTCTTTGAATCAACGGTGCAGGTGCGCGCACCCCTTGAAGTCGGTACATTAGCGAGTACAGTAAAGTTTTTTGCGTTTGTTTCCTGAACTACGGTAAGTGTTCCCTCGCCGTTTGAGCTGTATGCCCTGTAGAGCGAGGCATCGAAACCAGCCCCGTCGGGGTGAGAGCCGATGGGAATTTTGGCTACGATTGTTCCCTTTAAGGCATCGCTAACTATCATCAAATTGTTGTCGCAAACGCTGAACAGCAAGTTGTTCGCTTTGTCCATCGCCAGCCCGCTTGGTTCTTCGCCCGGCGTTAGCGACCAGGCGTTTTCCACCTTCATGGAAACGGTATTGATAACGCAGATTTCGCTTTTGTCCTCTAAATTGTCATATATCTTTCCTTTACCGTCAGCCACTGCAAACTCTGGCTTACCGGGCAGGTTAATGGTTCCGGTTATTGCATTTGTTTTTGCGTCAATTACAGTAGAGTTATCGGTTCTGCCGTTGAAGGTGAAAACCTTACCGGAAAATTTATCATATACTATTGCATCAGGATTAGCGCCGGTAACTTTTATTCTCGCTGTCGGAGTTAATGTGGCGAGGTCAAATACAACCACCGTACTGTCTCTGCCTGAACTTATGAAGCCCTTGTTCAATTCATCGGCGAGGGCGACTCCATGTACGCCGTTAAGTCCGGTAACAGCTCCTATTTGTTTACCTCCGTTATTCAGGTCGAGAACCTGCACCATATTACCGTGCGATACATAAAGCCGGTTTGTCGCATCGTCGGCTGTAAGATAATCCCAGCCCATATCGCCGTCTAAGTGAAAACGGTTGACTATCTTGTATGAGGAAGACGACTGTGCCATCAACAGTCCCGAAAATGTGATGCTTAAAGCGACACAAATTATTTTTTTCATTGTACCGGAATTTGAAGGTTGATAATCGGGAGCAAAATTATCATAATATTGCGTTCTTAGGGGCAGGTAAGGATTTAATAACAATGGCAGAAATAACACCAAAAGGAGTAGTTTTGAAAGCATTAGGGCGGACCTATACCGTGCTTGGCGAAGGCGGCGCAAAGGTTACCTGCACGCTGAAAGGGAATATACGGCTGAAAGATATTACCACCACGAACCCGGTTGCAGTAGGCGACCATGTTAACTACTTGCCGTCAGAAAAGGGAAACGACTACACTATTTTAAATGTTGAAAAGAGAAAGAACTATATTATACGAAATTCTAAGAAGTTGTCCAAACAATTTCAGGTAATTGCAGCCAACATCGACCAGGTTTTTATTTTCATTACGCTTATTCGCCCGAAAACCCACGATACATTTGTTGACCGTATCCTTGTAACCGCCGAAGCATACGGGATAGATGCCCATCTGATTTTCAACAAACGCGACCTCTATAATGCAAACGTGATGGATGAACTGATGGAGCGACTTGCTGTTTATGATGGCATCGGTTACTCCTGCCAGGTTATTTCGCTGCTTGATGACAAGTATATTCCTAAACTGAAAAATCTGCTTAAAGGCAAAGTAACCCTGCTCTGCGGCATGTCGGGCGCCGGTAAGTCAACCCTTATCAACATGCTGGTTCCTGGAACAAATCTTAAAACCGGTTCAATATCCGAAGCCCATGAAAAAGGGATGCACCTCACTACCTTTTCTGAAATGATACCTTTCGGAGGCGGCTTTATCATTGATACGCCGGGCATTCAGGAATTTGGAATAGCCGACATCAGCAAATATGAACTTTCGCAATATTTCAGGGAAATAAACCGGTACCGCGCCCATTGCAAATTCAACAATTGCCTGCATATAAACGAGCCCGGTTGCGCCGTTATCAAAGCGGTGGAAGATGGAGAAATTGCCGTGTCGCGTTACCAGAGCTATTTGAGCATCTTTAACAATGAGGCGAGCGAACTGAAAAGGTATTGACCTTACCTCCGCCGCTTCCTGCAGATTCGGTGAACGGTTAGTTATCCTCCTAAAGACGAAATGTTGTACTTTTGACTCCGATTTTGGCAGAATGAAAGAAATGACAGAGCAAGAATTAAAAGCCATATTCAAGTCCTTTAACCGGCTTAATGCGCTCATCATAGGCGATGTAATGCTTGATTCGTATTACTGGGGCGGCGTGAGCAGAATATCGCCCGAAGCCCCTGTGCCAATTGTTGCCGTAAACAGAAAAGAAAGCAGAATGGGCGGCGCAGGCAATGTGGTTATAAACTTACAGGCACTGGGAGCGCATCCGATACTTTGCGGAATTGCCGGAACCGACGATAGCGGCGACCTGTTGCTTCGGATGTTGAAGGACAAAAAGCTGCCGGTAACAGGAATAGTGAGGGTTAAAGACCGCGCCACCACAACTAAAACACGAATCATCAGCCATAGCCAACATCTGGTTCGCATTGATGAGGAGGATGACAGAGTAATAGATGAATCCCTTTCCGAAACGCTCTTTATGCGCATAAAGGAGTTCGTAAAGGAACGGAGAATTGACGTGATAATCTTCGAGGATTATGACAAAGGGGTAATTTCTCCGCCATTGATAGAAAAGGTAACAGGACTTGCAAAAAGGGAAAATATACCCGTAGTCGTTGACCCCAAAAGGAGGAATTTCAGTTATTACGTGAACGTTACGCTCTTTAAACCTAATCTGAAAGAACTCCGTGAAGGTTTGAACAGCGCCGTTGACCCGCACGACATTAACAGTTTGAATGCAGCAGTAGGAAAACTATGCAAAGAACAGAATATTGAAATTGCCATGGTAACGCTCTCCGAACTGGGCGTTTATGTTAATGCCGGTAAAGTGAAAAAAATCATCCCTGCCGTGATACGAAACATTGCCGATGTTTCCGGCGCAGGCGATTCAGTCATCAGTGTAGCGGCGCTATGCTGCGCTCTGAAACTCCCGCCTGCCGATACCGCCTTCCTGTCCAACCTTGCCGGCGGGCAGGTGTGCGAAAAGGCGGGGGTTGCGCCCGTAAATAAAGAACAGCTTATTGCAGAAGCGCTGGAATACCTGAAAACTCATTCGGGAAAACTTTAGGCGTATTGCAAAATATACTGCCCGTAAGCGAATTTGCGTATTCAAATACCTGTAGGGGCAATTATACCGATGCTTTGAATTTGCGTATTTTTGCAAATTCAATTGTGGTCGGTATATCCTGCTATAGTCGCATGAATCAGGTAAAGCCATACGAAGAAGTTGCACTAGGTAAAAAAGAACAGGTGCGCCGGATGTTCAACAGCATTTCAGGGCGTTACGATTTTATGAATCGCCTGCTTACCATGCGCATCGACGGGCTGTGGAGAAGGAACGCGGTGAAACTGGTGAAAAAATATTCAACATCTGCAGGCATTAGCTCCGGCAAAGGCGGACTGTTCCTCGATGCTGGTACCGGTACCGGTGATTTTGCCGTTGAACTCGCCCGGTTGAAGCCGCGAAAAATAATAGGAATAGATATTGCCGATGCCATGCTCGCATTGGGCTCAAAAAAAATTAAACATAAGGGACTCGATTCTGTAATCGAATTCAAAGAAGGAGATTGCGAGAACCTGCAATTCCCTTCCGATACATTCGACCTTGTCGCCTCCGCTTTCGGAGTGCGCAATTTTGAAGACCTTGAAAAAGGGCTTTCCGAGATTTTAAGGGTGTTGAAACCGGAGGGGATAATAGTGATACTGGAATGTTCCGAACCTGGAAATATGCCGTTCAAGCGGCTTTATAAAGCATATATGAACAGAATATGCCCAGCCATCGGGGGCATTTTTTCCGAAAATAACGCCTATTCATACCTTAACCGTTCAGTATCAATGTTCCCTACAGGTAAGGAATTTCAAATAATCCTTGAAAAAGTTGGCTTCCTCGATACCAGGTTCATCCCTCAAAACATGGGAATTGCATCTATATATATAGCAAAAAAGCGAGCAATTGGAAAATAATCAGCCGTTGGCGCCGTTTACAATAGTTTATTCATCCCGGTTCATGAAATTCGGACTTAAGCTGATGACAAAAAACGTGTTCAAGCTTCTTTCACCAGAACAGCGCAACCTTGTATTCAGATGGCTGGTAATAACCTGCATTCTCTTGGCTGCAGGCGGTAAGTATTGCAAAGCCCAAAACGGCGACTGGAACCTTCCTGCATATACCAACGCCACACTCCACTTCGGTTTTATCCTGGCTATCAATTCAACCAATTTTGCAGTAGTGCCAGTGGCTAACCTTTCGTCTCATTTTAACGATACGCTCAAAGGCATACGTTCCACTCCCTCATCAGGTTTCAACCTTGGCATAGTATCCGAATTACGATTGAGCCGCTACCTGCGTTTGCGATTCGTGCCCGATCTTGCCTTTTCACAACGGAATCTAGAGTATTCTTTCGCCGGTGTAGATACTTTTAATGTCTCAAAACAAGTGCAATCCACATTTATAGATTTCCCGCTCGATTTAAAGCTTATTTCAAAGCGCCAGCATAACTTTGAAGCGTATGTGCTCGCCGGCGGCAAATACATCACCGACCTCTCCTCGCAGCAAAGCATCAACCAGACGCTTGCCGGAGCCAATGCTACTGTGCGACTTATCCGAAACGATTATGCTTATGAGGTGGGAACAGGCATTGAATTTTACTTGCCTTATTTTAAATTCGGCATTGAATTCAAGTTATCCAGAGGGGCGCGTAATCTTTTAGTGCGCGATAATACCGTTTACACAGAATCTTTGCAGGCGCTATATTCGCAGGTATACCTGCTATCCTTCACGTTTGAAGGGTAAAGTTATTGACGGTATTATACTTCTCGTAAGCTATTTTCAAAAGCGCCGGCAGGTAGCTTTGAATTTGAGATATGGCTCTTCCGAAAGGTTTTATAACTTTGCTTGTGAATTTAACCGGCATTTCATAATTATTATAGAACGTGTTAAAGCCCTTGACATCGGAATCGGTTGGAACAGTGCACGTAAACACGGTTATCCGAGCTTTCGAGCTAATGTGTTGCGCTAAGGCATTGTCTGCAATATATGAAAAGAACGCTGCCGTTACCGGCAAATATGTTCACGCCACTTCACGAGGACACGAAGCCATACAGATAGCGCTCGGACTACAGTTGAAGCCCCAGGATTATCTAAGCCCTTATTACCGCGACGACAGCATATTGTTAGCCATTGGTTTGACGCCATACGAGTTGATGCTTCAGCTTTTGGCAAAACGCGACGACCCTTTTTCGGGCGGCAGAACCTATTATTCTCATCCCAGCTTAAGACGAGACGATATGCCTAAAATACCGCACCAGTCATCGGCTACAGGTATGCAGGCAATTCCTGCAACAGGTGTCGCTATGGGTATGCAGTATTTGGAAAAAAGAGGGCTGGCCAAGAACACTCCGGACGATAAACCAATCGCAGTATGTTCGCTTGGCGACGGTTCTGTTACAGAAGGCGAAGTGGCAGAAGCGTTCCAGATGGCTGTATTGAAGAAACTGCCGATATTATACCTTGTACAGGATAACGAATGGGATATTTCAGCCCACATAGAAGAAGTACGAGCTATGAATGCCGCCGAGTATGCCAAAGGATTCAAGGGACTTGAAACACGATCTATCGACGGCAGTGATTTTACGCGAAGCTACCAGACATTAAATGAGATAATTCAGATAATACGGGTTGAGCGCCGCCCTTTTCTGCTTCATGCACGCGTTCCGCTGCTTGCACATCATACATCGGGCGTTCGCAGGGAATGGTACCGGAACGACTTGGAAGAAGCCGCTAAAAAAGACCCGTTCCAGCGGTTGCGTTCCCATCTCATCATAGCCGGTTTCACGAGCGATAAATTAAAACAGATAGAGGAAAAGGAAAATGCACGCGTAGAGGCGGATTATGAGAAAGCCATAAAAGCGGCAGACCCGAACCCGGAAGACCTTTTCACGCATGATTATTCGCCAACACCGATAACAGAGGAAAGAGGCATACGCGAACCGGCAGGCAGGGAAAAAACCGTAATGGTTGATTGCGCTCTGTTCGCCATCAAAGAATTGCTGAAAAAGCATCCCGAATGCATTTTCTATGGTCAGGATGTAGGCAGACGGTTAGGCGGCGTATTTAGAGAAGCGGCAACCCTTGCCGATAAATTTGGCGATGACAGGGTGTTCAATACACCAATACAGGAAGCATTTATAATAGGAAGTACGGCAGGCATGTCGGCTGTGGGTTGCAAGCCGATTGTAGAAATACAGTTTGCCGATTATATATGGCCCGGACTTAACCAACTCTTTACCGAGGTAAGTCGCTCCTGTTACCTGACCAACGGAAAATGGCCTGTGAGCGCCGTTATTCGCGTTCCTATCGGTGCTTATGGCAGCGGTGGTCCTTATCATTCCTCCAGCGTGGAATCTGTACTTACAAACATACGGGGAATAAAAATCGCATACCCGTCAAACGGCGCCGACCTGAAAGGATTGCTAAAATCGGCATATTACGATAACAACCCGGTAGTTGTACTCGAACACAAGGGTTTATACTGGAGCAAGATTAAAGGCACCGAGGATGCTAAAACCATTGAACCCGATGAGGATTATATCATCCCGCTTGGCAAAGGGAGAATTATACAACAAGCGGATGCGGGTAAGGGTAGTGCCTTATCCGTGATTGCTTATGGCATGGGGGTTTACTGGGCTAAGAATGGGTCCAAAAATTTTCCCGGACAGGTTGAAATAATCGACCTGCGAACGCTTATTCCACTGGATGAAGAGCTCATATATGCATCGGTACGCCGGAATAACAAGTGTCTTGTAGTAACCGAAGAACCGGTGAACAACAGTTTTGCGCAATCTGTTGCGGCGCGTATCCAGCAAAACTGTTTTGAATATCTTGACGCTCCCGTTAACGTTATCGGCGCGGAAAACATGCCTGCCGTTCCCCTCAATTCGGTTCTTGAACAAGCAATGCTGCCCAATACCCAGAAGGTGGCTGCCGCAATAAAAAAAATGCTGGAATACTGATGTGCGCATGCCGCAATTCATCCTGCAGTTTCCTTTTCCGGTTTCCTTTTCAGTAAATAATATAACGGATATCCGGCAGCCATGACGGCTAAACTTATCAGCACCGAAAAGTAGTCGTTGGCAAAATCGCTTATGCAGACCACCAGCAGTACAAGCATATATAGGATTGGAACGTAAGGGAACAGTTTCATTTTGAATCCTTCAGCCGTTTCGCCTTCCTTACGCTTGCGAAGGATGAAGATGGTGGCTGCGGCGAATATTAGCGAGCCGCTGTCTATGAACATGGTATAGTTCATAACCTTTTCAAATGCGCTTGATATAAGCAGTGATACGAGAACGATAAGGAAAAAGAAAGTAATGGCGAACTCCTGCGCCTGTGTTTTACCATTCACCTTGCGGAATATGGGAGGCAAAATGTTATCCTCCGACATGGCATAAAGCATACGAGGATTATAAATAAATGCAGAATTTATAAATCCGGCTACTGAAATAAAGACAGCGATAGAGGTTATTTTAAATCCTGCATTGCCAAAAAATGTCTTTGCAAGTTCAGCGGCAATAAGCGTTTTCCCTCTCATATTGTCCAGACCGAGTACCTGACAGTAGGCGATATTCAGTAAAAAGTAAAGCGTAAGCACTATAGTCATTCCTGCAAAAATGCCGCGCGGTATATTGCGGCGCGGATCTTGTATATCAGCTCCGAGGTTTATCGTATTCTGGTAGCCGCCGAAAGTGAAAAAGATGGATATAAGCGAAATACCCAGGGCGCTTATCGGATTTACTGAAGAGATTGTGCGTATTGCGGAATAACTCTCTGCTGGTGCATGGGAACGGATAAACAGCGGGAGACACAACAACAATATCATAGTGATTTTAAGTCCGCTTAGTATGTTCTGCGCCCTTGAACCGACTTTTATACCAAGGTAGTTAACGATGTATAAGCCCGTTACAACAATTACAGCTATTACCTTGGGAGTGAAAACGTGCATCAGTCCTGACGGTATTATTACCGGCTGAATGTATTCGGCTCCGACAAGGGCTACAGCCACCGAACCGCCGGCATTGGTGAAAATAAGTCCCCAGTTGAACATGAAGGCGAAAATGGGATGGTAACAGTGTGAAAAGATACGGTAATAGCCCCCTGCCGCCGTCAGGCGGGAGCCGATTTCGGCAAAAGTGAATGCTCCGCATACGCAGACAATTCCGCCAAGAAGCCATGCCGTGTAAAAAATAAGTGGAGAGCCCGCCTTTTCTGCTACTATGCCGGGCGTTTTAAATATGCCTACGCCTATTACCAAACTGACGATTATCATCGTAAGGTCGAACTTGCCAAGGCGTGATTGGATTGTCATCGGATCACCATTTCTTCCACCACAATGCCGCCAATCATTGCATTCAGAGTGTTCAATACTTTTGTACGGCAATAAAGGAGTTCATTTCTCATCGGAGCCGAATCGATGGTAACAACCAGTTTTTTGTTTGATATTGTTATTGAAGTGGTGTGGCGCGCTATCATTGGTCCTACAACTTGTTCCCATGAACGTATAAGCTCGTATTCATCCATTTTTTCGTCGAGCCGGTATAGTTTAAGTAACTCCTTGATTGACTCGCTTATCTTTTGATTATTACTTTTTCGCATAACCGGTTTGAAAATAATCATGTTTCTGCAAGGCGCCATCCCGAATAGAAATGATAACGAAATCTTTCTCTCTGTTTTCGAACAGTTCTTCAAGCCGTACGGTATCGGTATCGGTAATGAATACTTGACCGAAATCTTCACCGCTTATTTTACCGGCAAGACGGGTTACCCTCTCTTCATCAAGTTTATCGAACATATCGTCGAGCAATAATATGGGTGGCGTGTTAAAATGATTTTTCAGGAAAAAAAACTGCGCCAGTTTCAGGGCTATGATAAATGATTTTTGCTGCCCCTGCGAAGCGAACTTTTTTACCGGATGGTTATCCTTGGTAAACAGCCAGTCGTCCTTGTGAACTCCAGTGGTGGAATATTGAACCGTTTGGTCTTTTACTCTGGCTTTGATTAACAACTCCTCAAAATCGCCGTCAAGCAATTGCGAGGAGTATTGCAGTCCTACCGATTCGCGTACGCCCGATATCTCGGCGTAAATCCGGCAGAAGAGTTCTGTAAATATGGCGGTGAACGATTCTCTTTTCTTGAATATTTCTCTGCCTTTTGCAACCATCTGCCCGTCCCAAACCGACATAAGGGTTTCATCCCAATTCCGGTTCTCGAAGAATGATTTAAGGGTAGCGTTACGCTGCAATAATGCTCTGTTGTAATCTATCAGGTCGGTCAGATAATCTTTATCCGCTTGCGAAATAATACTATCCACAAATTTTCTTCTTGTTTCGCTTCCTTCCTGCACAAGTTCGCTGTCAGTGGGCGAAATCATCACAACGGGCAGTAGTCCGATATGTTCCGAAAGCCGGTTGTAGTTCTTTTTGTTGCGTTTGAATTGTTTGGATTCATTTCTATTTTGTGCGCAGTAGATTTCTTCCTGCTGCCCGTTTCTATCGAAGATGCCTTGTATTACAAATAAATCTTCGCCTTGCAGTATGTTCTGATTATCGAACGAGTTGAAATAGCTTTTGCAGAACGACAAGTAATGAATTGCATCAAGGAGGTTTGTTTTACCAGCCCCATTATGCCCTGTAAAACAGTTTATCCCCGGCGAGAAGTCAAGCGTTAGCTCGCGGTAGTTTTTAAAATTTAAAAGTGAGATGTGCGAGAGGTGCATAATGCAAATTTACACTTTATCGAAAGTCAGGAGTCAAGGTATTTATTTCGTGTATTTAGGGTGGTAATTAGTTTGTAAATGGGTGGGGGTATCCATAATTTGGGTATACCTTTTTTGAGGGATAAATTTTGTCATATTATTGAATATCAATACTTTAACACTTCCAGATGGGTATCCAAAGGTATACCCTGAATTTATTATTTACTGCCACCGGTGAAAATGGAAATGTACCGACTGCAATTGAACCCGATAGTTGTCAGGACGCGGTCACAAAATCATTTACGGTAGTATATTCTTATACCGAAGCAACTATAATCTCCGGTATATAAACCGGTGCAGTAAGGTTATTAAAATTCAGGAAAAGGAAACGAACCGCCTTCGGGAGTTGTAGGGGCGGATGGCGTATTTGCGGTATTGCTTCCTATCATGGGCGTTGAATCCTCTTTCTTCTTTCTGGCGAACTTATACGCTAATGTTATTTCGTTGGCATTCAATCCCATTGCATAAGCGTCCAGGGTGCTTGTCACCATATCGTAACTGTAACCCAGTTCAAAGCCCTTATATTCTATACCGAGTTCAACGGGAATAGCGTCGTTAGCGCGGTACCACATTCCAAGCGTAAGATTAAAATCGTCTTTTACCTTATAAGTGCAGTAGGCGCCTGCTGCGGCAATTATATTTCCGGCTTGCGTGGTAACCATTGCATTGGGCGAAATATCCACCTTTTCCGATTCAAATATTTTAAGACCTGCTAAATAGGTCATTCTGATAGGAAGGGTGGAAACGGAGGCATCCAGCGACTGGTTTGGCTCATTTAAATGAAAACCTGAAATGCCGGCATAAAAGTTTACTTTCGACTTGTCTTGCGACGGGTTATAATAATAAGTAAATCCAAAACCTGCATCGGGGTACATTATGGCTTTACTTACCGCCATTTCGCCCGATGGGGTTGCAGAACTGTAACTGCCGTTTACATACTGGTCGTCGTAGGTTAATCCGTTGGTATTAAGCGCAAGTTGACCTAATCCTCCATAGAGCGCGAGACATACATTCTGGTCTTCGGCAATTTGTTTGTTGTACCCGACAGAGATATAGCCGTTCATCAGTCCGTATGCGCCGGCTTTATCATCAAGCAGGGCGACACCTACGAACAGTTTGCTGCCGGGGTCTTTAAGATAGAAGGGGCAACTTGTGTTAAAATCGTAGTCGGTATATCCGCTGTTCACGCTACCCCACTGGTTTCGGTAGCATAAGCTTGTTCTCCAGTCGTCGCTGGCGCCCATAATGGCAGGGTTTACCAGAAGTGGCGAGGCATAAAACTGTGTAAATGCCGGGTCCTGTGCATATAGGCGGTGTGCAACAAGAAACTGAAGGCATATTGCGGATAATATTAGTATTTTTTTCATTGTTTGTTGAATTTTTCTTGTTTACTGCGGTCTTAATCTTCTTATCTTATCAAGTTAACCATTCCTTGCTGGCTTACAGCCGAACCGTCATTTAGAGTTCCTTTTACATAATAAATATATGCGCCGTCGGGCATTTTTTCACCATCGGTCTGCCTTGTTCCGTCCCAGCCCTGCGTAAGGTTATTGGTATGGAAAATCTGTTCGCCCCATCGGTTATACACTCCGAAATCGAAGGTCTGGAATTGACCGTGTATATAGAAAATATCGTCTCTTCCATCGCCGTTGGGGGTGAAAGCGGTAGGAGCCCAGAAGTTCGATTTTAAAACATTTACTACGATGGTATCCCTGTTCACACAACCCTGTACATCGGTTATCCATACCACATATTTGGTGGTAGTGTCGGGGCTGGCAACCGGGTTATATATATTGGAATTACTTAATCCGGCAACAGGCAGCCAACTGTACTCGGCGCCTCCCTGGGTGGCTTCAAGCTGTATCTGCTGCCCTCCGGCTATCGTATCTTCCTGTAAAGGTATAAGGAGAGGCAGCTGGTTTACAGTAACTGTTACCATGCTCCTGGCGGGAGTGCAACCCCAGCCGGAAACGGTAAGGGTGTATGTTAGTGAGGAATCGGGCATTGCGTAAGGTGAGGCGATGGTTGAATCGCTCAATCCTTTACCCGGGCTCCAGTTGTATTTCTGTCCGTTTACGGGCATGGCGCCAAGCTGAACGCTGTCGTTGCGGCAGATGCTCTCGGGTTGTCCCGCATTGGAAACAAGCGGCGCAAGCATTGTAACTATTACCGTATCGCTCGCCATGCATCCGGCGGGGCTTGTAGCCGTTACAATATATGTGGTAACGGGAGCTATCGGTTTCGCTTCGGGGTTGGCTATATTCGGATTGCTCACCACCGAAGAGGGGAACCAGCTGTATTTGTATCCTGCCACCGGCGTGCCGCCTATCTGAACGCTGTCGGTAGCGCATATCGTTGTGTCTTTGCCTGCGCTAAGCACCGGTACAGAGTCAATTGCAACGCTTACCGTGTCAGTTGAACTGCAAACGCCGTCGCTGATGGTGAAAGTAACAAGTTTCATGCCGCCGCTGCTATAGGTGATGCCGGTCGGGCTTTCCGACGAAGATGTCTGCGGTGTGGAATTAGAACCGAAATCCCAACTGTATGTCAGGTTGGCTCCGCTGCTGCCTGTGTTTGTAAAATCTGCCGCTGTTCCTGCGCAAACGGGTGTATTTGAGAAGAATGTTGCGACAGGAGACGGGTTAATGTTAATATACTGTGTAATTGTTGAAGAACAGCCCGAAACGGGGTCGGTTACCGTAAGCGTAATATTTTGTATCCCGGATGCAGTGAATTTAATGCCTGAAGGGTTTTGAGCATTTGATACGGCAGGGTTACCGTTCGGACCAAAATTCCAACTGTAGGTTACACCGCTCATTGTTCCGGTATTCGTGAAGGAAACCGATTGACCCTGGCATTGCGGGGCGGTGGAGGTGAAGGAGGCGACAGGGGTAGTATCCATAATAATTGTTGCGGTGTCAACGCTTGTGCATGAACCTTCGCTGACAGAGAAGGTGACAAGTTTTGGTCCTGGAGCAGAGTAAACTATACCGGAGGGGCTTTCAGCGCCCGAATTTTGCGGATTGGCATTGGCACCAAAACTCCAATTATAGGTAACGCCGGGTCCTGCGCTGCCTGTATTGGTAAAATTAACCTGATTGCCTGCGCATTGCGGGGCATTAGAGGTGAAACTTGCCGTTGGGCTTGGGTTTATATTGATATATTGGATAACGGTTGATGCGCATCCTGTAGCAACCTCCGTTATGGTAAGGGAGACGGCTTGAGATCCGGGGATTGAAAAGGTAACGCCTGCCGGATTTTCAACATTTGATGTTGCCGGGTTTGCGCCCGGACCAAAATTCCAAAGATAGGTTATTCCCGGCGGCGGGGTGCCTGTATTTGTAAAGTTTACGGGTGCGCCTGCGCATTGCGGGGCGGTTGATGTGAAACTTGCCGTAGGCGACTGATTGATGTGAATTGTGAGGGTATCGGTTGCGGTGCAATAGCCGTTGTCTATGGTGAAGGTGATAAGTTTGGGTCCGGGAGTAGAATAGGTAACACCAGACGGGTTTTCAGTATTGGAGGTTGCAGGAGTAGCATCGGCGCCAAAACTCCAGGAATAGGTTATTCCGGGTCCGTTGGTTCCGGTATTGGTAAAATTCACGTTGTTGCCTGTGCACTGCGGAGCATTGGATGTGAAACTTGCAACAGGGTCCTGATAGATGGTAATCTGCTGCGTGGTTACTGATGTGCATCCGGTAACCGAGTTGGTAATTGCGAAGGTGATAGTTTTTACTCCGGGGGAAGTATAAGAAACCGGCGGCGGGTTTGCCAGCACCGATGTAGCAGGTACGGCTGCTACTCCGAAATTCCAGAGGTAGGTTAATCCTGCGCCTACCGAGCCGGTGTTTGTAAAGTTAACCGGTCCTCTCATACAGGCGGGAGCATTGCTTGCAAAGCTGGCGGTGGGCGTGGAAGCGATATGTATGGTCATGGTATCCACGGTTGTACAGAACCCGTTGTTCACCGAAAAGGTTATCAGTTGCGGTCCTGATGCTGAAAAGGTTACTCCTGTCGGGTTCTCGGCGGAGGAGGTGGATGGAGTTGCATTTGACCCGAAATTCCAGCTGTAGGTAACACCCGGTCCTGAACTGCCGGTATTGGTAAAATTCACGCCGTTGCCTACACATTGGGGCGCAGTGCTAGTAAACGTAGCTATAGGATTGGCATTAACGGTAACTGTAGCGGTATAAGTGCTGTTACAACCGAAGAAGCCCGATGAGGTATAGTGCAGGGTTACAATTTTCACGCCCGGCTGCGTATAGGTGACTACCGGAGGATTTTGAAGGGCAGATGTTGCAGGAACGGCATTAGCTCCGAAATTCCAGCTATAGGTAAATGGGGCTGCACCGCCCGAACTTAGGTCGGTAAAGGTTTCATTATCGCCTGTGCAGATTGGACTTTGGGAAACGGTGAAATTTGCACATTGCGCAAATGCCGAATTCATGGTAACCGTTCCGAGCAGTATAAGCAATAGTTTTTTCATCATGAAAAATATTTATGTGTAGAATATATACGTTTAATTCCAGTCAGATAAAAGAGATACAGGGTTCAAAAATATACAATTTCAGGAATATACGTAAAAAACTAACGTTTCGGCTTTGAATTCATGGGTATCAATACACCATAATCGATTATCTTATAACCATGTTTGGAGTGGGCGGAAATGCAGCCCCGTCCGCATGTTTTCTCTATTTTTGCTTATATGAAAAAGGATTAACGCTATCTTTGCAATGAACCTCTGTTGTTAAAATATTTCAATCGGAATATCGTCTTATTTTATTGCTGTTAATTGAGAAATAATCTAATCTTACGCCCCCTCGCTTAATATTGCAGCCATGCCGGACTCGATAAAACGTACAAATAAACAAACTGTTTTCAGTAAGTCCTGTTTACTGTCAGAAAGGGCGTTTCTACTCTTTATCTTCACTTTTACATTATGGGGGGGGCTATCTTACGCGCAGGATGAGAACCCGTGCCAGCAGATGGATGACGACAAGGCGGTACAGTTGTATAAAAAAGGCACTGATAAGAAAAAAGTAGAGAAACCGCAACGTATGGCATATTTACAGCAAGCCCTGCAACTGGAACCCGACTATGTTGACGCAAACTTTGCTTATGCCGAAGAATTGATTAAGACGGAGATAAGCGATAATGCTCCATTTGCTCCTGCTGTGCCTTATTTCCTGAAGGTGGTTCAGCAATGCCCAAAGTACCATTCAGACCCATACTATTATATCGGGTTCAGTTATTATGAAGATGAAAAGTATAAAGACGCTGTAACTTATCTGGAGAAGTTTCTGAATTTTAAAGACGATGATGTAAAGAAGTTCAACAAGGATTACGACGAGTTCCTGTATCAGGCGAAGAAGATGCTGAAATATGCCAAGTTTTACACGGGCATTTACGACCATCCTGTGCCTTTTGACCCCTATCCGGTTAAAGACCTTTGCACTACCCATGACGAATACCTCGCCTGCATTTCGCCTGATGACCGGTATGCCTATTTTACGCGGAAGCTACCCTATCAGGATTTAAATAATGTTGCCACGCCTGACGATAATGAGAAGGAATATTTCATGAAGAGCGAACTGCAACCGGATGGCGATTATTCTGTTGGAAGCGCGCTGCCTCCACCCTTCAACACCGGAAGAAACGAAGGAGGTCCCACCATTACGATAGACGATAAATCGCTTTATTTTACCATCTGCCAGTCGGAAGATGAGGGTTCATACCGCAATTGCGATATTTACTATACCAACTATAACAACGGACGCTGGATGAAAATAGAAAATCTGGGACAGCAGGTGAACGACCCCAACGCATGGGATTCTCAACCATCCATTACCGCCGACGGCACCACCCTTTACTTTGCAAGCGACAGAACAGGGGGCATGGGTAAAACTGATATATACAAAACTGTAAAAGACGTTAAAACCGGCGACTGGAGCCCGCCGGTTAACCTTGGAGCGCCAATAAATACACCCGGCAATGAGGAAAGCCCTTTTATACATACCGACAGCCATACCCTTTATTTCTCATCGGACGGACACATGGGTATAGGCGGCTACGATATTTTTTATTCGCGTATGGATAGTGCAGGTAACTGGAAGGATCCGGTAAATATCGGCTACCCGATAAACAGCCCCGGAGACGACCTTGGCTTTTTTGTAAGCACCGACGGTAAAAAGGGTTATTTCTGCTCCAACGACCCTAACCGCACCAAAGGCAGGAACATGGGAGGATACGATATTTTTGGATTTGCGTTGTACCAGGAAGCCAGACCTGACAAGGTAGCGTTGGTGAAGGGAAAGACCACAGACGTGAATGGCAATATTGTAACAGGTGCGGAGGTTACGGTAACTAATGCTAAAACAAAAAAGACCGCTACCGTGATTACGGACACCATGAACGGGACCTTTGTAACTGCCGTTGATGTGAATGATTCCGCTAATTATGTGCTGACTGTGAATAAAAAGGGAGCTGCGTTTAACTCCACCGTTATCAGCATAAAAGACACATTTACGGGAAAACCTGCAACTGTTGATTTTACAGTTAAACCAATTGCAATTGGCTCCAATTACACCCTGAACAACATTTACTATAAAAGCAACTCCGCAGAACTGGAACCTGTATCGCTTGCCGTAATAGGCGAATTCGGTAAATTTCTGAAAGCCAACCCGGGCGTGAAGATAAAGATTGCCGGATATACCGATAATATTGGCAATGATAAAGACAATCTTGCCTTGTCTAACGACAGAGCATTTACAGTAAAGCAAGCGCTGGAACATGAAGGTATAGAATCCACGCGGCTATCTTTTGAAGGTTACGGGGCTGCCAATCCTGTGGCAAGTAACGATACTGAAGAAGGCAGACGGAAAAACAGGAGAACCGAGTTTATCATCCTTGCAAAATAATCGAACTACCAGAGGATAATTTTCCACCCTTAGCATGGAATAATTTGCGTAGCGTACAAGGTCTGAATAGATTTTAAAATAACCGTGCGTTCGATGGAAAGTTGAGCGCAAACACGCTTCCTTCATTTTCCTTGCTTTCGAAGCTGATATTGCCTCCCAGCAGCTCCATATATTTTTTTACTATTATCAACCCCAGTCCCGTACCCTGAATCGCTTCTGCGTTATTAGCCCTGAAAAAGAGAGTGAAAATATTTTCCTTGTCCTTATCCGGTATTCCCATGCCTCTGTCTTTTACTTTAATACCTGCCGTTCCATCCTTAACAAAGGAGATAATATCTATGGCGGCGTTGTTGCCTGAATATTTGCTGGCGTTGGAGAGCAGATTGGTAAGGGAGTTTATAATTATATTCCTATCCTGAAATAATTCCGTGTCGCCATGGTGCAGATAATTAATGCTTTGCCCGGCTTTAAGATTTGGTCTATATTCCTCAATAAACCTGGTTATCATATCTTTCATATCAAACACATGGTTAATGGTTACTGTTTTTCCTTTTTCCATCTTTTCAAAGGAAAGGAAATCGTTCAGTATTTCGGTCAGGTTGTCAACAGAATTCCTTATCCGTGTAAAATGCTTTACCATCTTATCGCCGCATTCATCACCGGCATATTTTTCCAGTAATGCCAAACTCGACAGAATGGTAGCCAGCGGGGTCCTGAATTCGTGAGACGCCATAGAGACAAATTGCGATTTTACATCGTTTATGGCTTTCTCGCGCTCCAGAGAGTTGGTCAGTTCGAGAGTTTTGGAGCGAACCTTTTCCTCCAATAAATCATTTAGCTGTTTAAGTTCCTCCTGCGCCTTTTTCTTTTCCGTAATGTCAAGCAGCGATGTAATAATCAGATTATCCCCTTGTAAATCGATTTGTTCGGCTGAAAATAATACGTTCAACGGAGCGCCCGACTTCTTGCGGAATATTATTTCATACTGCTGAACGCGCCTTTTTTTCCGTATCATTTTTAGAACTTTACTCCGCTCACCGGGCGGCGCATAGTCGTATATACCTATTTCATTTATTGTTTTACCGAGTAATTCCTTACGTTCGTATCCCAGCAGTTCTACATAACTTTCGTTCACGTCGATTATCTTTCCCGTAGCAAAATCAGTAATAGATTGGGCGGCGGCGCTTGAGTTAAAAATCATTGAAAAGCGTTCCTCGGATTTTTTAAGATTCTCGTGGTCGTTTTTTCTATCGGTTATGTCTCTGAAAAAGATGGCAATGCCATCCAGATAAGGAAAGACGCGAACTTCAACCCACACAGGCGCAACCAGGCTTTTTGCATCAAATACTGCGGGTTGCCGTTTTTGCATCGCATCCCTGTAAAATTTTTCCATTACGGTACCTTTCAATTCGGGTATAACATCCCACACAACCTTACCTATCATATCTTCCGAGTACCTCTGGTCCTGAAAAATTCGTGCAAGGTTTTTATTGATGAAAGTATATCGCCAGTCCGAATCTATAATTACAAATGCATCCCCTATGCTTTGCAGGATATCCTCTACCAGTTTTTTTTCATTTATAGGTTTTTCCCGGTTTTCTGAATTTATGGGCATACCTTGTTTTTGTCAAATTAACAGCAAAATAAAATAACCTGTTTCAAAAATAGTCAGGTTGATAGATGATTTTTATCATACGGATTAGTTACGCTGACTGCTTGATTTCGCTCCGTTCATGGCAAGTTGGGGTTTTACGGCTTGCAAGGTTCGTTTCTATCTGTAAACTCGCCTGAAGTTCAGATATTGATAAACGTAGCGTCATTGTCAATTAAATTAGTTTACCTGCCCGTGACAGGGGTTTGCATAGCAAACCAATAAGCGAGCAGTATAATTTGTAGCTTTGACGGCATTTTGAACGTATGAATCTGGCAATTGACATCGGAAATACAACAATAAAAGCGGGTAAGTTTCAAGGCGCCCGCCTTGTAAAGCAACTTATCTGCAAGCCGGACGATTTTAATAAGTTGAATATGTTAACAGATAAAAAAAGCGCCGGAAATGGTTATGCAATAGTTAGCGCCGTACGAGATTATCCTGCAGGATTGATTGCCTGGCTTAAAAAGAGATATAAACTGGTATTCCTTAAGGGCGGAACACCACTTCCGTTCAAAAGTGAGTATAAAACTCCGCAAACATTAGGACCGGACAGGATAGCCGGCATAGCCGCAGCGCATCACCTCTACGCCGGTAAAAATTCACTTGTAATAAATGCCGGTACATGCATCACCATTGACTTTATAAGCGGCAAAGGCGTATATAAAGGCGGAAGTATTTCGCCCGGAGTGGAAATGCGGTTCAAAGCGTTGCATACTTTTACGGCGCGTTTGCCGTTAATAACTCCCGATAAAACATTCGGCGATTTGAAGGGCAAAACAACCAGAGAATCCATTCTTTCGGGTGTTCAACGCGGTGTTATAGAAGAATTAAACGGTATTGTTGAAGCATATTCCGCACGATACAAAGAGATGCAGGTAATAGTTACCGGAGGATGGCATGAATGGTTGAAAAAACAGATGAGGCGCAAAATAATTTCAGAACCATTCCTAACACTTCAAGGACTTAATGTAATTTTGACGTTTTGCCTTTCGCAAGAAAAATAACAAATCCAGAATTGAAAATAAAATGCCGAATGCCCTGATTACGCTCTATACCCAAAATATGAACGCAAGGATTCGCGTCTTTTTATGCTTTCTTTTCTTTCTATTTAGTTTCGCATCCGGGTTCAGTCAGTCATCCTCAATATCGCCTTACTCAAGTTATGGTATAGGCGACTTATATACCCCAACCGGGGTTCAGGGCTTCTCGATGGGCAATACAGGCAATGCCATGCGCAATGACAGCATTTCACCTTTTTTCATAAATCTGAAAAACCCTGCTTCAATCTATTATAACCGTATTACGACCTTCGAGGCGGCGATATTGAACAATAATGTCGCCTATGCCACGCAAGGACAATCGTACAAAAACAGCAACTCATACTTCGGATACTTTGAAGTGGCAATGCCGGTAGGTAAATATGCCGGTTTAAGTTTAGGACTGACGCCTATGAGCAGCTTAGGATACGACATAACTGTTTCGCAAAATATAGACAGTATATCCCCAAGCGGCGCTTCAATCCCCATATCGCAGGTATCGAATGAATATACAGGTTCTGGCGGTATAAACAGGGCATTCGTAGGGCTGGCAATTGCTCCATTCCCAAAGTTTCTATCCATCGGAATAAATGCCTCCTACCTTTTCGGAAACCTGACCTCAACCCAAACCATGACCTATCCGCCCAATTATAACGCATTTGATATTCAGAGAACGCAGAACATTTTTGTGCAGAACGTTTATTTCAACGGCGGTTTTCTGCTTACGCTGCCTGTTTATAAAGATTGGCAGATAATCCTCGGCGGCACAATGGCATGGAGCCAGAATATAAATGCCAATTACAACATACTGACCGTGAACTATTTAAATACTACCGGCAGCAACGTGAATTACGACACCATTCAGGACAGCAGCAGCCGGGGTAAATTGCGCATTCCATTAATGTGGGGGGGCGGCGTTACCATTAAGAAAGGCATGAGGTGGACCTTTACGGGCGATTACAGTGTGCAGAACTGGGGGCAATACTCCTTTTTCGGACAGCCGCAGGACTTAAGCAATGCCATAGAATATGGCTTTGGGATGCAATATGTGCCGCGCGGTAACATATACTCTGAAAATTATGCACAGGGTATATATTATCGGCTTGGCTATTTCCACAATGTGAGTTATCTTGATATTTCCAATACCCAAATACAGGAGCAAGCTATATCGTTGGGCGTTGGCTTCCCAATCGGTCCTAATTTGGCGCAAATGCACAATTCCATCCTGAATTTAGGCATACAACTTGGCGAATTCGGGACTACGGCGAATAACCTGCTGCAGGAAAAATATGTTAAAATAATGATTGGCTTCACTTTTGACGACAGATGGTTCATCAAACGGCAATTCGAATAGCGCCGCAATGCGGATGAAAATGAAAAATGCTGAAATAGCCGGTAAAAGCCATGCCTTGGCAGCCATTTTCAAGAGCATTTTATTTCTATTTTATTCTATTTTCCCCTTCTTTATGTATTCCTGCGAGAATAATATTGATAAGGTAAACCTAATTACCGCATCGGATAAAACACCTCTCCAAAGCGAAGAAAATGCAGAGTATGCCTATACCGATTCGGCAAAAACAAGATTTATTCTTAAAGCCCCTGTTATAAACACCTTCGGCGGGAAAAACCCTTACCAGGAATGTCCGAAAGGCATGAGCGTGGATTTTTACGATGATTCAGGGCGCATTTCAAGCCATATTAATTCTGATTATGCCATCCGCTATGAAAATACTAAAATAATGGAAGCCGACGGCAATGTGGTTGTAATAAACAAGAAAGGAGAAAAGCTGAACACCGAACAGCTGTTCTGGGACCAGTCAAAGCATACCATCTATACGCCTAAATATGTTCAGATAAGAACATCCACAGAGATATTACTCGGAGACGGTTTGCAATCAAACGAAGATTTTACTCACTACACAATAACCAATATACGCGGAACAGTTCAGCTTGATAATCCGGCTCAATAGATAGAGATAACCGGGTCGCGACCTTACCTCTGATTTTCTCAAAAAATTAATTTAAGAGTAAGGATTATTCCTGTCCCGGTTTTTCTTAATTTTATTGATTAATTTTAAGGAATGACTACCTTTCTTGTAATTATCATATCTCTGCTTTTTTCTTTCTTCTTTTCCGGAATGGAGATAGCATACGTTGCCTCGAACAAACTACAAATACATGTGGAAAGTGTTGAAGAGAGTTTTTCGGGAAGGTTGTTTTCGCACATAATCAATCGACCTATCCGATTTTTGGGTGCCATGCTGCTGGGCAATACCCTCTCTCTGGTAGTATTCGGTCTGTTTACCGCCAGAGTATTGAAAGAGGTACTTACCGGTTTTGCATTAAGTAGAACAGAGGTGCTTATTATCCAAGCTGTAGTTACAACATCCGTAATTCTGGCGGTTGCAGATTTTATACCAAAAAATCTTTTCCGCATAAGTCCTAACCGCTTTCTGAAACTTTTCTCACTGCCCTGTACCATTCTATACTATATTTTGTTCCCATTAACAATAATAGTACTTACAATGGCTCAATTTATATCGGGAAAATTATTTAAGGTTAATCTATTCCGCTATAAGAATAACTTTACTCCGCTCGACTTATATAGTTATGTGGAAGAACATACCATAGTAGCCGGCGAGGAAGCCAAAGATACCGAGAGCGAAGTACAGTTATTCCGTAATGCGCTTGCTTTTCAGGATGTAAGGGTGAGGGACTGCATGGTAGCCCGCCCGGATATAATAGCCATGAATATAACTGATGGTACGGAGAAACTGAAAGAAAAATTTTTGCAAACCGGACTTTCCCGCGTACTTATCTATAAAGAAACTCTTGATAATCCTATGGGTTATGTCCATTTTCACAATATTTTCAAAAGTCAGAACAGCATACAATCCATGCTTATACCCGTGCCGATAATACCAGAATCTATGCCGGCAAAGGATGCCTTACGCATGTTTATGCAGCAACATAAAAGCATGGCGGTAGTAATAGATGAATTCGGGGTTACTTCGGGAGTGCTTACCACCGAGGATATTATTGAAGAAATAATAGGAGAAATTAAGGATGAGCATGAAAAAAGCGACTTGCTGGAAAAGGTACTTGCGCCCGGAGAATATCTTTTTTCTGCGCGGCTCGAAATAGATTACCTGAATCAGAAATACCATTTAAGGTTTCCTGTATCGCACGAATACAATACACTCGGAGGGCTTATCCTATATGCTACAGGTTCTATACCAAAGCCCAAGGATAATCTCACCATCGGCGATTTTAATATTAAAATCATCTCTGCCTCGCCGAACCGGATAGAACAGGTGCAGCTGTCGGCAAAAAAACAACTGCCCGGCAAATAATCTCTACAAGTCAGATAACCCCTGTATAGTTAGAAACAAGTTATATTTGTATTTTTTCAATCAAAACACATTTAACGTGGGTTGGCTCTATCTAGCATTAGGCATAATTTTTGAAGTTCTGGGAACGGTGTGCATGAAACTGGCGGAAGGATTCACCAAAGTTGTTCCGTCTGTCCTTGTTTTTATCTTTTACGGTTTAGCTCTTGGCGCACTAGTAATGGTATTGAAGAAGAACGGGGAAATAAGCTCAATATATGCAATTTGGGCAAGCGCCGGAACGGCGTTAATAGCTCTCATAGGTATAATTTGGTTCAAGGAAACAGTCAGTCCTGTAAAAATAATTTCACTTCTTCTCATTATACTGGGTATAATTGGACTGGAGTTTTTCGACTAACAGCAGTAAGAGATGAATATATTTATTACCGGCACCACCGGATTTTTAGGGGGAGAACTGCTAATTGAATTATCCAGGCACCCGAAGGTGGATAAAATATATTGTCTGGTAAGAGGATTATCCGACGAACATGCACTGCTCCGCCTGAAACAGGTTTTTGAACTCCACGGCGATTTTTTCAATGAGAAAAAAATAATACCGGTTTTAGGTAATTTAAGCGAAAATACACTTTCGGAAAAACTTACTTCCAATGTGCTGTTGAATGATACCGATGTGGTAATTCATGCAGCCGCAAATACGTCCTTTTCAAAAGTATTTGATAAAATTGTGGAGGAAGTAAACATTACAGGGCTGGAACACCTGATAAGATGGGCAAACAAACTTCCGCAACTGAATACCTTTCTATATGTAGGCACTGCATCTATTTCGGGGAAAGAAAATAAGAACAGGGTGATCAGGGAGGAAGAATCGCCTAATAATAAGGTGCATCATGTAGTTAAATACACCTATACCAAAATGATGGGGGAAATAATGCTTACGAATGAGATAGCCCCCGAAAAACTCTTGATAGTGCGCCCTTCAATAATAATGGGCGACAGCCGTGACTGGGTGCCGCGTTCGTATGTAATACTATGGGCGTTCGCCACGGTGAACCTTTTACGGCTTATTCCGGCAGAAGGCAAATCGAATCTCGATATTATATCTGTGGATTATGCCGCGAAGGCAATAATCGCTCTTCTATTTTCAAACCGCCGCCGCCACAGGGTCTATCACATTTCATCGGGCAGTAAGTCGGCAACCAATGTTGAAAAAATAGCCGCGGTAATAGCGCAGTTCTTCCCCGGTCTGCCGCCTGTTAAATTTGTGAACTTCGCCCTTCTTAAACAGATGAATCTATGGGCAAAGAAATCATTGCCGAAAGGGAGCGAACTTTACCACTACGACAAGTACCTTGAGTACTGGAAAGAGACATTCGGGGATATTAGCCGGATGAGAATATTGCTTGCAGCGCTTGCTCCCTATTTAGAGTTTGCCCAGATGGGACAACTATTCGACAACGTAAAATTGATTGAAGATACGGGGATTGACCTTCCTGTTCCTGCGCACATCTACATTAAAAGTTCGGGAAACTATATTAAGAACATAGATGTTTTCGGCGGCGCCGCCGAATCATAGAAATTAGTTTGTTTTCCATAATTGCCAAAGCGGAAGATGTTCCGAAATAGTGCATGCGCGCAAAGTTGCTAAACAAAAAAAGCCGGACCCTTTCGGCTTTCCGGCTTTTAATAAGAAAGATAACTGTTATTCGCCTTTCTGGTTTTTCTCTTCCGCCTGGCTCCTGTCCATTTTCGTTTTAAGTTCCGACAGACCGCTTAAATCTCCAAGGGTTGTCTTCTCAATCGAACTTTTTATTTTCTTAACCGCTTGGCGCGTTTCTTTGGCATCGGATTTCTTCTCGTTCGCCTCATGATTTTTCTCTTCACGTAAGGTATCTTCTTTTATCCGTGAATGTGAGAGTATTATCTTTTTGGCGTCCTTATTAAATTCTATCACTTTAAAATCCAATACCTCGTCGGCTTTAGCGGGTTGCCCGTTTTCTTTAATAAGATGTTTGGATGGAGCGAAACCCTCAACGCCATAAGGCAGCATTACTGTGGCGCCCTTGTCGGTAAGGTTTGTAATGGTTCCCTTATGGATTGAATCCATAGTGAATATAGTTTCAAAGGTATCCCATGGGTTTTCTTCCAGCTGTTTATGCCCGAGCGACAGACGTCTGGTTTCGGTATTTACCTCCAGTACAACTGTCTCTATCTTATCGCCAACCTTGGTGAATTCCGATGGGTGTTTTATCTTCTTTGTCCACGAAAGGTCGGATATATGAATTAACCCGTCTATCCCCTCCTCCAGTTCAACAAATACGCCGAAATTGGTAAAATTGCGCACCGTGCCGGTATGTTTCGAACCTTTGGGATACTTATCAAGAATATTTGCCCATGGGTCGGGTGTAAGTTGTTTTATTCCGAGCGTCATCTTTCTTTCCTCACGGTTCATAGTAAGAATCAGCGCTTCGGTTTCGTCGCCTACTTTAAAGAAGTCGTGCGCGGTGCGCAGGTGCTGCGACCACGACATTTCCGATACGTGTATCAATCCTTCTACTCCCGGAGCTATTTCAATAAATGCGCCATAATCGGCCACCACTACTATCTTTCCTTTTACTTTATCGCCCGCTTTGAGGTTGGTGTCGAGCGAATCCCACGGGTGCGGCGATAGTTGTTTTAGACCTAACTGTATGCGCTTCTTCTCATTGTCAAAGTCGAGAATTACTACGTGTATTTTCTGTCCCAGCTGTACCACTTCTTCAGGGTGGCTAATGCGGTACCACGACAGGTCGGTAATATGGATAAGACCATCTACGCCGCCCAAGTCGATAAAGACACCGTAAGAGGTTATATTTTTAACTGTACCTTCCAGTACCTGTCCTTTCTCAAGTTTGGAGATTATTTCCTGCTTTTGCTGTTCAATTTCAGCTTCGATAAGCGCTTTGTGCGAAACCACCACATTCTTGAACTCCGGGTTGATCTTTACAACCTTAAATTCCATCGTTTTGTTCACATACGCATCGTAATCCCTAACCGGCTTAACGTCTATCTGTGAGCCGGGCAGGAATGCCTCCATCCCGAACACATCTACGATAAGTCCGCCTTTGGTGCGGCATTTTACAAAGCCCTTTATCACTTCGCTTGTATTAAGGGCTTCGTTCACACGTTCCCATGCGCGTACAAAGCGGGCTTTTTTATGCGAAAGCACCAATTGCCCGTTTTTGTCCTCTTGCTTTTCTACATAAACTTCAACTTTATCGCCCACCTTCAGGTCGGGGTTATAACGGAATTCGGTAAGTGGAATGACGCCTTCTGATTTATAGTTGATGTTTACCACAACATCTTTATTTGTTTTTTCAACTACTGTGCCTTCAAGCACCTGATGTTCGGCTATGGAAGTGAGGGTTTTCTCGTACGCGGTGGAAAGTTTCTCACGTTCTGTTTCGGAATAGTTTTCTTGCTTTTTGCCAATGGTAGCCCAGTTAATTTCCTGCGATGGCGCAGCGGGGGCTATTTCCAATTCGGGCTCTGCCTGCGATTGGGCTTCGGTCTGATTTTTATTTGCCATTATCGGTTTTTTGTATGGCGGCGTTTAAAACGCTTTTCATACTTTGTTCCTGCTTCCGGCTCGGCAGGAGGGTTGTTTACTGTGCTATCGCCTGAATAACTTCCTTTTTAAAAAAGGATTGCAAATATACTACTTTCTTCTTTACGATTTACCATCTATTGATAAAGAAAGGCGGTTGTTACGTATATCATTAATTATCAGTGTAAAACGACGGTTTAAATCTGCCTGTCATTTAAAATTTTTAAAAAAAGTTGTCGTGCAGTCAAATAACTGCATATATTTGCAGCCATTTAACTGCATAATGAAATCACGAAGAGATGTTTTTCAGGCGATTGCCGACCCAACAAGACGTGCGATATTGAGTTTAGTAGCGTTGCAGGCATTGACTCCCGGCGCCATTGCCGACAACTTTAATTCGTCGAGGCAAACCATATCGAAACATATCCAAATCCTTAGCGAATGCGGGCTGCTTAAACAAAAGCAACAAGGCAGAACAATATATTATCAATTAAATCCGGATGCGATGAAAGAGATTGATAAATACATCGAGCCATTCCGCAAAATGTGGGATGACAGGTTTAACAAATTGGAAGAAGTATTAAAACAATTAAATAAAACAAAAAAATGAAAACAATTTTAAAAACGGTTTACGAGAAAGACGAAACAGGTAAAAAGCTTAAAGTATCGCGCACGTTTAGCGCGCCAAAGGAGTTGGTTTGGAGAGCATGGACAGAGAGCGCTGTTATTGATGAGTGGTGGGCGCCCAAACCCTGGAAAACGGATACCATACGCATGGAGTTCAGAGTTGGCGGTTCGTGGCTTTACGCTATGAAGGGACCGGATGGTGACACACATTACAGTAAATGTGAATTCAAATCCATCCGCGAAAACGATGATTTTGAAATGAGCCAATTCTTCTGCGATGTACATGGGAATAAAATAAGTCCTCTGCCGCCGCCTGTTTGGAAAATAAAATTTGAATCGCTACCTGACAAAAATGAAACGGCAGTAACTGTTGAAATTGAATTTTACAATGCGGCACAACTCGAAGAAATGATTAAAATGGGATTTGAACAAGGATTCGCGATGTCGCACAACAACTTAGATATATATCTTGAAAATAAATTAACCGTTAAAACCAAATAATATGGAACGTAAAACAAAAGTATTCGCCGAGGCAGACAAACAGGACTTGAAAATTACCAGAGAATTTGATTTACCGGTAGAACTATTGTTCAAAGCCCATGCCGAACCTGATATTATTGCGCAGGTTATGACCAATCCATTCGCTACCGCACATGTGTTAAAATTTGAGGGTAGAAAACATGGGAGTTATCAATTAGAATCGAAAGATACAAGCGGAAAGGTAGTGTTCCGGAGCAATGGCGCCTTTCATGATTTTATACCGGACAAAAAAAATCATCCGTACCTTTGAGATGGAGGATGCGCCAATGGGCGTGCTACTGGAGATTTACGACTTCGAAAAACTGACTGGCAACACCAGCCGACTGAATATGCACGTGATTTTTGAATCGGTCGAGAAGAGAGACCAATTGTTGAAGATGCCTTTCGCACAGGGCTTGAATATGGCGCACGACCGATTACAGGAAGTAATGGGAAAAATAAAATAAGCAGCCATGAAGAAATCAGACAGAATTATTTATTGGGCAGCAACCGGTTTATTCACCATCGGCATGTTCTCAAGCGGACTGCAGCAAATATTCAGGCAAAAAGATATGACAGCCATGGTAAGCGTCTTGGGTTACCCGATGTACTTTATGACAATACTAGGCGTTTGGAAAATTCTGGGGGTGGCGGCAGTTTTAATGCCGGGTTTTAAAATCCTCAAAGAGTGGGCTTATGCGGGATTTTTCTTTGTTATGACGGGAGCGCTTATTTCACATATAGCGTGCGGCGACTTTGGCGTAAAAGCAATGCTTGGTCCCATTTTTCAAATTCTTTTTATAATGACATCTTGGTATTTCAGACCGGCGGGCAGAAGGGTGGCAAGATAATTGCTCAAAGTATAGGAAACCATATAAAAAGCCGAATTCATTATTTCAGTATATTTGACCATGTTGCGTACCATTCCATTTCTATTATTTGACGGCAACTGTGCGGAAGCAATGAAATTTTACCATTCTTGCATTGGCGGAGAGCTAATACTAACCAAACTGCAAGATACGCCAATGAAAGACCAGTTCCCGCGGCAGAAACACGGACGGATTATCAATGCTCATTTAAAGTGCGGTGAGATAGAAATTTCTTCCGCCGATTGGATGGCGTCTCCTAATTATGAACCCAAACAAGGCAACACTTCCGCTATATTTGTAATTGGCGCCAAATTAAATGAACTAAAAGCTATTTTTGACAAACTTTCGCTCGGCGCTCAAAAGGATAGATTTCAGCCGCTGCATGAGATGCCATTTGGGATATATGGTCAGCTATATGACAGATTTGGCGTTCAATGGATTTTCAAAGGTGACAAAATAAGCTAAAAATATATGAAGAATATGAACCCTAAAGTTGACTGGTTTTTCAATAAACCCGGAAGGTGGCAGGAAGAATATCTGACTCTTCGTAAAATCATCCTCGGTTGCGACCTTGAAGAGGAGTTAAAATGGGGCTGTCCGTGTTATACAAACGAAGGGAAAAATATAGTTCTTATTCATGGCTTTAAGGATTACTGTGCGGTGCTATTCTTCAAGGGCGCGCTCTTAAAGGATAGCCATCATTTACTAATTCAGCAAACCCCAAATGTTCAGTTGCCTCGACAGATGCGCTTTACCGGCGTTAAGGATATCATTAAACTTGCAAATGTACTTAAGACCTATATAAAAGAGGCAGGGGAAACAGAAAAAAAAGGGCTAAAGATTGAACTTAAAAAAACATCCGACTATGCCGTACCCGAAGAATTTCAAGACAAGCTGGATGAAAACGCCGCTCTGAAAAAAGCTTTCCTCACACTTACACCCGGAAGGCAGCGGGGGTATATATTCTATTTTTCGCAGGCAAAACAATCGAAAACACGCGCTGAAAGAGTGGAAAAATATACTTCAAAAATTCTTATGGGTAAAGGGCTTGACGATTAGGATGAACTGAAGCAAAGGGGATGATTTCATTACGAAGAAAATTTTTATGGCTCACCGCTTATGGCATTGCCATGGGTTTTCTTGAGTCAGCCGTGGTGGTTTACCTTCGCAAACTATATTATCCCGCGGGTTTTCATTTCCCCTTGGTACCGATGGAGCCCTCCATAGCGGGCGTGGAAGTATTCAGGGAAGCGGCTACAGTCATTATGCTGCTTTCAATCGGGATTCTTACAGGTAAAAACACTTCGCAGAAATTTGCCATTTTTATTTTTTGTTTTGCCGTCTGGGATATTTTCTATTATATCTTTCTAAAATTGCTACTCGGCTGGCCCCAATCTTTGCTTACGTGGGATATTTTGTTCCTGATTCCCGTACCATGGGTGGGACCTGTGCTATGCCCTTGCCTCCTGTCGCTCACCATGGCAGCTCTTACCGCTGCAGTCATCAGCTATCAGGAAAAGGGCATTAATGTTCACCTGAAACTTAAAGAATGGGTATTAATGATAATGGGCTGCCTTCTGACCATTCTTTCCTTCATCGAAGATTATCTGAAGTATGGGATGAACTTTACAAACCCTCTGCCGGAAAACGTTTATGGTTTGCTTACCGTATTCGGCGCTTATGTTCCCTCCATATTCAACTGGTATATCTTCATAGCCGGTGAAACCTTGATAATCGCCGGTATCATTTCATTTGTAAAGAGGGCAAAAAATTTGTCGAAAGAGAAGCGCAGTTAAACTATTTTCCCTTTAAGAACGTTTAACAAAGAAATAACGCCCACAAAAAGGTTTGTGCTTATCTTTGGTTTGAGAAAATGGAGAGTTCCTACAAAATATTGATTTCCAAGCTTGACGAATTCATCCGCAAGTACTATAAAAATCAACTTGTAAGGGGTGTCCTTTATTCCGTAGCGCTTGGGTTGTCGTTTTATATTTCATTGGCCGCTACCGCCTATTATTCATATTCATACACTCTTATTCGCGCCATAATATTTTACCTGTTCCTTACAGGCAACATTTTTATCCTTACACGATATATCATCATACCACTTCTCAAACTCTATCGCATCGGCAATGTAATCAGTTACGAAGACGCCTCAATGATAATCGGTAAACACTTCCGCGAAGTACAGGATAAACTGCTGAATATCCTTCAACTTAAACGACAGCTAACTGTTTCCGATGAGATAACAGGGGAAACAGGAATGGCATCGTTCGCTTTAATTGAAGCGGGCATTGAACAAAAAATAAAGGACATCCGCCCTGTCCCGTTCTCAATAGCTGTCGATATTTCGGAAAATAAAAAGTACATTCCCTATGCGGCTATCCCGATAATAGTGTTATTGCTTACCCTGTGGATAAAACCACTGATTTTGCGACAAGGGACCAAGCAAATGATTCATTATGAAACCGTTTACGCACGGCAGGCGCCATTTGCTTTTACAATCGAAAATAATAACCTGACTGCAGTAGAACAAAAGGATTTTACCCTTAAACTTAAACTCACCGGTAAAGAAGCGCCCGACGAGGTATTTATTAACTATGAGGGCAGCGTTTTTAAAATGGAGAAACTGAACCCCGTCTCATTTCAATATATCTTCAGGAACGTACAGCACAGCATCGACTTCAGTTTCAGCGCCGCCGGTTATGAATCGGAAGGATATCGGCTCAACGCCATACCCAACCCCTCACTGCTCAACTTCGAGGTGAAACTGCACTATCCTCCTTATACTAAGCGCGCCGATGAAACATTACATAACATAGGAGATTTGTCCGTACCGCAAGGCACTGTAGCAAACTGGAGTTTCAATACGCGTAATACCGATAATATGCATCTCCATTTTGCAGATACGGCGCTCACCCTTATCCCTTCGGGTAAAAATATCTTTGCATATAGCAGGCGACTGATGCAGAGCCAGAACTACTCCATTTCCGCTTCAAATAGTTATATCGCCAGCCAGGATTCGGTGCGGTATGCCATACAGGTAATACCAGACCTATACCCCTCCATAGATGTTGAAAATCAGGATGATTCACTTTCATCGAAACAGCTCTATTTCAATGGGACTGTTAAAGACGATTATGGCTTTACCCGTCTTGCATTCATATTCAGAATATTTAATCAGGACGACACGGCTGCCAAATCAGGCGTTACACATACCGTAGAGCTGGATATATCAAAAAATGTTTTAGCCCAGCCGTTTTACTATTACTGGAACCTTGATACCCTGAACCTTTGGCCCGGGCAACAAATAGAGTATTATTTTGAAGTATGGGACAACGACCAGGTGAATGGCAACAAAGGGACTAAAAGCAATCTTATGTACTATAAGATACCATCGTTGGAGGAAATTGACAAAACAACAGATAAGAACAGCGACAAGGTAGAGAGTGAAATAAGCAATACCATTCAGCAGGCATTTACCCTGCAAAACCAAATGGAGCAGACGAGGACAGATATGTTCAATAAACAGGAACTGAACTGGGCGGACAAGAAAAAGGTGAAAGATATGCTTCAGAAACAACTTGACCTTCAGGAAAAGATGAAAGAAATGGCTAAAGAAAACAAAGAGAACAACCAGAAACAATGGGATTACAAGAAAAAAGATTCTTCGCTGGCGCAAAAGCAGGAGGAACTGCAAAAACTGTTCGACCAACTTGCCAGCGACAGCTTGAAAAAGAAATTCGCCGAGCTGCAAAAAATGCTCGATAAAATGAACAAGGACCAGGTACAGCAGCAATTGGATAAACTGTCGCAGAACGACCAGGACCTTAAAAAGGAACTGGAACGCACCCTCGATTTATTCAAGCAATTGGAGTTTGAGCAGAAGCTTTCTGAAAATATTCAACGGCTTGACTCGCTCGCCTCAAAACAGCAACAATTAAGCAAAGAATCTAAGGATGTCTCCTCATCGAAGGGGACAAAACAGGCGCAACAGGAGAAGAACGGCGAACTGGAGAAAAAGCAGGATGGACTGAACAACGACTTTAAAGATATCAGCAAAAATCTGAATGAACTGGAGAAGAAAAACAACAACCTCGAAAGTCCTACTTCATTTAAAAATCCCGCTGAACAGGAGCAAAAAATTGAGGAACAGCAGCAAAATAGCAGCGATCAGCTTTCCAAAAGTCAAAGCAGCAAAGCATCGCAGTCGCAACAGAATGCATCGCAGCAAATGCAGCAGATGAGCGAACAGTTACAGAGCATGCAACAGCAATCGGAAGACCAACAGGAACAGGCAAATACCGAAAGTTTGCGCCGGATACTGAATAACCTTGTGTCGCTCTCCTTTGCACAAGAAGACCTTATGAAGCAGACCTCGGCTGAAAACGGTCATAGTATGCAGTTCGCCCGTATAGCCAAAAACCAAAAAGAGTTGCAGGACAAAGCGAGTACTATTGAGGACAGTTTATATGAATTAAGTAAAAGAGCCCCGCAAATACAAGGCATTGTAAATCAACAAATCAGCGATATAAATCATAACATGGTTCAATCTATTAAAGAGATGGAAGAACGTCAGGGCTTTGAAGCAGCCGGGAACCAGCAATACTCCATGACTTCGATAAATAACCTTGCCCTTATGCTTAGCGAAGTACTTAACTCCCTGCAATCGCAAATGAATATGAAGAACCATACTCCCGGCAACGGAAGCTGCAATAAACCAGGCGGAATGGGGAACAAAGTGTCTATGTCGCAGATAAGGAAAATGCAGGAACAGCTCTCGCAACAGATGTCGCAGATGAAAAACGCCATGGAAAAGAATGGACAGAAATCGGGCGATAAGCAGGGTGACGAAAAAATGAATGAGCAACTTGCCAAAATGGCAGCGGAACAAGAATTTATCCGCAGTCAGATGCAAGATGCCGAAGATGAAATTGACAGAGATAAAAAAGGTGGAGCGGCGCTTGGTAATGTAGCCAAGGAGATGGATGAGACCAAAAATGACATTTTAAATCAGCAAATAACCGAAGCTACATTGGAACGGCAGCAGGAAATAATAAAACATTTGCTGGAATACGAAAAAAGCGAACGCACACAGGGTCAGGAACCCGATTTTGAGTCCCATGTTGCAAAAAAACAATATTTTGGTAACCAAAATCCTTTTTTTCAGTATAATATGCAAAAAACGCAGCAGGATGAGTTACTTAAAACCATCCCGCTCGACCTTAATAAATTTTATCAGAACAAGGTAAATCAGTACTTCAATTCATTTCAGGAATAATGAAAAAGCAATCTGCGAAGCAAAAACCTTCGACAAAAAAACAACCTTCGGAAACAAAAAAAAATACCTCTCAAATGGCTCAACAACTGGAGCTTTGCTCTACCTCGGACAGCATCAACATTGTAGAAAAGCTAATTGAAACCATCTGCGCCAACTACAAGGTGAACGAAAACCACTACGGCAATATTATTGTCGCCATTACCGAAGCGGTGAACAATGCCATTTACCACGGCAACAAATCGGACCCGGATAAAAAGATACATATCGCCTTCAAGTCGGACCCGAACATGATAACATTTACCGTTCGTGACGAGGGAATTGGATTCGATTTCCAAAATCTTCCCGACCCTACTGACCCTGTAAATTTAGAGAAGCCCACAGGCAGAGGCGTTTTTTTGATGCACCGGCTGGCAGATGAGGTAGAATTTTCGGATAAAGGCAGTTGCGTTTCACTCAAATTTGAGTTATCTGCGAATTAATCCTATATTTTTCTTCCTTCAGGTAAAATAACTTTTAGCGTTTTCGGCTTAACCTCGAAGATAAGATTGTTTGCCGGAGGCATGGTTTCGCCGTCATAGTGGACAGGCATAGGATTGCCGTCGGTTCGCCGTATCTCAATATTTTGCCCTTTTACTGTTTCCATATAAGGAGAGCGGTCGAGGGTTTTGGTGAACAAACGCCAGACAAGCCCGGGTCCTTTCAGCAATGGGAACGGCTTAAGGATACACACATCCAGCATACCGCTTTGAAGCGAGGCATAAGGCGCTATGAATGCGTTGTTACCATACTGGCTGCCGTTGGCAACGCTTATCAGAAATGCTTTTCTGTTAATACCTTTACTATCGGTTGTAATAATATACTCCGCAGGTTTATAAGTAAAAAAGCGGACAAAGGCGAGCCGGCAATAGGTCCAGAACCCCCTTATCCCGCTTAAAGCGAACCTGGCTGCCACCTCTGCGTCGAAGCCGGTGCCGGCAACCGCAAAAAAGGGTTCGTCGTTCAAGGTTGCGGTATCTATTAATTCGGTATGTTTCCTGTTAAGGCATTCTATCGCTTTCTTCTGACTCATTGGGATACCCAGATGTCGCGCCAAAGCATTTCCGGAGCCGGTGGGAATTATTCCGAGAATGGTCTCCTGTTCGCTTCCTTCCGGCTGCGCTTTCACAGCCGCAATTACACCTCTTGCGGTTTCGTTAACGAGCCCATCGCCGCCGACAGCTACTATTACGGAATTGGTTTTTGCCGCTTCTCTTGCAAGCTCGGTTGCATGCCCCGGACGCTTTGTATGCACTATGGTCGACGAGAATTGAGGTGAAAGGTACTTTGTTATCTTTTGTTCTATACCTTTCCAGTCACCGGTTCCTGATTTAGGGTTGATTATAAAGCAAACATTCATAGGTTCAACATATTTTCCGTAATCGATATAACAACATAAAGCGCAATAATTACAGGTAACGCCTCGTAATGAAACAACGCGAGAGATAAAAGGGAAAGAATGGCGAAAATATAGCGCATTTTGTTATTTGTCCAGCTTAAATCATTTATTTTCAATGAGAAAAGCGGTATAGGAATCACCATCATCGCGGATGAAACTACGGCTAAAGATGAAAGCAGGACTATGCTGCGAGATGGGTGCAACATGTAAAAGCTGTTCCAGTAAGGTACATGGTATATGATAAGCGGAATGGAACAGACTAGCAGTGCATTCGCGGGTGTAGGCAAGCCGAGGAAACGCACGTTTTGCCTCTCATCTGTATTGAATTTAGCGAGCCGTATTGCAGCGCAGACAGGTATTAACATAGACAGCCAGCATAATCTACCGTCCGGTATAAGTACTGCCGTTATTATACCAGGCGCCACGCCAAAGGAAACCATGTCGGCAAGAGAATCTAACTCCTTACCTATGGTTGATTTTGCATTAAGCATCCTCGCCGCAAAGCCGTCGAGAAAATCGGCCGCCATGGCGCCAAATATGAACCATGAGGCAACATCGGCTCCATCCAGTGAAAGACCGGAGCGGGTTTGAATATAGAAAATGAGAAGAACAATGGCGATGCATCCGCAAAGCAAGTTGAGCAGGGTAATGGCATTAGGAATATTATTTCTTATAAAGTTCAAATCGTGCGGTATTTTTTGCGAAGGTACAGGGTTATTCAAAGTATGGGTAACTGTCAGCGGCTATAGTAAGAGTGGGTGCAAAAATAATAATGGGATTGATAAGAAAATTGCAATACACGATTTAAATGCTGTTGTCATCCATTTATTGCCTTTTCGCTTAAATGACCTACTTCTACTTCTGCTGTTTATAAGCGCAGGTATTTGATTGTAAGCTGTTGCAGAGAATTATTTGCTAAGAAGCGTCTCTATCCTCCTCATAGCATCATAGGATTCATCGATATAAAAACGCAAGTCAGGGACTATCCGCAGTTGACGCCTCACTCTGTGGGCGAGTTCATTCCTTATCTCTCCTCTTTTCTGCATAAGTAATTCAATGGCATCAGCCGGTTTGAAATTCCCCAGTATCGTGAGATATACCTTTGCTATCGACAAGTCGGGGCTTGCCTCCACATTTGTTACGGTTACAAGTCCGCCGGGGAACAGCGCTCCCGATTTCTTCTGGAAAACCTCGCCCAGTTCCTTTTGGAGGAGACGGGATATCTTATTTTGCCTGATGGTTGCCATCGTGCAAACGTACGAAGAATATTAATGATTCAGGAGATACGAACGGGTAAAGGAGTTTTCTGCTAAAGAAAATGCCGCTTGGAAGCGATTAAAGAGCAAAGAAAACAAGGGACGATAGAAAATGATGTATTCTTTCTCATACTTTTGTTCTCCGGAAGTTTCAACATCTTAATAAATGACCGTAGTTCATTTTCTGGTCTTGATTGCAGGCGTTACCGCCGGATTCTATGTCAACACAATTGTAGGTTTTTCAGCCGCACTGGTATCTTTTCCGTTCTTCCTGCTTGTTATGAATATACGCGATGCAGTAGGTCTTGAATCAATATTCTACTTACTCTCGTCAATTATCCTGACATTTAAGAATTATAAGCTCATCAACAGGAAAGTTGTGGGCGAACTTGCCATAGGAATAGTTATAGGGCTGATTGCAGGCATCAAACTTCTAAAGTCGGGCGACCCGATTATTTTAAAAAAGATTTTCGGCGTATTTGTGCTGATTATGGTTGCTTATTTATACTTTCACAACAGGAAAAATAAACACTTCAAACGGCTGGGAATCTTATTCGGGTTCGCCGGCGGCTTCTTTTCAGGGCTGTTTGCGACCGGCGGACCGCCCGTAGTTGCCTATATTTATAATAAAATTGATGAGAATAGCGTTATGCGGGCGTCTATCATTGGCGCGCTGGGCGTTATAAATATGATAAAAGCGCCAATGCTGATTTATAGCGGAATTATAAACCTGCCGTTGCTACTGTTAGCGCTTTGCCTTATGCCGTTCTTTATCCTTGCCATCATTCTTGGGCATCGCACTTACAACAAAATCAATGAAGAAGTTTTCAGAAATATTTTGCTCCTTCTATTAATGGCATCAGGTATTTCCATAATAATATTGTAAGCCGTTTTACAAACAGTTCGCACCGTTTAGACATCCCTGCATCTAACTTTACTTTTTCTCTACCCAATCGCCGTTCTCCTTTATCAGCGTTATTAAGGCGTCCACAGCCAGTTCCGATGGTATGTTCCGGTTTACCACCTGCCTGCCCTTGTAAAGTGTAATCTTGCCCACACCTGTGCCCACATACCCGTAGTCAGCGTCAGCCATTTCACCCGGACCGTTCACTATGCACCCCATTATGCCTATTTTAAGTCCCTTCAGGTGGGCGGTGCGTTCATGAATCTGCTCCGATACCTGCTGCAGGTTGAAGAGCGTTCTGCCGCATGACGGGCAGGAGATATAATCCGTTTTTGTGATGCGGCGCCTTGTTGCCTGTAATATCCCGAAACCAACGCTGTTCAGCAATACAGGAGACATTTGCGCTGAAATCCAGAGTCCGTCTCCAATACCGTCGAGTAGAAGGGCGGCAGCATCGGTAGCGGCAAAGAGCAGTACCGCTTCATTAACCATGCCCGCCGGATATGTTCGGCGTATGATTACCGGAGCGTCATTATTCATGTTCATTAATTCGATACAGATTCTTCGTTCTGCCAACAAGCCGTGCGGTTGGTCTGAATCCAAAACCCATACCACTGACTTGTCGCAGCCCGGCGCTGAAAGCGCCTGATTTTTTAAATCGGCGATGGTTAACCTGACAAAATTCAGCACAGGGGAAACGGCTCCATCCCTCTTACATGCCGACAAGTATTTCTCAATATTGCCGAACAAGGGGTAGGCGTTCGCTTCTTTGTCATTTTCCCAAATAGCCGAATGGTATATAATCCCTATACTGTCCGGAATTTTGAAAAGAGTGCGGAGCGCTTGTGTGCCGTCATAATCCTCTGCAAACAAATAATCGGGCTTCTGGTCTTCATTCTTCCAAAGTGAAGTTATCTCTCCGGTCGGGATATCCTTATCATTGTTAAGTTTTAGGTCGGCGATAATAACGGGCACAGTTTTGCCGCCTATATTGCGTACCGCTCTTGTAAAGCGTTTTGTATAATTATAAGGTGAATATGGGAGTTTTACGTCATGAGGCAGTTCCGCATCCTGTGGAAGAGGATTATTTTCATAATTGTTGTATCTGTCAGCCAGAATTTTAGCTACCGGAATTTCAAATTCAGGGTCTTCGGTCAGTGAAACCCTTATGGTGTCTCCGATACCGTCTTCGAGCAGTGCGCCTATTCCCGCCGCCGATTTAATGCGCCCGTCTTCGCCTTCGCCCGCTTCGGTTACTCCAAGATGCAGCGGATAGTTCATCTTTTCCGAATCCATCGTTTGCACCAGCAGCCGGTATGCC
>JAKAOA010000006.1:0-1106 GCA_021823405.1 Bacteroidota bacterium | reverse complement strand
AAAGAACAATCTGGTGAAAGTTATTTTCAATGCAGATTTTCAGAAATTCCATCGCCGATTCCACCATGCCGAGAGGAGTATCTCCGTACCTGCTCATTATCCTGTCGCTCAACGAACCGTGGTTAACGCCAATGCGCATGGCGGCGCCGTATTCTTTGCATATCTTAACAAGCGGGGTGAATCGCTGTCGTATCCTTTCCAACTCTGCCTGATAGCTGCTCTCGGAGTAATCAAGGTGTTCAAACCTCTTTTTATCTGCATAGTTCCCAGGGTTCACCCTTACCTTCTCTACAATTCGGGCTGCGGCTTCTGCTGCGTTGGGTGTAAAATGGATATCGGCAATAAGAGGGGTTTTATAACCCCGCCTCCGCAATTCATCTTTAATGTTTTTCAGGTTCTCCGCTTCCTTAATGCTCGGAGCGGTAATACGCACATACTCGCAGCCCGCCTCTATCATGCGGATGGATTGAGCCACCGTCGCCTCTGTATCCATTGTGTCGGTTGTGGTCATGCTCTGCACCCTTATCGGGTGTTTGCCGCCAAGCGGTATATCACCTACATTAACCACACGGCTTTCGCGCCGCTTGTAATGCGTTATTCTGTCGCAGTAAAGGTTTGTAAGGATGGCGCTTTCCATGCTGGACTATTCTTATGCAAAGATAAGGAATCGGCGTAAAAGACAGAGAATGCAGGTAGTAACAGTTATTCTGAAATAGCGGTTACCTTTTATCCCCGGAGTGAAGCTGCGTAAGCTCTTTCCCATTTAATCTATGAAATCCTTAATTTAATTACCGCCTCCTTCAGTTCCTTTATCGCAGTATCTATTTCCTCTTCTGTTGTGTACTTACCCAAGCTGAACCGCAGCGACTTGGCGGCGAGTTCTCCCCTGCCCATTGCTCGGAGTACATGCGAGGGTTCGGGGTTTTCAGAAGCGCACGCCGAGCCGGTCGAAACAGCTATATGGGGGACTTGCGCTATTAGCCGGTCGGCTTTAACCCCGCTGAAAGCGAGATTGGTAACATGGGCAAGCCGGTGCTTAATATTTCCGTTTACAAATACATTCCCCAGATCGAGTAAGTTTTGCTCCAGCCGGGTGCGCAGAGATC
>JAKAOA010000080.1 GCA_021823405.1 Bacteroidota bacterium | reverse complement strand
AATACCTGCGCATATATCGGCAATGTAAGTATAATCGCGTGCTGTACTTCCATCGCCGAATATGTGAATTGGCTTACCGTTTATGATGTTCTCTGTGAATTTACGGATGGCAAGGTCAGGACGCTGCCGGGGTCCGTAAACGGTGAAAAAGCGGAGATTAACTATGCTTAAATCGTATAACTTGTGATAGGTATAATTCAAAAGTTCGCACGATTTTTTTGTAAACGCATAAGGCGAAATAGGTTCATCGGTTACATCGGACTCGCTGAATGGCACCTTTTTATTATTACCGTAAATGCTGCTCGAAGAGCCGAAAAGCATCTTTTTTATCCCTGCAGTCCTCATATATTCCAGTATATTCAGGGTGCCGGTAATGTTGGTTGAGACATACTCCAGCGGCGCCGCAATAGAAGGACGCACGCCGGCTTTTGCTGCAAGATGGATAACAAACTCAATACCTGCCGGCAACGCTGAATAAAAGCCCGGCTCTCTTATATCAAGCTCAAAAAAATTGAAATTTTTGTACTCTTTAGATAAATTCAGATTTTGGAGTTTCTGCTCTTTTGGATAGAAAGGGTCGAAGTTGTCAATACCGATTACGGTATAACCCTTGTTCAGAAAAAGTTCGGCAAGATGGCTTCCGATGAAGCCGCCGCATCCGGTAATAAGTATTTTCTTCAATCGGTAGTGGTTGTTAGCGGTTTTGGTGCGTTACCATTTTTATTCAACCTTTATAGTTTTCCATAATAATTATCGTACCACATTTCAAAAATCATCAGATTCCAAAGCAGCTTCCGGTGGTTTCTTTTACCCGACAGATGCTCCTTCTTTAGCTTTTCAATGTAAAAATAATTAAATAATCCTTGTTTATTAATTTTTTGCTCCGACAGGCATTGTTCCATAGTATCTCTAAGTTCATTGCGGAGCCAAAGCGATACAGGTATCCCGAACCCCTTTTTAGGCCGGTAAACAACCTGCGTCGGCAGCTTATCGCCCATTAATTTTTTCAATATGTATTTTACCGTAAATCCCTTCATTTTATATTTTTCCGGCAATGAGTTGAGGAATTCCACTAAGGTACGGTCTAAAAACGGAGCCCTTATTTCGAGCGAATTATACATACCTGCTCTGTCAACCTTTACAAGAATATCATCCTGCAAATAGGTACGAAAGTAAACGTAAAGGGTTTGCTCAAAGTCGCCTATCCCGCCTACCTCCTTCAGGTAGTCGCTTATTCGCCCTAATCCGTTATGGTTGGCGATTGCCGCCAACGATTGGGGTGTGAACAACTGTTGCTTCATGGCAGGGGAAAAACTACCCAGCCATAGCGTATGTGCATTCCGCTTATCCGATTCAAATCCCTTCAGAAATTGCCTTACTTTAAAATCGAAACTTATATTTCTGTCGCTGGGCGGCAACCAACCGGCAACGCTGCTAATGCCGTTTAGAATCGGCTTTGGCATGCTGCTGAAAAAGTTCAGAAACTTGTTTGAAACAAATGTCGGATAACCCGCCATAAGTTCATCGCTGCCATCACCGCCCAGCGCCACGGTTACATGTTTGCGGGTAACTTTTGATAAAAAATAAGTTGGGATAACAGACGGATCGGCAAAGGGTTCGTCGAGGCGGGGTATTATTTCCGGAATTAGTTCAAGCGAATGTTTTGCGGTCAATCTCTCCTGATAATGTTCCGTGTTTAGGTGTTTAGCCACAAGCGCCGCTATGTCGCTTTCATCATAGCTCTTTTCGCTGAAACCGATTGAAAATGTTTTAACCTGCGAGGTGGAATTTTTTTTTGCGTACCAAGCTACGGCGCTGCTGTCTATGCCGCCGCTTAAAAAAACTCCGAGGGGAACATCGCTCATCAGCCGCCGCCGTACAGCGGCATCCAGTAATTCGTCCAGCTTGTTTACGGCATCGGTTAAGGTTAGATTACCATACCCGTCGCCGTGCAGATAATTCGCTTTCCAATACGGTTTATTTACCATTATTCTGCCATCTTTATATATCAGATAATGCGATGCTTCCAGTTTGCAGATATTTTTAAAAATAGTGTTTGGAGTAGGAACATAGTCATAAGTAAGGTATTCGTTCAGGGCGTCGATGTTCAGATTCCTTGAAACAGAAGGGTGGCTGACAACGGCTTTAATTTCCGAGGCGAAAACGAGGGTGTTCCCTGCTAAAGAGTAGTAAAGGGGCTTTTTTCCGGCTATGTCTTTTGCAAGGAGCAAACTCCTCTCTTTAAAATCGTATATACCGAAGGCGAACATGCCTATAATCATATCGAACATCTCCGTTCCATATTCCATATAAAGATATAGCAGCGTTTCTGTATCTCCGTTGGTGCGGAATTTATATTTTCCTGTTTTAAGAAGCTTTTATTTAAGCTCAAGGTAGTTGTATATCTCACCGTTGAAAACTATCGCCGCCGATTTGTCATCGGAAAAGAATGGCTGATTTGCTTCGGGGCTTAAATCAATAATTTTAAGCCGGGCGTGGGCTAAACCGGTATCGCCTATCATACTCGTACCCTGATAATCGGGTCCGCGGTACGAAATTGTCCCTATCATCCGCCTTAAATCCTGCTCGCTGCCTGCTCCCGAAAAACCCGCTATACCGCACATCTGAAATTTAAATATCTGATAATGAACAGGAGATTAAGAATTCTTCCAAAGTTGAAAGAATAGAACAATTTTTGTTGTTTTGATTTAATAACGGTCAATAGACAAGAATGGAATTATTAATATTCATAAACTACAGTAGTCATTGAGAAAATCATCGAGTAATATTACTTTTACATCTTCGTACGCTTCGGTATGCTTTTGCAATCTACTATCTGTTGTTACTATAATTTTGCTTTTGCTTTGTAAGGCGCATTTAAATAAATATGCATCACTGCTGAAATTGCCGTTTTGCAAAAGTTCATTTAATTTATCAGGTAATTCAAAATCCTCATCTACCAGTAAAGTTTTTGTATTATTTATAAGAAGGGTACTAATGATGCTTTTAAATAATTTACCAGACGGGTAAATTTGATATGATTTTGCATATCTCTGTAGCTTAATGTATAATGGCTGTTCAGTATTTATGATAATTCGATTTGAATTATTTTTTTCTAGGAACCATTTATAAAATTGATAGAACTTTTGTCTTTCTTTAACTGTCGCATCAGGTTTCAAATATTCTGCAAACCATTCATTAATTACAAAATCCATATTCTATTCCCTTGCCTTAAAAAATTGCTCTACTTCAGCAAGTTCCGTATCATAAAAAGATTTGAGCCCACCCTCAATTTGTCCTTTTGAATTGATATTTTGCAACTTATAAGTTGTTCTTTTCCTGTCTTTTTCAAGGAAGTAAATAGTAATATCCTCCGGCTTTATTTTCCCTTCAGCAACTTTATTAAGAAGGGGCAGAATGATATGTTCGCTGTGAGTGGAGATTAAAAATTGTTTATCCTCTTCTTCGCTAATATCAATCAACACTTCTACAAGATTTTTCATTAATCCAGGGTGTAGATGAATTTCTAATTCTTCTATACAAATAAAACGGACGTCTGGTCTTAATATTTTGGTGAGTACTGCTATTAATTGATTGATACCGAAACCTTCATTAACCAAGTCAGATACAAAACCGGTATTTTTATCGTGTGTTTGAAGATAGAAATTACCCGTGCCAAGTATGGGACGAACGCTGAATGACTTGTTTGTGATTTTTCCAAGATAGTGGGATACTTTACCCTCCAAATCCCTATTTTGCGCCAATAAAGTGGCTATTTGCGTTTCCTCCAATATATCATTACTTAAAGCCATAGAAGTATATACAGGTTGAGTAAATCCCCTACCATGTTTTAGGGGAATAAAATCGACTGTTCTTAATGCTTCTGCAGGTGAGTTTAACCCAATGTTCAAATCTTCTGTATATTGTCTTACTTTATCATCAGGCATATCTTCTTTAAGTTTCTTATAACTTAAATTTGCACTTATTCCATTCCAATTTATAGTAAAGATAATATCTTCAGCGAATTGTTTTTCAGTTCCGGTTGTTTTATTAGCCGGATAAGGGAACGTAACCGGTAGTTTTAACCCTCCTGGTAATATATTTGTTTTTATATTTAGTTCAGATTCATTTTTTCCGAGGTGGGCCCAAAATGAAGTTTTATTATTGTTCTCACTCTGATTTTCAATTCCTAACGTTATACGCTTATTTACGTTTTTATCAAAAACGACTTGCGTAAAACCGCCCAAATTCATATATGGCAAAGTAAGGCAACCGTCAATACTTTGATTAGGATTGCCGATTGTATTTTTTAATGCCAGTAAGCCATATAGTATACTGGATTTCCCACTGCTATTACTACCTGTAAGAATATTAATCTTACCCAATTTTATTTCGGCGTTCTCAATGCTGCGAAAATTTTCAAGTTTAATTTCTGTAATCATTTTCAGTTATTTATACATAAAATAAATATTCAAAGATAGAAAAAATAGAGCTATTCGTTTCAAATCCTGCTCGCTGCCTGCTCCCGAAAAACCCGCTATACCGCACATACCCTGAACAATATTCTAAAGAAAGCGTTCAGAAATTCAGATCCGGCGCTTCACCCGCAAGTTCCCTGCCTTTTATTACTGCCGATTTCCATTCTTTTACCTGTTCCGCCAATGCCGGGTTTTCTTCCTTAAAATACGATATTCCAAGGTTTTGTTTTTGAAGGTACTCGTCATATACAAGCGGTAACAGTTTAACTATTTCCTTATTTCTGTATTCCTCCCATGCCTCTATCAGCGCCTCTCGCCAGTCGGTGCCCGCCCTTATTGGTATAGGTTCATCCACTTCGCGCAACTCTTCGAATGCTTCCTGCGCCCACTCGTCAGCTGCATCCATTTGCTTATTGCTCTTTTCATGGTAGAAATGATAGTACTTAAGCACTTCTTTATCTTCAAATGTCCTAATAAATTCTTCCACCTGTTTAGGTTCCCATGCGGAAAGGTAATCCTCTCTTTTCCAAGGATTAATAACGCCTGTTAGTTTTTCAGGGTTGGTTTTACCAAGGTATTCATTATAGAGTTTTATATAGCCATCTTCCTTCTCGCCTCTTACATCCGGTAGCGCCATCAGAGATCCGGTACCCATCCTGTTGTCGTAATAACTGTACCATAAAGGCAGAATAACTTCGTCTGGGTTACCGGTAGTTTTCGCTTCTTTAACAAATCGGTTATAATCCTGCCATTCAAAGAGCGCGTCATTTTCCCATGGGTCAATTTCACTTTCATCGCTTTGCAGGTAGTCCATATAAAGCTCAAATTCCCATTGTGTGATAGGCGGAAGAAAGGAGCTGCGTTTAATATGGTACTCCCAGTATCGGAAATCGGCTGTAACGCTGATACCTTGTAATTTTATCTTTTCCGCCCTCCACTGACATTGCAAATTGAACAGCTTTTTCTGTTGTATCTGCCATAAACAGTTTTCAGAGAGTAGAAGGTATTTTAACTGCTGGTCTTCCTTTTGCTGATAGAAATCTCTGCCCCAGTTAACCCAACAAACCTTCCTGCTCGAATAGTCCTTTATAAATTCTTCTACATCGGAGGGATTAAAACGCGAAAAAAATTTCTGATATACAGGGTTGTTTCGCAGTTCATACTCTATCTCCATCCTTTCCACGGCTTCTTTTGCCGCTTCATCCACCTTCTTCTGCAAATGCGGCGGAAGATTCATTTGGTTTTCTAAGGACATATTCTATCTGGTTTACTTTTAAATGTATAGTTCTATCTATTTTAACGGTTGAGTTGGGTCCGGGGTTTTCTGTCCCTTATCTATGTTTTCCATATACTTATCAACGTTACGCAGAAAATATTTAAGAGTTTTATCGGGGGCAGTTTCTATCATAACATCATAAAGCATCAAAAATTGTTCCGTATATTTTCCAACCTTACAGTTTGCCGGAGTCATTGCAGTTACAAACAGTAACGGTGTTGTTTCCGCAATATTTAAATCTATAAGTAGGTCATACCCGCTTCCTACAAAGTTATCAATAATTTTCTTTTCCGGCTCAAAATACCAGTTCAGTTCCTTTCTGGTAATATAATTAATTCCGGGCCACCAAGTCATATTCACAGAAGGGTCTTTAGCATTTATATATCCTATTGCCGATACCTTTTTCCCAAGGGCGCTTAAATAGTCATAATATTTTCTTGCCAGTTCCACATTAGCGCTATTGTCGGAATTAAAGATAATTACCACCTTTCGGGCACCCGCAATACTTACCATCGAAGGCGTATGCATCATTTTTGATAATTCCTTTTTAAGAAAATGCCTGCCTATCCGGTCTCTTATTTTAACTAAAAACGGCACGATTTATTTATTTCACTGTTCTGTAACATTTCTCCCTTACTCATTTCAAAGGTAAATCAATTTTGTGATTCGGCTGGCGGCTATTTTTTTACTTTTGCGACGAATGGATAACAACCTGCTTTATAAAATCGGTATTACCCAGATTCCTTTAGTTGGATCCGTAACGGCTAAAACTCTTATTGCATATTGCGGAGGCGTAGAAGCGGTTTTCCGTGAAAAAAAGGCAAATCTGCTAAAAATTCCGGGTATAGGCAAAATAACCGCTAATGCCATAGTTAATCAGGTGGTGTTGCAACGGGCGCAGGAAGAAGTAGAGTTTATTGAAAAAAACGATGTTAAACCCCTGTTTTATACCGATAAGGACTACCCGCTGCGCCTGAAACAATGCGAAGACAGTCCGTTATTACTATATTATCGGGGAAATTCACCTCTCGAAACTGAACATGTGCTTGCAGTAGTCGGAACGCGAAATGCCACCAACTATGGGAAAAAAATGACTGAAGAAATTATATCGGGACTAAAAGATACCGGCGCTCTGATTATAAGCGGACTTGCTTACGGTATTGATATCTGCGCTCACCGCAGCGCACTCGGTGCAGGGTTAAACACAATAGCGGTGGTAGCCCATGGGCATGATATTATTTATCCTTCAGAACATGCCAATACTGCAAATAAAATCCTTCAGAACGGTGGCATTCTCACCGAATTTCTGACTGGCACAATTCCAAGCCGGGAGAACTTTCCCATGCGGAACAGGATTGTTGCAGGATTGGCGGATGCCATTCTCGTAGTAGAATCAAAAGAATCGGGAGGCGCGCTTATAACGGCAGAAATAGCGCTATCATACAATCGCGAGGTACTGGCGTGTCCGGGTAGGGCAGACGACATCTGCTCCCGCGGCTGTAACAAACTGATTCAACTGAATAAAGCGGCGCTGGTTCAGTCGGCAGAAGAGATAAAAGACCTGTTAGGATGGAAACAAGTGAAAGAAAAACGTACAAAACAAGCGGCTTTTTTCCATAATCTTAATCACGAAGAAACCCTTATAGTGGAAACTCTAAAAGCAAGTAGCGCTCCCATGTATATAGATGATTTGGCGTTGCAGTCCCGCATATCGCCCGTCAATCTTGCAGCGCATCTCTTATCGCTCGAATTCGCCGGAATACTCGTTTCGCTGCCGGGTAAGATGTACACCCTGTAATTTATACCGTCCCTGAATAATTTTGCCACCGCGTTCCGATAGCTAACGGGATGGATACTTTAGTATAGTATTGGCGCAAAGCAAAATACATTTATACGGGCAGTTATTCAGATGCTTTGAATGTATGCCCCTTAGCAACCCGATAACTATCGGGTTCAATTGTAGCCGGAATAGAATCTTTTAGGAGTTTAATGCAGATATTGAGAGAATTTATATCTTTGCTTTGTTAATCTTGTTTTAATAACCTTTTAAAACATAAAAATCATGAAAAAAACTCTCTTTTCTCTCGCTTTACTCTTTCTGGCTGCACAATTTACTATCGTGCACGCCCAGTATAAGATTTTCACTGCCGCCGGCAACGGAACCCCCTCCTATAGCGGCGATAACGGTCAGGCAACTGCGGCGGAAGTTGACCAGCCCTGGGGCGTAGCAACCGACGGTTCCGGTAACGTATATATTGCCGACCAGCAAAATAACAGGGTTCGGGAGGTAAACCTTTCAACAGGAGTGATTACAACAATCGCAGGCACCGGTGCACCCGGTTTTTCGGGAGATGGAGGTAACGCAACCGCCGCACAGTTGTTATATCCCTGTGGCGTGGCAGTGGACAATGCAGCAGGCATTGTATATATAGCCGATTGCGGCAATAACCGGATTAGAGCGGTGGCAGCAGGCAAGATAACTACGGTAGCGGGCAGCGCTACCCGCGGGTATGCCGGAGACGGAGGGTTGGCTACTGCTGCAAGTTTGAAGGGTCCCAGCGGTGTTGCAGTTGACGCTTTACATAATCTCTATATCGCTGATTCGGCAAATAACGTCATCAGGGAGGTTGCCGCATCTTCAGGCAAAATATCTACTATAGCCGGCGACCATTTTGCCGGAGGAGCCGGCGATGGAGGACAGGCGACAGCAGCACGCCTGAACTGTCCTTTCGGAGTTGCACTGGATGCAAGCGGCAACCTCTATATCGCCGACCAGAACAATTATGAAATACGGGAGGTGAATAGTTCTACCCATATCATTACAACAATAGCAGGCGATACCGTTAACGGCTCTTTTGGCGGCGATGGCTCACAAGCAACTGCGGCATATTTATGGTATCCTACAGGTGTATCTTTAGATGCTACAGGCAACATTTATATAGCTGATAGTTGGAATTACAGAGTACGGATGATATCAAAAAGCACCGGTGTTATAACCACCTTCGCAGGTAACGGCACACCTACTTATTCCGGCGATGGCGGCTCCCCGACAGCTGCCGGGCTCGGCTTATTAGGCGGCGTAACGGTTGCGCCGTCAGGTTCGGTTTATATAGGCGCATATAACCAGTCGAGGGTAAGGGAAGTTAAATCAACGGCAGGCATTAATGAGATTACGGCAAACAGCGGCGAATTGAAGGTGTTCCCAAATCCAAGTAGCGGACTCTTCACTATAATGACGCCAAATATCAGCGGAACAGCGCTAATGCAGGTGTATGATATATCAGGTAAAAAAGTTTTAGACCAACAAATTACCCTTAATTCAAGCCAGATTCAGGCAGATATGAGCGGCAAACCGTCCGGCATATATTTCATAGTCCTGAAATTGGAAAACGGCGCCGCATTTTCAGCCAAGATCAGTATAGAGTAACCCACCGGCTACAAATCTACCGGGAGACCGCTATTTTGTAAACGCAAAATAGCGGTTTTCATTTGTCGCTATACCGATAAAGGCGTATCAGTAAGCCGATTCTCCTTCATCCGGCTATCCAAAAGCCCCGGTTAAGAAAAACTAACATACCTTTGCCGCAAAAACATTCCAGCCATATTCAAGTAATAAATTTGAAACTATGAAAACGATTATAACCAAAAATGCACCCGAGCCGATCGGACCTTACAGTCAGGCGGTTGAAACAGGCGGGTTTATCTTTGTTTCAGGGCAGGTTGCCAAAAAACCGACCGGAGAGATGGTTATTGATACCATAAAAAATGAAACCATGCAGGTAATGGATAACGTGAAAGCGGTGCTGGAAGCAGCCGGCGCCAACCTCGGCATGGTAGTAAAAACAACCATTTTCCTGAAAAACATGGATGACTTTACTCAAGTGAATGAGGTATACGGCTCCTATTTTTCCGGAAATTTTCCTGCAAGGGAAACTGTTCAGGTTTCTCGCCTGCCGCTTAACGTCAATGTTGAAATTTCAGTAATAGCGGCTAAAAGCAGATAAAGTCATACTCCGGGTTTTACGCCGATGGGTCCGGTTAATAAATTTAAGTTCGGTAAGGAATACCGCCTTATCAAAATAGCTATATTTGCTATCTAACTAAAATCTTTATCTTATGTTACTAATCGCTTGTGCTTTATCTCTTCTTGCCATTGCGGCAGGAATGATGTTGCTCGCCCAAACAAAAAAGGAAAACCTGGGCAATCTTTACAAATATGTTTCATGGTTCATTGTAATCATGGGTTTTCTTTGTATTATATGTATCGGATGCCGCAGCGCCATGCGGTGCTGTATGAGAGGTGAACGCGAAGGTCACATTAAAATGCTTATGATGAGAGACGGCGACGGCTGTTACATGGGCGGACAAATGAACGGATATGGAATGATGGGCTGCAGGAGAGGTATGATGGGATGCGGTCCTATGATGATGGGAGGCGGATGTTGCCCAATGGGTTCGTGCCGCGGATGGAAGGATGAATGCCATGAAGATATGGGTTCGTGCCACGATGGAATGAATGGTTCATGTAAAGATGGTATGGACGGCTCGTGCCAGGAGGGAATGGGTTCGTGCCACGAAGGCATGGGAGAATGTCATGAAGGTATGGGGGAACAGAAAGAAGGCAGTTGCCCGATGCATGGCATGATGATGAATAAGAAGGATTCAGCCAAGGGTAAATAAAGCCCGGAAACATTAGTTTCTTTTTTAAGATTTAAGGTGTATGACATCTATTTTGTACTGTCATGCTTCTTAAATCTTTTCTTTTTTAATCAGCCGGACTGTATCGGGATGCAATTATACCGATGTTTTGAATTTGTAAATTCCGCAAATCCAATAGCAGCCGGTATAACCCATGATGATTGGAGCGTATGAGAAGAGAGCGCTATTACTTTCTATTGAATACTTAGGCGTTTATCCAACTATAACGACGAAGGCGGAACTTTATCCGCCTTCGGTATGATGATTGCTGCCGTTTCAATTATATATTAACCAACTAAATCTTATGACAGGCAATCGTCCATTTGAAAAATCAGAGTAAAGATAGGCGAGGGTATAAATAAAGTAAATGATAAAAATCAGCAGCCCGAATGATTTTAGTTTAGCTTCTTACCATAAGGAAGACATACAACAAAGCCCATTGCAGCACCATGCTGCTTTCGATGGCAATAGGGAAAAAAAGCGTTGGTTTTTTCGGTGATGATAGCGGTATGACTATGGCGGCTTCGATACCTGAAATAAGTAATGCGAGAAAAATCGGAATTGATAAATCGTGCATATAGACCTGAAGGATTGCGGAGAGAACAAACGCAAAAAGTAAAATTAGCGCTATTTTAATTGAGCCCTTAATTCCTAAAAGCAGCGGCAGGGTGCGAATCCCGCTATGTAAATCCGTTCTAACATCCCGTATGTCAAATGGTATGGCAATGGCGAAAATAAACAGGAAATTTCTTAAGAAAATGAATATTACCTGCGGTCGCAACAAGTTATTTAACGGCAAGATAAACGCTATCGGCAGACAGGTAGCAAGCCAGGCGTAAGAAAATGCTATCCACACTGCCTTATACCAGGAAATATCGCGAAGCCGAAGAAACTTATTGCGGCGTCTGATAATTGGAATGCTGTAGCCGAATGCTATGGCAGCTACCGGAATAAGTATGAACCACACGCGTAATGGCATATATATAAGCTGGCTTACGGCAAAGGCAAATGCCAAGGGATTTAAAAGCATGTTTAATCTCCTGTAATCGTCAGTTCTCCTTTGATTGTCGGGACATTCGTTTGTTTCAGAGTAACTGCTGCCGTAGATGCCATGAAAACCATAAAGAAAAAATGTGGAAAAAAAAGCAAGCAAATTTACATGAATGTTACCATTATCTCCGAATAGAATTAACGCTGTTTTGGCGGTAAAGCAGAGGACGCAAAGCGATATAAAAATATTGGAGAAAACGATTAACCGTATGATGGAGGCAATAGTTTTCATTTATTTGTTAAGCCCTGCGGCGAAATGTATCACCAAGCCAACTATGGCGCCGGTGCCGCCCCATAATAACGTCCTAAAAGTGCGCTTTCGTCTGGCTACTTCGGCATAACCGTATAAATAAGGGTCGTATTTAACATTATTTAGGTTAGACACGCTTTTATGCCTTATATGAACGCGGGTATAGTCGAGTATCCCCGAAAAAAAGTAGGGCGGCAACAGTACAAACAATGAAGCGCCCGTTATTCCTGATGCCACGCCAATCGCAAAGGCGGTAACCGATAGTCCTCTGCAACGGTACCCGCGTTGGGCATCCTGTTCACCTGCAATAAAGAGTCGTGCATCGGCTACCGTGTAGTCATTTCCAATCAGCGTGTCGTAGTTATATACCACTATTTCCTTACCGGTTCCCGCATAACGTATAGAAAATACATTTTCCATATCCACCTCTATCCGCTTGTGTTTTTTTGAGCGCGGCTTTTCAAAAGTAATCTTATCGCCGGAGGTATCGGTAATATGAGCCGCTATTACTTCACCGTCTATAAAGGTGATGGTATCAGGAAGCATGGATTTTGCGTCAGTGGAAGTGGCCTGACCGAATACTATGGGGCTTACACTGATAAAAAGAAGTATCAGAAAGGCGTTTCTCATTTCAGCAAAATTAACTGAATTATCGGTTGATATCTTCAAAAATATAATTGTTTTAGTTTACAGCGGCTTTGACTTCAATGGCAAATATTTTTTTCCGGATAATGTAAGTGTAGCTTTTTAGAAACGTTTATAGTTCCACCCATTCTTAAAACAGGAATAGGGCTGGTGAGGTAGATTGTTGATAACTATTTTACAATATATGTATTATGTAATAATAAATGTATATATTTGCGTTCTGAAGCTAAAAGCTATGAACGATGAACTATGAGATATAAGCTATAAGCTATAAGCGATGAACTATGAGCTAAACGCCTTATCCGGCGGGAGGCAAAACTTTAGGTGTAAATTAAAGGAACGATGAACAACAAAACAGGCGCAAAAAATAGTGACCAAAA
>JAKAOA010000079.1:7502-12866 GCA_021823405.1 Bacteroidota bacterium | reverse complement strand
TGTAAATGCACATGCTAATCCGCCACTTATTGGTGATTGCACCACCAACCCTATTGATTTTGCCACCTGCAGCGGAATATTATTTACCGATAAAGGATACAGTTGTAAAACGGCGCTTGGAATAGGGGCATGGAATGCGAATAGCGCCTTAACAATATCATCTTGCTCTGCTGCAAACCAGCTTTCAATTTTAAATTCGAATACCCATAATAATGTGTTTAATGTGGATAATAGCGGGAATACAACTATTGCAGGGAGTACAAATATTGCAGGGAATGTAAATATTGGGAATCAATCCACGCCGGCAATGTCGAATATTGTAGGGCAATGGATTAATAATCCCAATAATAAAAATCCGTTCAGTACGGATTTATTCTATTCATTACTCAAAAGCCACTCGTAGCGGGCTTTATAGCCGTATTTTAGAAAATCATTTAGTACATCTTTTCATCCTTTATTACTGAAAAAAGTTACCAAAAAAGTTACTTATTACCGGGTAACACTTATGGTTGAAATTTGTTACTAAAATGAACTTTTAAAATTCAAAGTTATGAAAAAATACGCAAAAGCATATATAGCAAAAAATGGTTTGTTTTCCGTCATACTCCGTAAAAAGGAAGGAGTAAAAACATCCCTGTATTTTGAAATCAGGGATAAACAAACCCAAAAAAGATACTATGAGTTCCTGAACAAGTATCTTTCAGGCACACGTGCCGACATTGATATTGAGGCAGACGCTAAAAAGCAGGCGGATATTCGCCTCTCACAATTAACTGCAATGGGCTTTTATTCGGGCAAGCATGGGCAAGGGGTTGAAAATCTCACCCCTGTCAATTTTAATGCGTTCTTTGAGAACTATATAGGGGGGATTGAACGGGAAAAGAGCCGATTAAACTACAAAGCCGTATTTATGAATTTAAAAAAGTGGGCGCAAAAAGAGACATTTCCATTTACCTGTTTCACTAATGTTTTTCTCAACGGATTTCGGAAATATTTATTGAGAAAATTCACGCAGGACACCTCCAACACTTATTTTGAGAAATTGTGCTGCATAGTGAAAAGGGCGGAACGCAAGGGCTTAATCTATGGATTAAATTGGGATGAAATCCCTTCTATCGGATTTGCTAAACACATCCCTGTTACCTTAACAGAGGAGGAGATTGTAGCCCTGCAAAAAACGCCCTGTTTTAATATGGAAATAGCAAAGTCCTGTATTTTGCAATTTACTATCGGGCAAAGATGGGGAGATGTAGCTAAACTGACATGGGAACAGGTTACAAAAGAGGGCGAAATGTACAGGATAATCATTAAGCAGGAAAAGACACAACATATCCTACCCTGTTTTATTACGGCAGAGATGTTTGAATGGATTGGAGCAGGTAAAGAACGGAAGGGGCTTATTTTTAAACTGCCTGTAAGCAAGACGCACATTTTGGCGCACATAAACCAATGGTGCAAAAAGGCGGGAATAAACAAGCACATCGGCACACATACATTTCGGAGAAGCTGCGCTACTTTGCTTTACAAAAAGGGGGTGAATATCGTTACGATTAGCAAGATACTCGGACATTCCAATATTCAGACCACGATGAAATATATCGGGGTGAATGAAGGGGATATATTACAGGGTATTGCGCCTATTCAGACGATAGCTGCACGATTTAATTACTCAATCGTGGGTAAAGTTGCATGACGGATTATAGACCTTACTATAAAAGCCCTGCAAATTGCAGGGCTTTTATATTTTTCTCTTTTGTAGCCATAATGCAAGTTCGTTTTTATCAAAATAAATGGCTGTTTTTCTTCCAAGCGGTTGGTGGAAGGGTATTGGGTTTTTGCTTTTCCTCTTTTGTGCCTGTAAAACATAATAGTCCAGAGTTTTGACGGAACGCCCTAAATAGGAGGCAGCTTTATTCTTGTTTAGATACAACGGGGCGTTATCCTGCCTGTGGGCATTCAGGGCTTTTCTGACGGCTTGTTCCAATGCAAATTGACCTGCCTCTGTGTTCAGAGCCGATACGATAGCATCCTGCAAGGTTTGTTCAAAACTCATCACTTATTCGGAATTCAAATTCCGTTTAATTGATTCATCACATCGGTTACGCTCATTATTTTACCCTTGCTGCTACCTACAACCAGGATTATTATTGCAGTAAGTAATATGCTTCCGGTTATTGTCCAGAAAATAATTTCAGTTGCATTATGACTAATGCTCTGTAACGGCATTGTTTCTTCTTTTGCGTTCATTTTCGGTTTCGGTTTTAAAAATTTGTATCAGTTCTTTAGTTTCTTTTTCTTTGCCGTTAGTAGCATGAAGAATGGTACGGCTTACGGCAATTTTATATATCTCTTTTTCAACCAACAATTCTCTTTCCAATTCCTTAATTCTTCTTGCTTTAAAGCCCATGCTTTTAATATAGCGGGAAAGGTAGCGGGAGAGTGATATGCCCTCCTTTGCAGCTTCATCATTGAGCCGAAATGCTATATCTCCGTCTATACGGCAGGCAATAGGTATGCCGAACTGCGGGTCTTTGGGTTCAAGTTTTGCCATTCGCTTAATATTGATTTGGTTGACACAAAATTATCCCATGCCCCCGTGCCGAAATTATTTTCTTATTTTACAAAGGGGAAGAGAATTGTCAAATAGAATTGACAATCAGAGAGAAAAGTGTCAAATAAAAGGAAAATAAGAAATTAAGAAAAGTGCATACACAAGGTATGGAGTATGCACTCTACTGCCCACACCTGAAACAGGGAAACGTAACGGAATCAGCAAATAGGAAACGGAACGTAGCTTTGATTTTACGTTACGTGATAAATATAAAACGTTACGACACGTAACGTAATTCATTTACGTAACGTTACCTAACGTAGCTTTCATATTACGTTACGTGAAATTATAACACGTTACGTATCCTTTTTTGAGAGTAGATAGCCATAGCATCCGTTACATAATTTTCTTGACCAATCCTCATCATAAATTGTAACCAATTTTGATGTTTTGGATTGCCCGCACCTGAAACATGGAAACGTAACGGAATCAGCAAATACGTAACGGAACGTTGGTTTTCGGTTACGTTACGTGAATTGTTTTCCACGTTACGTGAATCCGTAACGTAGCTTTCATATAACGTTACCTGAAAAATATAATACGTTACGTACCCTGCGGTAGAAACTTTATTATATTTGCCGTACCAAAATCATCTGCCTATTGATATAAACACAAAGTAAACTAACATATTGGCGTTAGCTTTCTTGCTTTTGGAAACTGCAACAATTACCAAAATACATGAGATAAGTGTACGCCCATGCAAAGCGTGGGCTTTATCTTATCGTGTATTAGGTGCGTTGCAGTACCTCAAAAGCAGTAGGGTGAATGTCCCACGCTGATTTTTTAAAAAATAACTCCTGTTCGGGGCATTGGGGAAAACAAAAACAAAAATGTCCTATGAAAACAAACAAATTTTTAACAGCAATGATGGCAATATGTTTTGCCATTGCATTTAGTTCATGCAGCAAGGATGATGACAGCAGCTATCAACCTGCAGGTAATTACTTAACTAACAATGGAGTTGTTTCGTCCTCCATTAGTGTTTCTCCAGGAAATTGGTCTTCAGATGGAAATGGTGGATGGTTAACCACATTCGTTGCTACTGGTTTTAGTAACATAACACAAGCTGCAATTAGTATTTATTGGTCAACAGATAATACTAATTTTTCAGCATTACCTTTCGTGGGTGATACTATGGGTGCGCCTGATATAAATTATTCTCTAAATTCCAGCACCATAAGTGTCTTTTATGATGCACAAACAGGAGTACCTAATATCAGCCAACCGGCAACTACAATATATTTCAATGTAGTCGTAGTTCCACAAGCCGTAATGAAACAGCATCCCCACACTAACTGGAAAGATTACGCACAGGTGCAAGCTATTATTGAGGCGCAAAAACACGGTAATAATTAACTGATTTAAAACTTAACAAAAATGAAAATAAACAATTTTGTAACACTCTGTATTGCATCTGTATTATTTTTATCGTCTTGTACAATAGCCAAATTCACAACTGTTTCAACAAAAAATGTGGATTTCAAAGCGAATAATATAATGCTAAAAGAACAATGCAGAGGTGCAGGAATGGATATAACTGATGCCATTGACAATGCTTGTAATTCTGTTCCTCATGGGGAGTATTTAATGAACGCTAAAATAACCTATGTATATTATATCTTTTGGGGAAGATACGTTGCTCATGGAGACGTTTATGGGATAGCGCCTCACTAACTATGTTACCAAAATATCAAGGCACGGAATAATTCCGTGCCTTTTTTATTTGCTATATGAGTTTGTTTTTACATTTGCAGATAGTAGAAAATAGGGTTAATTCAGTTTATCTATCTTTTTGTTGCTATAATGTGTGTGCAAATTATGAAACCTTTGTAAATAAAGGGCTATATGGTAAATTAACTCCTACCATCAGATATAAATCGTATCTTTGCCTCGTGCAAGCAAAAATGTTACTAAAAAAGGTTACTAATACAGATAAGAAAGCCATAAAACCCTTTAATTACAGGAGTTTTAAGAGGTGGCGTTATTTCCGAATAATAATAATATCTATAGTCCGGTATTTACTGTATCAGGTTGGGATGGATATGTATTGCATAATCTCTTTACAGTTAATGCTACCGGTACATCAGTTTTTACCGGCAATGTGAATATTTTATCAGGCGGAAATTCAGGATATCTGCTTAATGTATCAGGGACTATGTGGGCAAAAGAATTATACGTGTGCATAAGCGGTTGCGATTTTGTTTTTGACAAGGATTACAATCTGATGCCTCTTGATAAATTGGAAGAATATTTGCAATTAAACCATCATTTACCGGGAATAGCTTCGGCAAAGGAAATGGAAAGCGGGGATGGAGTTGCCATTGGCAAGTTGAATACTGCTCTACTGCAAAAGCAGGAGGAAACAATGTTATATATATTGCAATTAAACAAACAGATAAAAGCCCAGGATGATAAAATAACACTCCTTGAACAAAAGCTTGATGCCATGGAAGCGGAATTGGCAAAAATTCAGAAGTAAAGGAATTTTGCGCAAGCATAGTAATTATGAGAATAGCGTCTAAACTTGCAGTTATATGTTGCTTTTCATTGGCAACCTTCTTTCCTGCGAAAGCTGTGAAACAAATTACGCCGCCCGACACCGGTTGCGATGTACTTACACTTACCAACGGCAAGTTGATTTATTGTAAAGTAGAAAGCATTGGCTTAAACAAAGTAAAATACACCGATTGCGGAAACAAGAACGACTCTCTTAAAGAAATAGCCCGAACATCAGTTTTTATGGTAAACAAACC
>JAKAOA010000079.1:0-7492 GCA_021823405.1 Bacteroidota bacterium | reverse complement strand
GTAAAACGAGAATACTTACTGAAATACCGAAGGATACAACGCAAAAGCCGGAAGCAAAAAGGAAGATACAATTTGAATTTTCTATGGGTGCAGGCGTGGCTATCCCAATTGGCAATTATGGCTCAAAAAATTATAACTTAAGTTTACCTCCAACTTATGTAGGATTTGCATCAACAGGAATTGGTTTGAACACAAAGGCTGAAATAGCATGGCATGGCTGGGGATTTAATCTGTCTTATATCTCATGTCAACTTCCCTTTTATGCAACTGGTTTCTTAAATGAAAATGCGAACGGATTTGTGTTAGGTTCTGAATACTGGCGGTATGGGCAATACATAAGTTCTAAAATTGTAACTAACGGTAATTATTTCTACAATAATTACACCTTCCAAATTGGAATCAGTAAAACATCCTCACAAAAAAAGAAATTTATTACTAAATTCTGTCTTTCAATAGGAGAAATTTTCATTAATCTGCCAATGTTAAACGGGTCTCTTGAAGTTGTGGATAAGGATAGTGCCAAGCAGAATCACACTAGCAGTTATAACTGGAGTACCGAAGCTTACCACTCTACTTTACCGACACTTAATCTATCTGTCCAATTCAATTATTTAATTTTGCCAAAATTCTTTGTAAACCTAGATTTTAATGCATTGGTTGCTTTAAATTATGCACAATTTAATCAAATAGGGGAAGTTACCTCTAATAATAGCTTCTCGAATATTGCTATGTGCTGGACATCTACTAATGTCGATATATTTGGTATAGTTCTTGGTCTTGCCTATCAATTTTAAAATGATACAATATTAAAAATATAGAAAATGAAAAAATGCCAAATATTTCTAATAATTATGCTCATAGTTAATGAGATAGGAGCGCAGGATCCGCAAACCAATATTGATAAGTACTGGCATTACCGCTATCGGTTGACACATTATTTTTTACTTGGTATTGGTCCAAATAGAGGCGAAAGTGAACCAGCTGCACAGCGAAATTTTAATGACGCTACATATGATTCACAAGGTATGTCATGGGACGATTCACCCATTTCTCTTGGCCATTATATCGGTGTCTTATCTACAGAGTATACATTGCTAAAATTATATGGACAAAATACAGATGAAACTGCATGGGAACTATATTATGCATTACTTACAGTATATAGGTTAGATAGGGAAGGATATCAACTTTATGGTAAAAATCCTAATCCTTTTCCAGGATCTGGCTTTATTCAAGCAAGCGATATTGATAATAGTTTGTATTCGACTTATAGTAATTGGATTAATTCAAGTCTAACGAATGAATTTCCCGATTCAACATTAAATTACGGTAGTGGTTCGGTAAGGTATGTTGGAACTTTGTATGGTGACGGTCTAGACCCATCAAACCCTGCACCTGCAAGTCAGGACCAGTGCTATGGGTTGTTAGTTGGTCTTTCTTTAGCGGCAACTCTTGTTGATAATGTTTCTCAATTTCGCGATCCACAAGGTAATTTGATTATAAGCCAATATGGTGGGTTACGGAGTATGGCTATTGCAGAAGGTACTGCTATTTGTAACTATATTGCTAATCCTCCAGCCCTTATCGCATTACTTTCTGGTGGTTTCTGGCTTTCAAAACCGGATGGTTCTGAATTGAGTATAGGGCAGGGAGGAGATGCCCAGACCTATGAAGTCCCAATAAGTAACTTAGCAAACAATATATTCAACGATTTAAATGTATCACCTAATGGTGGTCCCTTTTATTGTGTAGTTCATCCGGTGGAATGCACTTCTGCCTCTTTGTGGAGTGTGATTGCAAATTGTCCGACATACAATGCAGAACAAGATGATATAATGGCAGTAGAGCTGGCAGCAATAGGGAATGCTTATGCAGGAATAACTAAACCATTAGATGTGATTGCTTTTTTAGGAAGCAGCGCTCCGCAATGCTCTCAAACTTATGGATGGTTCGGCAGAGATATATTTTATCGTGCAATTTGTGATGTTTTATACAGTAACAATCCTTCAAACTCTATAGATATGGCAACTTTTCCCTTTTGCACTGTTCAAGATATGCTTAATTCTGCACCTTGGCACGGTCCATTCAACCATCAATTTTTGCAAAATGGTCCTATAAAATTTCCAAATGATTACGCTGGCTATGGTTTTTCCCAAGACGGACAACCTGGTTATGGTTGGGCTAGTTCAGGTAGATTTAATGCCAATTCTGGTAATCCTATAGCAGAACCAATTTCTGGGGGAAATGTAACATTTAATGGTAATTTTAACGGTTTAGATTATATGCTCTTATTCAACTTATACTATCTGATGAATTATTATCTCCAAAATCCACAGACCATCCAACCCAGTTACCCTGCACTTACTCAATATATTCCTGGGTTTGCACCGCCATATAGTCCTGCCTTTATAGGTACGCAATGCACCGATGTAGCAATTCAAAACCTCGATATTCACAATGCAAATACCTCACCCGATGCTCAAGCAGGCGGGCTTGCGGTTGCAGTGGGCAGCGGGAGTTCTATAATAATGGACCCGCAGCCTGGCGAGGTAATACATATAGAGCAAGGCGGCTATTTTCATGGATATGTAACTAATTTAGCATGTGAACCAACTTGTGAGCCAGTGAACTACTATTATTCATACCAACCCGACCCAGACCCAAACGGTACCAACGGCAAAGACCACAAATCGCATAAAACAGGGGATAGCAACAACACTAACCTGCCGCCATATATAAAAACAGAGGAGTTCGATACCGCCTTTGCAGGCAATAGTTTAATGAATTATCCCAACCCGTTTAATTCGCAAACTACCATTGATTTTACGTTAAAAAATGATGGAGTTATTTCAATTTATATTACCGACATGAGCGGTAAGAGAATAGTATCTCTTGTCAGCAATGAAAAATATACTAAAGGAGGTCATGCCATAAACTATAACGGCTCCTCACTCGCACAGGGGACATATATGTGCGTTTTAATATCCGGCACATTCAGGAAGACAATTAAGATAGCTAAAACGAAGTAATGAAACGGTTTTGTGGAAGTTACGCCCATTTAAAGCCAAACAGTCAAAAACCGCTAAATCTGTCGCCTTATTAAACTGCCCTTTTTGCCTGCGGCATTGTGAAAACCCTGTGGGGTTAAGTATAATATTCTTATGAGTATTTTGACATTGCACCTACGCTAAAGCAAAGGCGTCCCGATAGCTATCGGGACGCGGTCGCAATCAATTACGGGCATTACACACCAACTATTGAAGATGGTATTGGCTTACTTAATCTTCAGGCGGGAGCTATGAGTTTTGTGAATGGAACACCTGTTATCCGTATATTTGTCAGCTAATAAACAAAAAAAATATGACAGGAAACCGAACATTTACAATGATAAAGCCCGATGCGGTGGGTGCAGGCAACATAGGAAACATTTTACAAAAAATAGAACAGGCGGGGTTCAGGATAGCGGCGCTGAAACTTCTATGGCTTACTGAAGACAAAGCCGGTTCATTCTATGCCGTTCACAGGGAACGTCCGTTTTACGGCGAATTGGTTAAATACATGTCATCGGGTCCGGTAGTTGCGGCAATACTTGAAAAAGCGAACGCGGTACAGGATTTCCGGAAGCTAATAGGCGCCACTGATCCGGTTAAAGCGGAAGCTGGCACAATACGTAAACTATATGCCAAATCCATTCAGGAGAATGCGGTACATGGCTCCGACAGCGATGCCAATGCTAAGATAGAAGGCGATTTCTTCTTTTCCGTTTTAGAGCAGTTTTAGTAGAATTTACCCAGATGACTAACTAGGTTGGCATTTTTCGCCAAGGCGTCGTAGGCATCATATTCAGCCCGGCGGCGCAGTACATCTTCCTGTTGCGCCTGTACATACCTGAAATCGAGACCGGCGGCCGGCGTCGATACTGAATCAACGCGGATGATAAATACGCCCGATTCGCCTCTGAACGGCGGCGACATGGTTTGCGGTTTGATACCTGACATTACACCGAGTAGCGCTTCCTCTATTCCAAGTCCGGGTATAGTATGGGTCATAAAAGTTATGTGCATTGCGCTCTGGGCTTGAATGCCTAACTTCCGGGCAAGTGCGCCAATATCAGAAACGCCTTGAGCGGCGGTTTTCATATCGGTTATCAGCTTTTCCGCTTTCTTATATTGCAGCGCCATAGGTCTTGCTATGTCTTTCACCTGGTCTAATGGCGCAATGCCTCTTGGCGTTATCTGCACGAGGTGAGCCACCAGATATACATTGTTACCGGCGTCGAACACGCCCGATACATCACCCTGTTTCGCCTGAAAAGCCCAGCGTATAAATTCCTTAGGATTGTCAATACCAGCTACTTTCTCATCATTCTCCTTAAGGTCGGCAATGCGTTTGTTCATGGCATCGGCGGCTTTCTCGAATAGTTCGGAGGTAGGGTGTTGTCCTGAAAACGAACTTGCCAGTGCGAACACACTGTCGGTTGTTTCTTTACTGGGTTCTATTTCCTTAACAATAGTTCCTACCTGATAGTGGTCTGATTTTTCCGGCTCATCCTCTATATATAGCAAATGATAACCATATTGTGATTTTAGTTCAATAATATCTCCTTTATTTGCGGCGAAACACGCCTTGTCCATTTCAGGTAGCAGTTTTCCTTGTGTAAACCAACCCAGGTCGCCTCCTTTCTGTGCGCTCTGCTGGTCTTGGGAATATTGGCGGGCTAATGAGGCGAAATTATCCGGGGTAGCTATCTTCTTAATGCTGTCCGCCATTATTTTGGCTTTTGAAAAATCGCCGCTCTTGTCTGCCGGGAAAATAATATGAGCCACTTCTACGGAGTCAGGCATATTCGCTATATCAATCAATTTGACAATTCGGTATTCCTGATTTTCCTTATATGGTCCGTAAACAAACCCTTTTTCCGAATTACACATTATGGAATCGATGGATTGCGGCAGTGCGCCTTTCCTGTAATACTTCTTGTCGAAAAAATGGTTGTCGGATTTATCCACAATAAAAATAGAATCATCAGCGGGCTTAAGGTTTTTAAATGCCTTAGCAATTGAATCCACATCATTTTGCAGGTCGCTCAAATCTTTTAAGGTCGGGTCTGCCTTGAAAGTAATATAATCGGCTTTAACTGTTTTTTCGTCCTGATAGAATTGATAGCTGTGTTTTTCGTACCACGACTGAATATCCTGGTCGGTCAGGGTGATGCTGTTATCGGGTATGCTGCTGTATTTTTCGAGCGCATAACTTATATTATATTGTTTAGTAGCGTCCTCTGCGTCTTGCTTTGCTTCAGCGTCGGTAACGAATAAACCGTTACGAAGCAGGTCGAAGTATTTATTATTCAATTGGTGTTCCCTTATTTCATCTTCTCTCAACGTCCACATGGCCATTTCCTGTTCTGTTTTCATCTGCTTTACATACATTACCACCTTATTCATATCGAGGCCGCCGGTTCGGGGGTCCTGCAATCCTTTGTAAATCTGTCCGGTATTGGGGTCGGTGAATGCCTGAACGATTTCGGGCGCGGGATGTTTACCGAGCATAAGGTCGGTAAGTTCGCTATCGGTAACTGCAATGCCAAGTTTTTTGAATTGCGGTGTGAAAAGCATTTTATTCAACATTTCCTCATAAGCGCTCTGTACAGTGTTATTATAGGTTGCGTTATCAAGGGCATCGCTTCCTTTTGCTGTTTTTTCCATTGTCAGCATCTCGTCCACGCGGTTGTTAAGGTCTTGATATTCCAGCTTTTTACCGTTTACCATGGCGACAGTGTTCTCGTTACTTCCTCCGAAGAAAAACCTTCCTGATGTCAATGCATCCTCCAAAACGAATATAACCATCGACGCTCCGATAAGGATTACAAGCAATCCTGCCCTTTTACGGATACTCTCCAATACGCTCATTTTTGTTCAATTAAGGTTTGCAAAGATAAAATCTTTATTTAATGAGAGCATCAAATTTTTTAATTGCATCAAACGCAACAGGGGCTTGTAATCAGCCCACCCATTTAATCAACTGTTCTCGCACTAACGACTGCCGGCGTAAAACGCTCCGGTTTATCCGGTTGATGATAGCCCGATTTTTCAATAAATATGTATTCCGAAGAACGCTGGAGATAATATTTATTCACATTTGGCAGAAACTTATGAAAAATCATGTTAAAAATAAGAACTCAATCTTATATTTGTGCGTTTTAATTTTTACCCTATTTGGGTAATTTACCTTTCGGGTGAAGGTATTTAAAATATAGAATAATGAAGAAAAGCCATTTTAAAAGTTTAGGGGAGGTAATACAGGTTTGTACAAAAAGCAATTACCCGTTTGCCCTTTACCGGTTGCCCGGCGAACAGCAGATACATTGTATAGCGAACAGTTCAACCCGGGTGGAATTGGAACCGGGCATGCCCTTTCCGTCGGCGCCCGGCTTTGTGTTTTATCCTTTTCAGCCCGAGAGTAGGTTCCCTGCCTGCTTTATTAACGCCGGTATTCACTTTAGCTGCCTTTACAAGGATGTTGACTTGAAAGATGCTTCTGCCGATTTTAACTTTGATATTCCGGCAAGTGAAAGTTGTATAACGTCTGAAGAAATGTTTTGCCGTCAGGTGCATGATGCAGTGGAATTTATTAAGGAAGGAATGTTAAAGAAAGTTATCCTGTCAAGGGTGCAGAATGTAAATAACATGCGTAAATCGCCCGTTGCCGTATTTCTTGAACTTTGCGGTATGTTCGGACCGGCGTTCCTGTCTTTGGTTTACATTCCCGGCAGAACCCTCTGGCTCACCGTATCGCCCGAACTACTGATAGCTTCAAACAGAGAAGAGATAAAAACAGTGGCTCTGGCGGGAACAAAGAAACCAAATGCTAACTGGACTGAAAAAGAGTTAAATGAGCAGAAACTTGTTACCGGATATATTGAAAAAATAGTCGATAAACACTGTTCGAAGGTGAAAATCTCGGAAACTGCTGACGTAGTCGCCGGCAGCGTAGTTCACCTTAAAACATCTTTTACAGCGCGTCTTGACTCCGGATTATGGGATCTGGTGATGGATTTGCACCCTACTCCGGCAGTATGCGGAATACCTAAAGACGAAGCATTAAAGTTCATCAGAAAAACTGAACTCCATAACCGGAAATATTACAGCGGTTTTCTTGGTCCTTATAATATAGACGGTGAGACCAATTTCTTCGTCAACCTTCGTTGCGCAGAGATTATGCATGATAAGGCGGCGTTATATATTGGCGGCGGTATCACCGAAGAATCATTGCCCCATGCAGAGTGGGAAGAGACCGTAATGAAAACGAATACGCTTCTGCCGGTGTTAGAATCCGTATCAAAGCCGAAAGTTGAGCACCAATAAACCCATAGTTCGCCGTTTCGTTCAAATCGTTGCCTCGAAAGGAGTAAGTTACTGCATAATATCTCCGGGTTCAAGAAACGCCCCTATGGTAATAGCATTCGATGGAGAGAAAAAAATTAAATGCC
>JAKAOA010000078.1 GCA_021823405.1 Bacteroidota bacterium | reverse complement strand
AACAGAGTATACACGGTTTGGGGTGTACACGGTGTTTTCGTGAACACGGGTAGGGGTAGTGTCTACTATTATATTTATTCTTTGGGGCTGCTCTGCCGCACCCTCCCCTCTCCTTTTACAATGAGAGGGGATAATGGGGTGAGGTCGCATAGGTCTTTTACTTTGCACACTGGTACGGTTAGTGTCTCCGTGAACACTATGGGGGGTAGTGTTCACGTGAACAGAGTATACACGGTTTGGGGTGTACACGGTATTTTCGTGAACACGGGTAGGGGTAGTGTTCACGTGAACAGAGTATACACGGTTTGGGGTGTACACGGTGTTTTCATGAACACTATAGGGGGTGGTGTCTACTATTATATTTATTCTTTGGGGCTGCTCTGCCGCACCCTCCCCTCTCCTTGCACAAGAAGAGGGGATAATGGGGTGAGGTCGCATAGGTCTTTTATTGCCCGTAAGTAATTTTGCGTATGCAAAATACCTGTGCGGGCAGGTATACCGATGCTTTGAATTTTCCAATTTTAGCAACCGGATAGCTATCGGGTTCAATTGTGGTCGGCATATATTCGTAAAGTTCATTCGTAATTCTTAATTATTAAATTACAGATAACTAATATACAAAAAGTATAATATATAGCGGCTAAACGGAGATTGAGTTCGCATGATTTCAGAAATTCAATGGCTGACAGCATAACCGTCGCTTATCGCCGCCTTAAAAGCGAACGGAAGCGCAGTTTGACTATTTGTAATATTTTTGTCAACCGATTAACCTATTTTATATTATTTCCGCTGCCTGCTCATATCGTATCATCGGCTTAATGTCGGGAACATCGCTCGACGGGCTCGATATTGCCTGTTGCACCCTTAAACATTGCGCCGGCGAATGGACTTATAAGATAGAAAAGGCGACTACGCTGAAGTATGATAATAGGTGGCGCAATAAGTTAAGCAGCGCGCATACTCTTCCGGCTTTGGGTTTAATGGAGCTTCACCGTGAATATGGCTGTTATCTGGGCAGATGTGCTAATGATTTTGTAACCAGCAGAAAAATAAAAGGTATAGACATTGTCGCTTCACACGGGCACACCGTTTTTCATCAGCCGGAGCGTTATGTTTCCTTTCAACTGGGCAATGGGGCGGCTATTTCCGCTGCATGCGGGATTACGGTTGTAAGCGATTTCCGGTCGCTTGACATTATGCTTGGCGGGCAGGGCGCTCCGCTAATCCCTGTCTGCGATGAGCTTCTTTTCCCGGAATATGAGTTCTGTTTAAACCTCGGCGGATTTGCGAATATCTCATACCGTTCGGATGCCGGCGAACGGCTTGCTTATGATATTTGCCCTGTCAATATAGCGCTCAACCATTTTGCCAATCTGCTTAACATGGATTTCGATAAGGATGGTCTTACCGCAGCTTCGGCGAAGGCGGATAAAAAGCTGCTTGCGCGGCTTAATGCACTTAAATATTACCGTAACGCCGCTCCCAAATCGCTTAGCAGGGAGTGGTTCGGGGCGGAGTTTCTTCCGCTTGTGAACAAGAGCGGAATTACCGTACCCGAAAAACTTGCCACCGTTACCGAACATATTGCCGAACAGGTATCGCGGGCGCTCACAGGGGCAAAAGGCGCAAGATGTCTGGTTACAGGCGGCGGTGCGTTTAACAGGTATCTTATAAATAAAATAAGCGCTATAACCGACACGCAAATAGTAATTCCCGCCGATGATTTGGTAAATTTCAAGGAGGCGCTTGGCTTTGCCCTGCTGGGCGCATTAAGGATAAGGGGTGAGAAGAACTGTCTGAAAAGCGTCACCGGAGCGTGCCGCGACAGTTCGGGCGGAGTAATCTGTATGGCAGGTTAAGGGGCTGGGCTAAAAATCATCTTCGCCGAAGATACCCTCTTCGTCGTCGTCGTCATCGCCGAGGGAATGAAGGTCATCGAGGTCCGTGGCGCCGTCCACAAATTCCACCTCTTCGCTTTCTTCTATGAATTCCACCTCTGTTTTTTCCTCTTTTTCATCGTCATCATGGAAGAAATCGGGGTCGATTTTTTTCCCCGGAGCCGTTTTAGCCGTAATTTTTGGCTTTTCATCCTTCGACGCCTTTTTATTTGGAGCTTTCGCCGCCGCTCCCGCCGTTTTCTTTTTTATAAACGATTTAGCCGCCGTTCCGGTTTTCACCGGAGCGTTCTTCTTTTTCTTATCCGGGGTATTCACGGCTTTTTTATCCGCCTTAGCAGACGCCGTTTTAGCCATGGTTGAACGCACTTTCTGGGCAGTCCCGGATTTGTTTTTTGCCTTTTTTAAAGTTCCGGTCTTTTTTGCCATAGTTGTTTAATTTAGGTTAAAACAGGAATAGAAAATCAAGCTGCAATTATAGAAATAATTTAAACACAAATGTATATAATATTATACGCTTTCCGGCGTTTTAAAAAGCTAACACACAGTTGTTGATATATTCTAAAAGGGGGCTTGCGATATTCGGGCTTGGTAAAATACTTTAGTAGTTTCAAAATTACGAAAATCTTTTAACACAAACGAATATGTATCATCATATCCTTCTACTGGCAACGGCGGGCGCGCCTCCAACGCAAACGGTCACGGCGGCGGCAGATACAGCCCATGCTGCGGCGGCAGCAGTAGTTCCAGCCGAATCGCAGATGTCGCTTTTTGAACTTGTCAAGGCGGGCGGTCCTATCATGATACCCCTCGGTATCCTGTCAATTATAGCTGTTTACTTTCTGGTTGAAAGGTATCTGTTTATCAAACGGACATCTAAAATGTCGCCCAATTTTGTGGAATCGCTCAAAGATTTTATCCATAATGGAAACATCGACTCCGCAAGGGCATTTTGCAAAAACACTGACAGCCCGCAGGCGCGCGTCATCCTGAAAGGAATTAACCGGCTCGACAAACCCATAAAGGAAATAGAATCATCAATGGAAAATGCGGGAAGAATAGAGGCGTATAAGCTGGAAAAAAATGTGAACATACTGGGCATAATAGCCGGAATTGCTCCCATGTTCGGGTTTATAGGCACCATTTTCGGGGTAATCATCATCTTTCACAACATCTCGCTCGACAACAACATAAGCATAGGCAGGATAAGCGAAGGGCTTTATGTTAAAATGATTACCAGTTTTACCGGTCTTGCCATTGGCATCTTCTCGTTTATATCATACCACTGGCTGAATACCATGGTAAATAAAGCCGTTAAGAAATTGGAAATATCGTCAATTGATTTTCTGGAAATGATACAGGACGAAATGAAGAAATAACGGACACCCGCCCGGCAAAAGCTAAATATTTTTTGCATGAATATAAAAAGAGACAACAACTTTTCGGCGCACCTCGAAGCCAGCTCCATGAACGATATTATGTTCTTCCTGCTGCTGTTCTTTCTTATCGTTTCCACGCTTGTAAACCCCAGCGTGGTAAAGCTTACACTGCCCAGTTCCAAAAAGGTGATGCTGATGAATAAACAGCAGATAACGCTTGAAGTGAGCCGCGACCGCCACTATTATCTAAGCCCGGGCAAAGATTCGATACCGGCGCTGAAGCTGGAAGACGCAATAAAGGCGCGCGTGGCAGGGCTCAACGACCCCAGTATCCTGCTGCGGCTCGATAAATCGCTTACCGTACAGGATCTTGTGGATGTGCTGGTAATTGGCAGCGACCTGAAAATAAAAATGATACTCGCCACCAAACCGAACGGCTGATGAGAGCAACTAAGCAATATCTGTCAGACGCAACAAACGCATAGACCGAAGGCGCAATGGAAACCTCGACCAAGAGCATAGACCGCAGCGACAGCATCATCGCTTTTGTCACCACTGTGGTAATTCATGCGCTTATATTGCTGCTGCTCATACTATATATAATTGTTACGCCGATACCGCCTTATCCGCCTGCCAAAACGCCTGCCGTAGAGGTTGAACTCGACTTTGGAAACGGCATTAACGGCAGCGGCGCCGTAGAAGAAAACCGGATGGGAAATAATCCGGCGACAAGCGGCAATTCGCCGCAAACTGCATCGCAGCATGCGCCGCCAAGCAGTGCAGTGGTTACCAATAATGCGGAGGATAATCCAGCCATGCACTCGCCTAAGAACCCTGTTAAGAACGCTGCCCGCATAGATTCTGTCTCGGCTCCCGTGCCGCATATCAGCGCCGAACTGGCAGCGGTGGAAGATAAATTTAAACGAAATAAAGGACAGCCCGGCGGCAACGGCAACGCCGACCAGAACGGCAATGCAGGAAGTCCGAACGGCACGCATCCCGGCACAAGCAACGGTGGCGGGAACGGCGGCTTCGACTTTGCGCTTAACGGCAGAAGTTTGGTAAGCCACCCCTTGCCGGTAAATGTATCGCAGGATGAAGGTGTTGTGGTGCTTCGGATAACGGTTGACCGTGAAGGTAATGTAATTCAGGCGGTACCGGGTGAACGCGGCACCACCACCACGAGCCCTTATCTATATGGGTTGGCAAAAAAAGCCGCGCTGGGAACTAAATTCACAAGCACGGGAGACGTAAGCATCCCCCAGCAAACGGGGACGATGACCATCAGGTTTGAATTGAAGTAACTTGCACGTTTTAAGCATTATTTTGCTGAATCGGAATATTCACGACAGTCAATTCTGTGCGACTCTATTTATTTTACCAATGCCCGGATACCTTCAGCCATCTTCATTTTTTTGACATTTCGCATAGATAGATTTTTTTTGTGGCAGGGGTTATTTTGTAAGATTCGCTTAGCCGGATACCAGCCACCCATACTATTTCGCCGCCCGAAAGCAGAACGCATGCATCATCCTTGTCGGCGGCTGAAACCTTCAGGTCTGTCAGCAGGTCGCTCACTTTCTTTTGTCCTGTCATGCCTATAGGTCTGAATCTGTCGCCCTGCCGCCAGCGGCGCAATATTAGCGGGAAGGTAAGTTTGTCATAATCAATACAGGCGAAAAGCGCCGAACGGGGCGGAGCGAACTTTCCGGATATTTCTTTAGTTTTAAAATTAATGTTGAACCCGCAGGCGGAAAGTTTTGCGCTGTTTTTACTTATTTCATAAAATAAGTCACTGCCCCGTTTACTTTTACTTTCAAGTATTATGTTTTGCCTGTCCACCTTTATGGAATGAGTGGCGGAGAAAAATGATTTTCCGGGTGTACCGCCGATGGCAGCCGCCAGTTCTTCGGCTTGTGTGTAATTAAAGTTATATTTCTTTATCGCTTCATAGAGGTAAAGCGCGCTGTTGTCCAGTTTCAGAACTGCCTTTTTGTCAATAAAAATCTTTCCTTTTTCCGATTTAATAATGTCGCCTAGCGCACCATCTACCGCCTGATGATAAATTGTTTCAGCCGCACGCAGGTTTTCCATGGTTAAGTGAATATTATGCGCGGAACCCGGACGCAGTTCTTCCAACAGCGGCATCAGGCGATGTCTTATTTTGTTTCGCAGGTATTTATCGGTTGCGTTACTGCTGTCGTCGCGCCATGCGATTTTATTCTGCCGGGCATATTGCACTATATCGGTGCGTGAAAACCGGAGCATGGGGCGGATAACCGAATAAGCGGCATCGCTTTTTTCCGCCGGAATATAGAGTTCATTTATTCCCGTCAATCCCGCTATGCCTGTACCCCTTAGCAGGTTGATAAAAAAAGTTTCGAGGGCATCGTCGCTGTTATGGGCGGTGCAGGCATGGTTGAAATTATTTTTCAGGCAGAGCGAACGAAGCCAGCCGTAGCGCAGTTCGCGGGCGGCTTCCTGTATGGATAGTTTGTGCGTTGCGGAGTAATTGCCTGTATCGAACCTTTTTACATAAAAGCGTATGCCGCGCTTCCTGCAATATTCACGTACAAAATCCTCGTCGCCTTCCGATTCTTTGCCCCGCAGCCCGAAATTGCAGTGAGCGATGGCGATGTTTAATCGCGATAACCTGAAGAGTTCAGCCATGGTCATGGAATCGACGCCTCCGCTTACGGCGAGAAGCCAGTTCAGGCGGTTATAGTTAGGTTCGAGGCAGGTAAGGTTTTTCAGAAAATCGGTTTGCATGACTGACAGTATTCCGGCAGTGAATTAGTGTAATGTTTCTAACTGGTTTCTTCTTTCAGCACATACCCTTTGCCGATTATGGTATGAATCAGTTTTTTCTGAAAGTCCTTATCTATTTTAGTTCTCAAATAATTGATATATACGTCGATAAGGTTGGTGCCTCTGTCGAAATTTATGCCCCACACCGATTCGGCTATTTTTATACGGCTAAGTATCTTTCCCTGATTCGCCATTAAGAATTCGAGCAGGATAAACTCCTTTGCGCTCAAGAATATTTCTTTTCCGCCGCGGTGAACGGTGCGTTTTAAACAATCAATAACAAGGTCAGCCGTTTTATAGCTCAATTCGCCGCCCAAAGACCTCTGCCTCCGCGCCTGCGCTTTTATTCTTGCAAGAAGCTCCTCGAAATGAAAGGGCTTGGTAAGATAGTCGTCGGCTCCGCACTCCAACCCTTCCACTTTATTATTTACAGCGCCCAGAGCGGTTAGCATGAGTATAGGCACGTCGTTTTTTGCGTTTCTTATCTTTTTACATACTTCTATGCCGTTCATAACGGGCAGCATTATATCGAGCAATATCAGGTCGAAGGATTCTTTTAAAGCTGTTTCGGCGCCGGCTGCGCCATCGCGCGCGAGCTTTACTTTATAGCCCTGTTCGTCGAATCCTTTTTTTATAAACGCCGCTACCTGCGGATCATCTTCTATCAGGAGGATATTCATTTTAACGAGGTAGGTTTTTTAGATTTACCTGTCGCCGGATTGCCGACGCTTCGGGATTCAAAATTAAGGTTAAACTGCTTAAATAGAACAAACAAATATGTATTTTTGCTCCTGAACGCCAAATATCAGTCAACAAATCGTTTTTACCTTCCGAATTAATAAATCCATCTCTGAATCATGAGGTATCAAATCCGTTTATTGTTCCGCTCCTTTCTTTGCGTTTGCCTTGCATTTTTCGTGTCAGTGCGCTCTGAAGCGCAGAGCGTGTATGCTCCGATAGACGACTACAGCTATCATCTGATAGACAGGATGGACATTCAGGGCGCAAAGGGAAATATTTTCACTTCGGTAAAACCCTACATACGCAAAGATATAGCGCAGTTCGCCGATTCCGCCGCTAATGATACCGGGCGGCTGTCGCACCGCTTGTCGAAAGTTGACAGGCAAAACCTGCAATACCTGCAGCACGATAACTGGGAATGGAGCAAGAATAAGGATTCGGGCAATAGTGCGCGTAAGTTTATCTGGGGGCTGTACAAAAAGCGCAACGATTTTTACGCCGTTGACACAAAGTCCTTTATGCTGCAAATAAACCCGGTAATCGATTTTTCTTACGGCAGGGATGAAGATGTGACGGAGCAGACCACTTATATCAACACCCGTGGGGCGGAGATGAGAGGTGTAATTGACAATAAAGTAGGATTTTATATGTTTCTCACCGATAATCAGGCGGCATTTCCCGCTTACGTCGATAATTATATAAAAAGCACCAATACAGTGCCAGGCGAGGGATTTTGGGAACCCTACGGGACTAACGGTTATGATTTTTACACCGCCAGAGGATATATAGATTTTAACCTCACCCGCCATATCAGCACGCAGTTCGGGCAGGATGACAATTTTATAGGTGATGGCTACCGTTCTCTCATGCTCTCCGATTATTCGGGCAGTTACCTCTTTTGGAAGGTGGACACCAAAATATGGAAATTTGATTATGTGAATGTTTTTGCCCAGATGACCTCCGATATAATGGGCGTGCCGCCACAGGGCGATGTGGCTTATCCGCATAAGTACCTGGCGCTGCATTACCTGTCATACAGCTTTTCAAACAAGTTCAATATAGGGCTGTTTGAATGTATTACATTTGGCAATACCGACACCATTCATAACCGCGGCTACGACCTGGACTACCTTAATCCCATAATCTTTTATAAGGCGGTGGAAAATGGTTTGGGCGCTCCCGACAAAGACCATATAGGTATTAACTGGAAGTGGAATTTCCTGAATCATTGCTCGCTGTACGGAAGCATTCTTCTGGATGAGTTCAACATTGATGAGATACGCGCCAATACCGGCTGGTGGGGCAATAAGCAGGCAGGGCAAATCGGGCTTAAATACATCGATATTTTCGGAATACACAACCTCGATCTTCAGTTTGAGGAGAATGTGGTGCCGCCCTATACCTACGCCACCTACTCCTTTCCGGGTGCTGTCGGCAACTATTCTTATTTCGCCAACTATACCAACTATATGCAGCCCCTCGCCGACCCCATGGGAGCGAATTTTTATGAAAGCATCGCCATACTTCGCTTCCAGCCATGGTATAAGTTTACCTTTACAGGTAAGCTCTTCTACACCATTATCGGGCTTGATACCGCAGGGAAGGGTAACTACGGCAGTAACGTAATGTTGAGCAATACCACAAGGGTGCACGATTACGGCAACTACATAACGCAGGGTGCGCGCACCACCATAAGTTTTATGAGCTTAACAGGAACTTATCAGCTTGCCCATAATATGTTTGTTGACCTGGGAGTGGTAATGAGAACCGAAAAAAGCAACACATCTTTCTATAATAACAACGATAACTCCGTATTCCTTTCATTCCGCTGGAATATAGCACCCAGGTTACAGGAATTTTAACAGCCAGAGATGATTGAAACGCTGAAAAGCATAGATAACGCGATACTCCTGTTTATAAACGGGCTTCATTCGCCGTTCTTCGACAGGTTTATGATGTTGATGAGCAACAGGTTTATCTGGGTTCCACTCTATCTCGCCCTGGTATTCATTACTTATAAAAAATTCGGGAAGAAGTGTTTTTTTGTCGTTCTGTTCGCCGGGCTTGCCGTTGCCATGAGTGATCAGCTTGCTTCACATCTGGTAAAAAATCTGGTTATGCGCTACCGTCCGAGTCACAACCTGATTCTGTCGCCCAAGCTGCACATAGTAGATGACTATCGCGGCGGGTTATACGGTTTTGCGTCGTCGCATGCCGCGAATACCTTTGCGCTCGCTTTTTTTCTTTCAATGGTTATTCCCGCAAGCCGCAAACTCTCTATCTTCTTATTTTGTTGGGCATCGCTGGTTTGTTACAGCCGCGTGTACCTTGGCGTGCATTACCCGTCTGATATTGCAGGCGGTGTGGTTATCGGGCTTTTTTCCGCCTCTGTAATGTATATGGTATATTCGAGAATACCGGCGCTGAAGGTTCGCCCGCAGTAACCATGCATACCGATTGCATTAGTATCCGCTAAAATTCACAAATTCAGTTGTGCCGGTATATTTCCGTTTTCACCGGTGGCAGGGAACAATAAAGTCAGGGTATACCTTTGGATACCCATCCGAAAGTATTAATATATTGATAATCAAATATATAACGAAAAAAATGATTCAAAAAAGGTATACCCAAGCATTACCCCCTAACTTAGTTGATCAGTTATGCCGATGCTTTGAATTTGTGCATTTTGACAACCCGATAGCTATCGGATTCAATTGCAGGGTGCAAGCTGTTTCCATTTTTTTAATCAGCAGGGCGGTAACTTTCTCTATCAGAAATTGGTTCTTTATCTTTTCCACAGACGCTTTTTTCTTTTCCACAAGGCGGTCGTCCTTCATTGCCTCCTGCATGGCAGCGGTAATCAATGAAACTAAAGGGCTGTCAATCAGCCATCCGTTCGATGCATCGACAAGCATAGGCACGGCGCCTACTGCAGTGGCGATAACGGCAAGTCCGCAAGCCATCGCTTCCAATATCACGTTAGGCATTCCTTCGGCATAGGAGGGGCAAACGAGCACATCGCATCCGCGAAGTATGTCTGCCATTTCTTTTTCGGAGGATATTTTGCCGTGGTAGGTTACCGCCTTAGCCGTGAGGCGCTCATCGGGAGGAATGTCGCCTATAAAGCTGAACGAAAATGAGGCATTTGCCGGATCGGCGAGAAGGATTTTTATCGCCCTGTTTAATTCTGCTATGCCCTTTCGCCTCTCATACCTGCCGACAAAAACGAAGCGTATTTTACCCGTTACGGGCAATAAGGGAGATGGGTTAAGCCATTTGCTTTCCACGCCGGCGGGAATTTCCCATATTTTATCCTTCCCGATAATTTTTTCCATGATTGCAGTTATGCCGCCTCCGTATGATATGGAGTATTCCGCCCCGTGCATATTTATTTTCACTGCCCGCTGTAACGGGTAGCGGCTTACCGCTGCTTTGAACGATGGTATATGCTGGAACATCTCCAGCCCGTGAAAGTGGACGGCAACAGGCGGCAGTGATTTGCGTTTTTCGTTCCTTTGACCATGTTTTTCAATAAGAGCCCATGCGCAAAACCCTTGGGCGAAGATAAAATCGGTATCGGGCAGGAGCGGTTCAAGCGCCTTGTAAATGGATGAGGAGTAAAGATAGCTTTCATGCAGGTAATGGAACGGATAATATGCGGTGTGCGGAAATGGCAAAAGAAAGGGTTTAATATATTTCTTTTCTTCTGCTGTGAAGAGCGTAAGAGCAGAGGCGTCGAGGGTTGTTTCGTTGCAGTGGAAGAGATAGACGGTATGCCCCTGCCGTACAAGTTCCTTTACAAGAAAATAGGAGTGCTTCTGCATGCCGCCTATTACGTAAGGGAATATACCATCTGTAAGCAGCGCAATTCTCATCGGGTTAAGAATTGGTTTTACCGATATTGATTTTCAACTTTCCGAGTATGGCAATCACCTGCGGTATAAGGGCATTGTTTTCATCATTTGTTATAACAAAATCGGCATGTTTCTTTTTCTCCTCGTCGCTCCACTGATACTTCATCCGCCGTTTCACCTCTTCCTCACTTATGTTATCGCGCTGCATCGTTCTGGTTATCCTTACCTCTTCAGGAGCGGTAACGAGTATGGTGTAGTCGAGCAGCTTGGCTCCGCCGCTTTCAAACAAGATTGCCGCCTCTTCGGCAACGCAAGGGGAGTGTGCGAACTGTTCGCTCCATTTTATAAAGGATTCGCGCACGGCAGGGTGGATGATGCCGTTAAGAGCAGCGAGTTTATCGGGGTTTGAGAAAACTATAGCCGCTATTTTTCTGGTATCCGGTTTGTCGCCGGTCAGTATCTCTTTTCCCAGAAGCCGGATTACCCTATTCTGAACGCTGCTATCGCAAGCAAGCAGCTTTCTGCCTTCTTCGTCAGCACGGAAAACAGGCACGCCGAAACTTTCCAGTATTTTGCATATTACCGACTTTCCGCTGCCTATTCCACCTGTTATTCCGAGTTTAATCATTGTTTGGGCACATCGGGGCGCAGGTAAAGGGTATCGGGGGTAATGGCGACGAGTTCTGTTTGTTCGCCCAGTTGGTCGCGTATCTTATCCTGGTGTAACTGGCTCTGGAGGTTGTATATATATTGGTTGTCTTTGTGCCGGAAGACATTTGCATCTATATTGATAAGTGGCTGCTTAATACCCAGTTTGTATGCGAGCAGGTTGTACCCCGAAGCTGTTAAGGTAAGATTGATGGCGTCGGGGGAAGGCATCAATTTCCTGTCGGACGGCAAGTGACGGTATTGAACGCCGAAGGGTATTACATCGGTGTATTTTTGCGATAAAGCGTTCACTGTCCACAAAAAAGCGGCGATTACAACGCAAACGAGAAAGCTAAAGATTTTCCGGTTCTTTTGCTTACCCCGTTTTTCTTGTGCGGGATGACGCACGGTTTTAAGCAGCGATGTTTTCATATATAGCTAATGATTCAGACCTAAAAGTTATGCCGACCACAAATGAACCCGATAGCTATCGGGTTGCTAAAATTAACAAATTCAAAGCATCGGCATAATTGTTCGTACAGGCGCCTTGCGTGAACGCTATGCTAAGGCGTCCTGCGGTTTCAAAATCACTTACGAGCAGTATATTGGCGGCTGCCGCAGGTTCAGCTTTTTTTATAGGCGGCAAGGGTGCTTTCGAGCGATACGGCTGATTTCTCTATTTTAATTTTCATTCCTCCTTCCACTTCTATAACGAATGTTTTATCGGTTATTTCAACAATTTTGCCGTGTATTCCACCTATGGTTACTACTTTATCGCCCTTTTGTATGGATTCCTTGAATTTTGACTGCTCTTTCTGTTTCTTCATTTGCGGGCGTATCATGAAAAAGTAAAAGACGGCGATAAGCAGAAGGATAAAAATAAGTGAAAAATATGGGCTTTGTCCCTGTCCTCCCTGGGGTCCCATCATAAGCACTGTGTAAGCGGTTGTAAGCATAGTTTATTTGTATTTAGGTATTTGAATGTTAGCCGTAAATGTTAAAATTTTGGTGCTGGGCTGGCAATTGGTTACCACAGTAACCGATTTGAGCACCTTGCCTTGTTTACCTTCGCTGTCGAAGGTAACGTCTATTGTGCCTGTATCGCCGGCATGAACCGTTCCTTTGGGGTAGTGCGGAACGGTGCATCCGCAACTGCCCACAGCGCTTGATATGATAAGGTCGGCATTGCCGGTATTTTTAAAGCGGTAGGTCCACGATACCTTTTCGCCCTGGTTCATCGAGCCAAAGTCGTGCGATGTATCGCCAAAAACAATAACAGGCAGGTTGCCGTTAGATGCTCCGCCGCCCGAAGCGGGTATGTTCACTACGTTGGTGGATAAGCCCGATGTACTCTGTCCGTTCTGGCAGGAACACCATAATAAAACCGACATGACGGATGAAATACAGAGTGCAGTAAATGATTTGTTCTTCATATCATCTGTTTTTTTCGGTGCAAAATTATGAAATAATGCGAACGGTCAACTATGAATACCGGGCGGGTAAAACAAATAAGAAATCAGGACTGGCCGGTAAAATGGTGACTGAATCCTTGAATGCCTTAATTTTATTTATATACAACCCGTAGGCGATTTTACGGTAGCAAAATCACTTACGGGCTTTACACCTGTACGGGCAGTCATACCGATGCTTTGAACCCTATAGTTATCCGGTTCATCAGTGGTCGGCA
>JAKAOA010000005.1 GCA_021823405.1 Bacteroidota bacterium | reverse complement strand
TTCCGATCTAATGTAGTCAGGAATTGCAGTTACATTAAACGGTATAGGAGTATCCTCATTGGGGTCCATGGAAATATTTAAACCTCCAAAATTTCCAACTAAAGCTTTTATTGCTTCAATACAAGATTCCACATCTTTACGGGAAAATGCTGCATAGTATTCAACTAATTTTCCTGTCGCCTTATCAGTAAATGATTTGTATCGTGAATCTGCAACGGCTTTGACACTCATGGAGAGTTCCCTAAATTTTGGTTTTAATTTATCTATATCACAGCGATTCTCAAAAAAATCGCAATCTTCAATAATACTCAGTAGCTTGTTTCCAAATGCGGTTGCACTTTCCTTGTAATTTGAACTTACTGATAAATCAACTCGCAAGGTTGCGTAGCAACTCGAAAAATGACTTCTTGCTCTTGTTTGAAAATCTGAAATACCATCTGTTTCACCAGAACGTAGTTCTCTTAATGCCCGCCTTAATATTGGTCTTTGAGTTCTTCCACTTGCATTAGAAAATGAACTCCATTCATAGCTGTTCCACAACCATGCAGGAACTTTCAATTCCTTGAAAGTTGCTTTTTCCACTTCCGTTAATTCAACCTTGAATTTTTTTATATCGGAGTTCAGGCCATTAAAGGCATTTGTATATTCTCCATTCGGGTCAAGAATGATAAAGCGATTGTTTAACTTTTGTCCTTCGGGTAGACTTTTTGATGCTGCTTCAAGCGACCACCTAATTACACCTGCAACGCTACATGATTTACCACTTCCAGTATTCCCAAGTATTGCAACGTGTCTGCCAAAAAGCTTGTCGGGATTGACTTTTACTTCTGCATTTCCGGCAATAGGAGCGACACCAATTTTTACAACCGAATTTGCCTCCTTGTTTTCAACGATTGATTTTAGCTGAATATCTGTTGGCAGGATAACTGTATCACCAATTGAAGGAAAACTGTATACGCCTCTCTCTAATTTGTAGGTCTTATCTTCAATTTTACCTTCCTGCTTTAATGTTCCCATTGGCGTAATGGACATTTTTCGTAATGGGAAAGGCAAATCAATTAAATCAAAATCTTTGTAGCCCTTTCGTTTGGGGTATTGGCTATGCTCAACGCCAATCCAACTGATTAGGCCAACTAATGCACCAACTTCATTGGGAATCAAAACAAAACCATTAATTCTTGGAAAAAGAGAAGGAGTGCCCGTATTCAAAGCAGTGTTTTGCGGTGCTGTTATATCAAGCATCACTTTTATTTCATTCGGTGAAACATAATCAACCGTTCCGATTGTCAGATTCCTTAAATGATCATAATCGTATTGGTTAATATTGCTCATTTCTCACCTTTATTTTCGTTTCCTGAATCTTCATCACCCTTGTTCCGGTCGCCTCTGTTATCTTTCAGTTTTTGCATTTTAACTGTCAAGCGGTCAATAGCCGACTTGGGTAAATAAAACTCAACAAGGTTTTTCAGGTCAGCAAAATGTTCGCCTACCAATAATGTGCATTGTGCAGAATTTTTATCTTCCAAAAAATATACAATGCGATCTCTTGATGCACCAAAGTTAACAGCTTCTCCTTCTTTTGCATAATTTCTATCCCAAGCTATCACAACCAAATGAGTTGACGGTATGGTGAGCATGTCCTCAATAACCCTGTTAATGTGACTATCACCAAAGCCGTAACCATAAGTAATGATTACCGAATTTGGCTGGCAAATTGATGACGAGAAATCACGGAATAATTCAGCGTATGGATAAAATGCCGTTTCAATATCTTTAGAAGAATTAGGATAAATAACTACCTGCTCTGTAACATTTTTTGGTATTTCAGGATGGTTATCTTCTGCACCAAAGGGTAAAAGTGACCTGATAATTTTGTCTACTGTAAATTTCCAGTCAATTGACCCGTGAAGTTTTGTAATTCTTGCAACACCTTCAACATATCGGGGTTCACCTCTTATACCAGGCGGATTATAATGATAATCTAATTCAAGACGTGTATTTCGGAATATTGGCTGAATCTTTCCTTTAAACCTATCCAAAAGCAATACGCCAGTTTCATCACAAGCCAATTCAATAAATCTGTCATAATTGGTTGTAAACAGATTAAGTCGTTCTCTTGATGCTGCTCTGCTTGTAAAACTTAGAATAAAACTATTAAGCAACTTAAAAGCCAAGATTCCTTTTTCATCATCTGCTTTCAATTTAGCCATAAAATCTCTCTCCGTTTTAAGAATTGCCTGTATAAAAGCAAGAAGTTCTGTATTGAGTTCTGCTTCTAAACCTGTGTGGCGTTCATCATCAAGGATTTTTAAACCATTAATCAGTTCTAATGCAATACGAATATCATCTTCAATATTTGCCGCGCCACGATTCATTTTTTTTGCTGTTGCATCCGCCTTGTTCTTAATCTTATCTCTAAGTCCGTCAGTAAGGGCAAGCCGTGACATTTCTTGAGGGATTACGCCAGATGTAAAAGAAACTGCACTTGTTAAACCTGTCCCAATGAGCAATGACAAATGTTCACTTTGAAAAATAGCTGAGAGCCAAGGTTCAACCTCTTTTTTCAATTCTTCTGCATTGATTTTTCCAATATCAGAAGTGCAAACAAGTTTTGTGTTTGTTTTCAGAATGTGCTTTTCATTCCAATCTATGCCGAAAAATTCCATATATATTCTTTTAATTTACCCTCACTTTGCCGCTCATCAGCTTAGGCAACAAAGTATCGCGCAGTTGCGTTAGGGTGCGGATTTGGATATTGTTTAATTGTTTTTTATCAAACCATCCTTGCATAAGTATTTCAAATTCTTGTATTTGTAATTCATTTGAAAAGTAAAATTCCAAATCAAGTATTAATGCTTTGTCTGCATGCGGAATTGCTGAACCTGTTGTATTATCTTTTATATAGTTTTCATTCGTTTTAAGAAACTGATACAGAAACAGGGGGTAATTAAAGCTATTTAGGGGTTTAAGCAACCCAATAGTTGAGCCAACAGCACCTGTGTATCCGATTTCTGTCCTGCCTGAACTTGCGCCATCCATAACCATTAATAAATCTTTTTCTTTTGCTACAAGCATACCATCTGGTCTTGTATAAAGAGCTCTCCCATTATCAAAGTTTTCAATTAAGAGTTGAGGAACCCCTCAAAATAATTTTCAAAAACCTCATTAGGTTTTCTTCCTTTTGCAAATTCAATAACGCTTCCTATCTTTTCTTTTCTTTCATTGCCATTTCCCTCCACAAACCACTGCCTAAACAGCGTTTCTGCCAATGCTTCCAATGTTTTATTTTGGCGGTGGAGTAAATCTATTTTATCATCAAGGCTTCTTAATACTTCGGCAATGGCGGTTTGTTCAGGGATTGAAGGGAGTGAAATTGCAATGCTTTTAATCTCCTCAAAATTGATGTTAGGCTGAGCAGATTGCCCTGACATATTATTCACTAAATCAATTATGCTCTTTTGGCGCAAGTAGTAGTGAACGTACTTCGGGAGTGATATTTGTTTATTTAACCTTATAATTGCAAGTGCCTGATTAGTATTTGCTGGAAGCATATCTTCCGTAACAAGTGCATTCTTCCCAAGAAAAATGCCTGCCATTGAAAATAGAATATCGTCCTTTTCCAATTGGGAACGTCTAAGCCTTGCATGTGTAGCATCATCAATAAAAACAAAAGTAGATTTATCAATTCGTCCATCGTAACCTACAGCCTCAGACTTAATAAAATTAATACCCTTTTCAATAAACTTACCACCTACTGTTGTTGGCGTAGTTCCTTTAGTTACAAGTTCTGTTAAATCCCCTAATTTATATTCCTTCCATTGGCTCATTTTACAAAGCATCAATTCTGTTACAAATTTCATTTATGTGGTCTATTCCGTAAAGCAGGGCAGCCTCATCAATATTCATCCATTGAAAAAACTGTAGCATTAGTGCATAGTGTTGCCTTGCATAGGTTGTATCTTTTGTATGATTATTAATCAAAAAACATACTGGTTCGTGGTGAGCCAGCCTATTTCGCATATTATTTATTTTCTCCAATTCATCAAATACGTATGTGTTATTATAATTTACAGTTGGGGTACTTATTGGTTTTGAAGGAAAAATTGCGAGTAACGATTGTCCTCCAGCGTGAAACTGATGCCTTGCGAACACATACCTCCAAAAACCGAAATCCATCTCGGTAATCAATTTTGAATGAGAATATATAGTCAATTTCCTTTCTCCGGCAGCAATAATATATGGGGTTTTACCACATTGTCTATTACTAAACATACCTCCGGGCCTCGCAGCATCCCTTAACCAATCATTCCCTTTAAGCACTGTATAATGCTTATCAATAGCATTCCGTAATGCAATTTCAAGGCAACTAACTATGGTAAACAGCTCCTGTGATAACTTCAGGTTCAGACGATATAATGTCATTGCTTTCCGGGTATTCCCTCCGCAAGCATTGAGGTACCTGCTCATCCTTGCCGAAGACATTATCTGCTGAAAATCACTAAAAATCATATCCCCTCTCTCTTTTGTATGTGTTTTGTATTCATTTTTGTATTATATTTGCATTCAGAATATAGTTCCCGGAAGCCCCTGAAGAAATTCAAGCTTCCGGGTTTTTGTTTTTATAAGGTTCAACTTCATTATTTCAGTACCGCATACTTAACTGATTTTTATCCGGGTTTGCCCAATACTTTATATTTTTAATTGTCGTGACAGTGATACGACAATTTGTTTTTCTTTACTTAGCAATAGGCTCATACTGAATTTTTTTTAGATTTTGCACTATGCGTTTATTCAATTCAGCCTCTTCAGCCATTTGCTTTTCCAATTCTGCCTTTAAGCTTGTAAAACGTTCAGTAAAATTAAAATCATCCTCATCATCAGGCAAACCAACATACCTGCCAGGTGTAACAACATAATTCAGAGTTTTTACCTCGTCAAGTGTTACGCTTTTGCAAAAGCCAGCCACATCAACATAATCCTTGCTTTTTGTACGCCAGTAATGGTATGTATTGGCAACCTGTGCAATATCCTCATTGCTTAAATTACGGTTGCGGCGGTTTACTAAATACCCCAGATTACGGGCATCGATAAACAATATTTCGCCCTTACGTTCCTTTTTATTCCGTTTTAAAAACCACAAACAGGCGGGTATCTGTGTATTTAAAAATAGTTTGGTGGGCAGGTTTACAATGCAGTCTATCAAATCATTTTCCACCAAAGCCTTGCGTATTTCACCCTCTCCTGTAGTATTAGTGGTAAGTGAGCCTTTGGATAAAACAAAACCAGCCTGCCCATTCGGGGCTAAATGGTACAGAAAGTGCTGTATCCAGGCATAGTTAGCATTTCCGGCAGGCGGTACACCATATTGCCAGCGAGCATCCTTCTGTAATAGTTCACCGCTCCAGTCGCTGTCATTAAACGGAGGATTGGCAAGTATGTAATCTGCTTTTAAGTCCTTATGAGCATCATTCAAAAAGCTGCCCTCGTTGTTCCATTTAACATTGCTGCTGTCAATACCCCGTATGGCAAGGTTCATTTTAGCCAGCCGCCATGTAGTTTGGTTGCTTTCCTGCCCGTAAATAGAGATATGGTCGGCAGGGTTAAGGGATAGTTTTTTACCGTTGTTCTTTTTATAATGGTCTTGGTGCACTTTGATAAACTTTTCACTTTGCACAAACATACCGCCGCTACCACAACATGGGTCAAACACCCTGCCTTCATATGGCTCAAGCATTTCTACCAATAATTTTACCACGCTTGCAGGGGTATAGAACTGGCCTCCCTTTTTACCTTCTGCCAGTGCAAACTCGCCTAAAAAATATTCGTAAACCTTGCCCAATATATCCTTACTTTGAGCCTCTTTAGTCCCCAGCACGGCAGTGCTTATTAAGTCAATAAGCCCGCCGAGGCTGCCTTTATCCAGTTTTTCCTGTGCATATACTTTCGGTAATACGCCACGTAACGAGGGATTATCCTTTTCAATGGTATCCATAGCCTCGTCAATATCCTTGCCAATGGTAGGCAACTTAGCCCTGCCCTGTATCCATTGCCACCTTGCAGAAGGCGGCACATAAAACACTTTTTCAGCTACATACTCATTTTTATCTTCGGGGTCGGCTCCACCTTTTTTCAGTAATACCAGCTTTTGGTACAGTTCTTCAAAGGCATCCGATATGTATTTTAAAAAAATCAAGCCCAATACTACATGTTTGTATTCGGCAGCATCCATGTTTTTACGGAGCTTATCGGCAGCTTTCCATAGTTTTTTCTCAAGCGGCTCTTCCTTTATCTCTTTTTGTTTTGCCATTGCAATGGTAGGTTAGCTAAAATAAGGATGCGAAAATTACAAAATAAAACCGATGTTTGTTTCGTAATAGAACGGAATTCCTATAAATAAAGAGGGGACACAGTTGTATCCCCTCTCTTACTTTTTAGAATTCACTTTATGCTGCCAATTTCGCAATCTTCTTTCGCATGGACTCGCCTTTTATTTCAAGCCTGTGCGCCTGATGAATTATCCTGTCCATTATGGCATCCGCTACGGTTTGCTCACCAATTATATCATACCATTCCTTTACGGGAACCTGGGAGGTAATAATGGTTGAGGCATTGCCATGCCTGTCTTCAATTATTTCCATAAGTATGGCCCTGCTCTGGCTGTCAAATGGTTGCAAGCCGAAATCATCCAGTATCAAAAGATTCTGGCGTTCTATTTTTGCTATTTCCCTGACATAAGAGCCTTCTCCCTTCGCAATTTTGAGTTTACCCATCAATTTGGCGGTATTATGATACATTACCCTGTATCCCATACTGCATGCCTGATGACCTAAAGCCGATGCAATGTAACTTTTGCCTATGCCTGTGCTGCCCGTAATCAGGACATTCTCATGCTTATTTAAAAACGTACACTCGCCTAAACGCATGATTTGGTTTTTGTCGAGATTTCGGTCAGTAGCATAATTAAGCTCTTCCATTGATGCTTTATACCGGAATTTAGCGTTCTTAAGCTGTCGGGCTATACTGCGATTGTGTCGGTCATCCCATTCCGAACCGATAAGGTAGCCAACCATTTCATCCGATGTATAATCTTCGGTCTTGCCTGATTCAATGCTGGTTTTAAAAGCATTGTGCATACCAAAGAGCTTCATCTTTTTCATTTTTTCTAACGTTGATTCATTCATGTTGTTTTTGTTTTAAGGAGTTAATACTATTATTGATAATATTCTTTGCCACGTATGTTGTTGTGTTCAGGCATTTTCAGCTTCTCATCCTCATTATCGCACATATCCAGTCCCTGTTCCAGTATCTTTTTTATAATTCTGTAGCTGTATATGCCGCAGTTTTCAGCTCTCTGGCAAGCTTTAGTAAGCCTGTCATTACCTACCTTTTTGGCGAAATCAAGAACACCTGTGCATATTCTGTAAGCCTGGTCTCTGTGGCGCTGGCTTTCAAGAATTTTTCCTATATACCGCGTAACATCCGGATGGATACTTTCGGCGAGCGTAACAAAGCGGTCGGATACCAGTTCCGCTGTAAAACGGTATGCCGGGAATAGATGTTTATTAACAGTAGTATATGTATATGGGGTTCTATCCCGCTTGTGAAAGGCAATCCTTTCATAATTGTAAAACATTTCGACATCTTCATTGGAATATAGCACCTTAATGCTTTTACCGATGAAGTTATAAGGTACGCTGTAATGATGTTTATCGGCTGATAAGCGAATATGGCCGTTCTTAGGTACGGTAATATAAGCCTGCTTCTTAAACTCATAGCGTAATAAAGGTAAAGGCAAAAGGGCGGCCTTTTCTCTGTCTCTGAACAGTTGCCAGCGGCTATATTCGTTGCCTGTAATAATTTGATTATTATGCTCTTCCAAAGCATCCCAAATAGCTTTATTTAATTCTTTGAGTGAATTATATGTTTGGTCTCTTAATTTGGCATAAATACGGCTGTATATTATCCTGATGGCTATTTCTACCGGAGCTTTATCAGTGGGCTTACGCACTCTTGCAGGTAATATGGCAGTATTGTAATGTTCGCCAAAATCAAAAAAGGTTTCATTTATGGAAGGTTCATACCTGCTTACCTTTTTTACGGCTGCGCGCAAATTATCGCAAACAATAGCACCGGGAACGCCGCCGAAAAAATGCAAAGCGTTCTCACATGCCGGGATAAAGTCTTCTTTCTTTTGTGTCATCACAGCTTCCACATAAGTAAGCTGGCTTGCACCGAGAATAGCCACAAAAACCTCAACGGGCTGTACTGTTCCTGTAGCCGGGTCAATAAAGGATAATTTCTGACCGGCGAAGTCTATGTACATCTTATCTCCTGCCACATGCTCTTTATGCATTACGGGTTTTGCCTGCTCTTTCCATTTCTTGAAGTAGCGGTTAAACCTGCTATATCCATAGCCATCCGGGTAATTTTTGATATACTCCTGCCACAGTGTCATTCTGGTCACCCCTCTTCGTTTTAACTCTCTATCCATTGCAGGAAATAGTTCAAGGAGCTTTTGCAGCACTATATCAACGGGTCTTTCTTCCGGCTTCTGAAATAGTTCTTCTAAGTCGGCATCACTTAACTCGTTTATATCTTCAAAGCTTAATCCACTCCCTTTAAAGTCGTTAATGTGCTTTCTCAAAGTAGTGCGTGAAATGCTGGTTTGCCGTATAATCTCAAAAAAACCTACGCCTTGTGTGTGAAGGCGAAGTATATGCCGGATGTTACTCATGTCGTTTATTTTTTTGCGGGCTGCAAATAAACAACAGGTCATTAGGTTCATTTCCGGATTTGGAGCGATTTGGCTTAAAAAGGACGAAATAGGATGGATTTTGCCAGATTATTCCTGATTTGGAATGGTTAATTCAGGTTTATGGTACCGGGGATGCCTATTTCATCAAAAATGACTCTCACTTGCTTGGGCGTGTAGCAATGGCCAACTCTTTTGCCGATGTCTGGTGCAAATTCAGCAATCAATTTCTTCATCGTTTTTCCGCTTAACTGATATAAAGTGGCCAATTCTTTTACGGAATAACACCTGATTTCAATTTGTGTGGCTTGAATTTTATCCTGTTTCATATTATTTTTCTGCAAAGTTCCTTCATGGGCCCTTCGATATAGGTGTTTTAAATTGCCCTGTACTTAGTTATATTCATTAGGCTCAGTTTCTTCTTTTCTAATTCCTTAGTATTAGGGGCATTCATTTTTATACCCCATCTGACTAAAAATAATTTTATTGATTTTCAGTCACTTGCTAAGGATGACCTGATTTTTTTACTATCCCGCCCAACTTTTTGATAAAATAAACGTTCTTATATATATGTATTTATAATAACATTTATATATTTGCGCCCCATTGGATATGAAAAAGGAGAAAAAAATAACGGTGAAGTTCTACCTCAACAGGCTGCTGGAGGGAGCTACAGGGGAGAAAGGAAAGAAATACTACCCCCTTTATATACAGCTCACCTATAACCGCAGGAACATGCAACTCAAAAGCAAGTACGGGGTGTATTATGAGAGCCTGGATAAAGTAAAGAAGGGATTGATGGGCTTTGAGGAAAAGATACTGTGCAAAATCATACACTACGAATCTTCCCGTATAGAAGGGGACTATGACATGAAAGGGCTAAAACAAAAGTACGAGCTTTATTCGACCTCCATAGAGGAGGCTGTAGAGCACTATCTTAAGCCCAAATTGAGAGCAAGTATATTAAAGACCAACGATATGCTCCTTCCCGTGATTAACTTTTCCGAACCCCGTGCAACGGTGGACAGGCTTTATATGGCAGCCCGTAAACTTTTTCCTGATATAGAGAGGTTTATAAATGTAAAACTGCATGAAGAGTTGCAAGCCTATCATTATTATAAACGCCTCTGCCCGGTCATATACCTTGACTATAGCTTCCCGACCCTTATAGAATGGGTAGAAGGAAGCTATAAGCAGGAACTTGAAGCCCAGCTCAAGGCTACTTATAAAAACAAGCTCGACATACTAAAGAAAGTGATGGCCCTGGTAGCGGATGCCGTTGCTAAAAAAGTAGAAAAAACAGAAGCGTAAATTTTTTTAATAATAATGTTCTTATAATATTATTTATATAATAACATAAACAATGAAAAACACAAACAGAAAATGCACTTTAAAAACTACAAAAAAGAAAATGAAAAAACCACCTATGGCGGTAAAAATCCTGACAAAAGCTAACACGAACTACGGAAAGCTGACAAAAGCTAACATGATTTAAGGTCACCCCTGTTGCATGGCATTATCTTGGCCCGCCAAATAAAAAAAATGAAAAAGAGCACATTAAAAAAACCGGACACAACTGCACAAAAGCGCACAAATGCTGATAAAAGCGCACAAAATCGCGCAAAAGTTAACAGCGCCCTATGGGTGCGGCACTATCTTGCCTCCCTGCTAAAAAATATGAAATATATGCATTCATCATCTGAAAATAGAAGCATCAATAAAATACGTACTGCAAGATACAACAAATAATAAATATGGAAAAAATGTTTTTAAGAGAAAAGGAGTTCAGCAGGAAATTTCATCCCACATAGCACGGAAAAGGGAGAATCACAGCAAGAAGATTTTTTTATTCACACCTATTATTAAAATATAAGACAATGGAAAACACAACGAAAAAAGCCGGGGAGGCATCGCCAGAGCAGTTAATACTGCAAGGCATAATACGGTTCATCCGCCTTGAAGAAGATAATACGAATTTAAAGGCCCAGGTAGCCTGTCATGAACGTTTACAGGAATGCTATGAAGAAAAGATAAAAACCCTTGAGACCATAAGGAGCCTGCAACACACCATGCTGAAGAAATACCGCACATGGGAGAAAGAGCAATTGCCGCCTGAACTGCGCCTGGAACAGGAAGAAGAAATAAAACAGGCAGCGTAACCATTAAAACCACAGGACATGAGTATATACCAAAGCAAATACGACAACAGCAAGGTAGCTTTGTTAAAACAGCTCCTGCTGAATAAAGAAAAGAGCGGTCAGCCAATGGAATATGAAATCAAAGCAGGGGAGCTGAAAGTAGTGCCCCGCACGGCGGATACTTCCTTGTTTGACCTCTATGAAGACTATATCACAGGCGATACCGAGACTATAACCATCACCCTCTATGAAGGTCATGGCAGCCGCAGCGACAAGCATATCTTCTCCCTGAAGGACAGGCAGGAGCCGCCTGCTACCTCTTTAGCGGGTGTAGATATAGATAGGAAGGTGGAGGAGAAAGTAGATGCGATAAAGAAGCAGATGGCGTATGACAAGGTAGTGGAAGAAAACAAGGAGCTGAAAGAGCAGATAAAAGAAGCGGAAGAGTTTATAGACAAGTTGGAGAACGCCTTAAAAAGGGAAAAAGGAGAGCGCCTGAAGATAAAAGGCGTACACCTGGGCGAGATAGCTTCGGTGGCTGCCGAGAGCCTTATACGGCGCAATCCCCGCTTACTGTCAAGGATACCCGGAGGCATGGAACTGGCAGGGCTTATGGCCGAGGACAGTGCTAACAAAGAAAAGCAGGATGAACCCGAAGAGCAAGGCGAAACCACTTACAGCTATACTGGGGAAACAGAGGAGCTGAGTGAAGCAGAGAGGGACAGGCTGGGAGCCTTGAGAGAGATACAGGAGAGATTTGATGAGAAAGAGCAGGAGCAATTCTTTGCGTTGACACGCCTGCTGATGGCAGAGAAAAAGCTCATTATGCCCACCCTGACTTATGCTGCAAGGCTGAAAGAAAGAATGGTGCAGAATGCAAGCAAGGCAAACCAAAGGAAAGATTCTTCGGAAACGGAAAAGGCTTCCGAAACATTGCGAAAGGATGCAACTAATCAAGCTGTAAACCCGATAGCAGAAAAAGAAAAGGAGGATGAAGGCAGTGAGGAGTTGCCCCATGCAGCCTGACAACAGGGATAAGTAACAACCACAAGAGGAGAGCGGCTCCGGCGGGAATGATATTCCCCGCCGGAGCTGCCACCCCTTGTCTTAAACATCAATAAAAAATGGCGGATAACAAAACAGAAGGAAAACAAAACCCGGGAACAGTGGATAACAAAACCACCTCCGGTGGTGGCGGTTGGCTGGAGAAGCAACTGGAAAAGCTCATAGGGAGGCAGGAAAACATGCAGCCCATCATACGGGCCCTGTTCTCCATAGTAGGCTTCATGGCAGGCGTAGTCGTAGGGAACTGGCTGCTGGGCAAAGAGAAAGACCGCAGGATAGAAGCCCAGGCGCAGGAGATAAGCGGACTACAGGATGACAACGAAGAGCTGGAAACGGAGCTGAATAGTGTGAAGAAGAAACTGGAGGAAAGCAGGGAGAAGCAAATACTTGCCGAGACCGAGCTTAAAGTGCTGAAAGAAAAGCAGAGCTTTCATAGCAAGGAACTGAACGGCTCGCCTTCGTATAGGTCTTCCCACCACTATCTCGACTAACACGCAGAGCGTGCTTTTACATGCAGAGGGTGCTTCGTACTTTTTACAAACCTAAAACAAATGCAAAATCGAATGAACAATAAAGAAGGGGTCTCTGACCCCATGATAAAACAAGTATATGAAATCCCCAACGATGTGATGGCCGATGTGGCGCACATCATCTTGCAGGCTGGTCTTACGCACAGGCTTACGGATGCTGGCAGGGAAAGTGTAAAGATGGAGCTGCTGTTTGCTGAAAACAACACCAAAGCAGAACAGCAAATCAAAGAAATCATCAACGACTATAATTTCTTCCGTTATGGAGATACAGAGTAAGCAAGAAACAGCTAATACCTTTTACCACAGGAAAAGAATATGTCCTGTGTGCGGCACGGAATACCAGCCGAAGAATACAAGGCGCGTTTATTGCAGCCCCCTGTGCAGGTGGAGAGCGTTTTCTATGAAAAAAGCTGGGCTTTTAGCAGGCATAAATACCGAAATACCCGTTTTACAAACGGAAATCCAACGCAAAACCAACGGAGAACAAACGCAAAATGGGGAATGGGTCTCTGACCCCAACGGAAAACAAACGGAACCCCAACGCAAAACTAACGCAGAGCAAACCGAAAATGGGGAAAGCATCTTTAATGCCAACTCAAAACTAAGGGAAAATGAAGAATGTTTTGTAAGCTCTATCGGAGATATAGTCAATGAGAGAGGGCTTGATGAAAAGTACATCAGCCCATCTGAACATTGGCCCCCTGAACAGGCCGAGGCTATAAGCAAGGTAAATAAATACCTGCGCTGCCTGCTGGACTGCACCCTCAAGCTGGGCGGCAGAAGAAAGATACCTGCCTATGCGTTACGGGATTTAGCCAATGGTTATAACTATGTGCTGGACAGTGATACTTTTAAAATAAGCGAGCATCCCTACAAGGAACATATAGTGCATCTGCACGGGTATTTATCCGCTTATTATAAAAAATACAGGAGCCACCCCAGGCTGAGGCTGGTAGTAAAGAGGCATGATAAAATTGAAATCATAGCCATGCTGCACGAGATAGGTAGCAGCGTCCCTTTGCACAGTTTCTCCGAGCTCTTTCATACGCCCAACACATAGGGGATTATGGCAATAAACGCCGGAGAAATGCAATAAAAGCTAAATTTATTGGACATGTCAGGGAAATTGTTTAATATTGTAATACATTGATATTCAACACACAGAGTGTGTTTTTGAAACAAGAAAAAACGATAAGAAACACCCTGAATATGAACATGCAACAGATGAAAATTATGACAACATCCTTAAACACACTCAAGCATGAAAATCATAGAGAAAAAGGACTACGAAGATATAAGTATAGAGGAAGCAAAACAGTTTGAATGCTGCAATGCAAAAACCTAAACGATGAACAAATCACAGACCTACTGGAAACGATACGCACCTTTTGTGAAATCGCCTATTATAACTTTGCCAAAAAGAAAGAAGGGCAGAACAATGGAGGTGAAAACATCTCTTACAATATCGCCTGCTGATACAGGCACACACAATGCGTGCTTATTATTATGTACTGTGTTCATTCCTAATTATTAATTTTAATAACTAATTGATATGACTGACGATATATTATTTGAAAGATTTGCTAAGGGTACGCGCAAAGCGCGTTTACTAAGCAATAGTTGTGTGATATATACCAGGGTATCCACCAAAGAGCAGGCCGATAACAACATGAGCCTGGAGACACAGAAAAAAGCCTGCGAGCAGTTTGCTTTAAAAAACAAGTATGGCATATTGGGATATTTCGGAGGAACATACGAGAGTGCCAAGACCGATGAGCGCAAAGAGTTCAACCGTATGCTGCAATTTGTGAAAAAGAGCAAGGATAAAATATCCTGTATTATTGTGTACAGTGTTGACCGTTTTTCCCGTTCAGGCGGTAATGCTATCTATATTACCGAGCAGTTAAAGAAACAGGGCGTAATGGTACAGGCGGTAACCCAGCCAGCCGATACCACTACTCCCAGCGGGAGCTTGCAGCAAAACATACAGTTTATCTTTTCTGAATACGATAACCAGCTAAGAAAGGATAAATGTATGGCAGGAGTGAAAGAAGCCCTGTTAAGAGGAGAATGGTGCCACCACCCTCCAATAGGATATGATAGTATACAGACTAATGGCGAACGCAGGCTGGTAGTAAATGAACAAGGCAAGCTCTTGAGAAAAGCCTTTTTATGGAAAGCCGAAGGTATAGGTGCAGAAGAGATACGAAGGAAGCTGGCTGCTATGGGCTTAAAGTTATATCCGCAGAAGATAGCCTATATACTTCGTAATCCTTTTTACTGCGGCATGATTGCCCATGATGCGCTGGAAGGAAAGCTGGTAGAAGGCAAGCATGAAAAGCTCATTTCCAAAGAAACCTTTCTGAAAGTAAATGAAATCATAAGCCAGCGCACGCAGGGCTATACCGTTAAACATGAAAATAATGATGTACCGTTGAAAAACTTTTTAAAGTGCGGGCATTGTGATGCCAATATGCCGGGGTATATAGTAAGGAAGAAAAAGCTATGGTATTATAAATGCAGGAGAAGAGGGTGCAGTAACAATAAGAGCGCAAAGGAACTGCATGATACCTTTGCAGCTATCTTAGGACGCATAGAGATGGATGGGCAATATAAGGAGTTGGTAAAGGAGCAAATGATACGAACCTACCATAAGCATAATAAAGCCAACGAAGAAAATACCTTGCAGATGACAAAGCAATTAAATGAAGTAACTACTAAACTGGAGCGTCTGGAAGAAAGGTATATATTAGAAGAGATAAGTCAGGAAATGTTTGTAAAGTATCAGTCTAAATTTAAAGAGGAAGCGAAGGAAATCAGCCAAAAACTGGAAAAATCATCCATTCAGGTGTCGAACCTGGAAGAATGCGTGGACGTGGTTTTGAACTATACCGTACACCTCAATGAAATGTGGCAGTCCGGGGAATACAGGGAGAGGCAGAAGCTGCAATACTTGCTATTTCCGAAGGGTATATACTATAACAAAAAAACCAATGAATGTCGAACGACCGAGCTGAGAAGCCCTTTTTTGTGGATAGCGCAACAGTCGCAGGCGTTGAGCAAAAATAAAGTTGGAATACCGGAACTCAACCTGACGTATTCCAACTTAGTGGTGCTGACTGGAATCGAACCAGTGACGCAAGGATTTTCAGTCCTTCGCTCTACCGACTGAGCTACAGCACCCTTAAAATGGTGCGCAAAAGTAATAAAAATTAAGAACTCATTTTAGCCCGGATTACAGGAAAACGGTGCGTTTGATTTTTATCCCCTCATTACGTGATAAAACTTCAGGTTATACCGACTACGATTGAACCCGATAGCTATCGGGTTGCTAAAATTGACAAACCCCTTGAAGCATAGTTTAGTGAAGATTGGGAGTTAGGAGTCCCGATAACTAACGGCATGCGGTCGCAAAATCACTTAGGAGCTGTATAATAGGCGCTTAATTGACTTTATTCAATAATTGCACCACTTCTGCCGATAGAGGAACAGATGAACGCTGCCGTTCACTTTGCTATTTTTATCTGCCCGTTTGCCACCGCCTGATTATAAAGGTCTCGTTTCATGTCCTCTATCATTCGTATTTTCCTGCCGTTCAGAATTATTTTCTTTATATTCTCCCTTTCAAACGACAACGGCGATATGCTGTTCTTTACAATGTATCCCTTTATACCGAGGAAATAGATATCGGCGCTATCTTCTATTTGCACAAATTTATTATTCTGTAAAAAAATGTCCTGGTTATAGGTCTGTATAGGTATTTCCTTCAATACATCGTCAAACATGAGCCACGCCTGGTCGTTAAGAAAAAAATTTTCTGCAAACTGATAACAATATTTGGATAGTTTATCCCTGTCCTTCGGGTCGTTTGAGTTTATCCAATTTTTCAGTTTATCGAGGTTCGGCGACTTTTTACCCGTTTTTACATAAATTATTCTCACAATATCATTTTTCAGTTCAAAGTCCTGCTTGTTCTTATTATAATAATCTTCTATTTCGCTATCGCTTACGTTTGTATCCAGTTTTTGCCTGATATATTCCTGCTGGTAAGAATATATTATAAGCGAGTTCTTGTAATCTTCTATCTGTTTAGAAACATTCTTTAGGGAATCGCCCAAATTATTTTCCGCCTGATGCAGGAGCGCCTGTTCTTCCGTCCAGTTGTGTATGTATTGCCTTACTATTGCGGCGCTGTCGTGTGGGCTGGTATTTCTGGGCAGTAATTCTTTAATGTCGGCAGGATAGAGATAACTGTCGAATGCCTGTGCTACGGGCGCAGGTCGGTTTGGCTTTTTCCGAATCAGGTTGCAGGAATAGCAGAGCAGCAGGGCAAGCGCAGCAACATATCTGAATTGGTTTAGAAGTGATTTCAGTTGCTATAGATATGATTGTTAAGAAATCCGGCAAGGTCGGAAACAAGCACCTTCTGACCCGGGTCTGTTATGGAAGGAAGAGCGTCATTCACTTTCGCCAGTAAAACCATTGCCTGCTCGGGCTCTATTTTTTTTAAATTCTCAACTACGGTAAATGCCTCCAATGCCACTTCAAATTCATCCTTCAGAATAATGTCGGTGAAGAAAGAGATGTACCGGTCGCAATCAAGGTCTGCCTCCCAGCAGGCGGCTAAGAGCCGTTTTTTATCTCTCTTTGCTTCCGAAATGGCTCTGATAAGCAGGTCAACGGCTTTCTTTTCCCGTTTCAGGAAGTTAAATACCTCGCCTTTTGATGCCTTATGTCTATCATCGCACAGCAGTTCCACAAGTATTTCCAGCTGCTCACGGCGCACCCGTTCCTCATCCTCGCGCACTATAAATACAGTATTAAAACTTTTGGAGTTTAATAATTTCTCCTTTAACATATCTCTTTTAATGCTCATGGGGTATAAATAGTAATTGGCGATTAATAAATCATTACCGGCAGTTACAACGGCTTTGCAAATTTACGTTTTCTACCGATGAGTAATGAAATATATGGTACTATTTCGGGGATAGCCGGTAAGGACTGAATTTTTTATAAATAAAAACACTATTGTCGGGGAAATATTATTTCGGCAATGAAACTATTGAGTTTATTCTGACTTGCTTCTTCATTCAATTCCATTTTTGGGCGTACCCCCAAGCTGCGCAAGGGGTCGGGCTATCCGCTACAAGTCCTCTCCGCCGGATGGCGGATGCGGGCTTTCCGCTTCTATCCCTCACGCAAATGATTATGCAAAACAGGAGAGAAAATCCATACTAAACAGCGCTTATACTTGATTTCTTCAAAATTGAATAATTACGCAAAATCTAAGTTGAGTGCGGCTTTTGAAAAATATCGGATACCCTTTCTCTATGAAGTTAAATCTGTAAAGAAAATTGAGATTTTCATAACAATCTGGAGTAAGATCATTCAGAATAATAGAAGACATCATTGCATAGCTGCGAGAAGCCCTTACTATTACGGCTTACGCATTGGAAAATCTCATTGGAATTGGATTTTCTTTTACAATACTAACCTTTATTCCAATTTCCCGCCTCAAAGTTCCGAAAATTTATCATTTTTTTATTACAGTTATTATTAGGCGCAAGATTAACGGTAGCAAAATATATACTTGTTAATGTTGAGGAAGGTGTATCAGATCCATACTCATTTCTTGCCGGATTATGATTCCGGATAGATACGAGGTAGAACATTGTTTTATTGCGCATCCGACAATTTTTTTCAGGAATGTATTAGAGCCATGCCGTTCGATTTAACTTTCAGGTAGTAATTCAGTATCGGCGGTATCAGGGGAGCAAAAAAATAGCACGATGCCGTGCAGATTGATTAAATTTGTAATTTTACATTAATTGACTACACTGCAATTAAATTAAAAACGCCTAGCCGGCATTAAACCAGGAGGAATGAAAAAGATAATATTACTTTTTACTTTAACAGTCGCATTCATTGCGATAGCCGTTATATTCAACCGTCACCTGACAGGCAGAGCCGTAAAGGGCGTTGTGGGCGAGGCAGAAGATGCAGAAGATTATTTTAGATGGGAACAGCAGCGACTTGCCGACCCCGTTACAGGGAGGATACCCGATAATATACGCAACCTTGAACTCACTTTCGCAGCCGGCCTGCCTAACGATGCTCGGCAGGGAAACGGACGAGTGGCAGGTGCAACATGGAATGAGCGCGGACCGTGGAATGTAGGCGGGAGAACAAGGGCATTCGCCGCCGATATAAAGAGTGAAAGCATATTACTTGCCGGAACCACCTCGGGAGGTATGTGGCGCAGCGCCGACAGCGGTAAATCATGGTCGCTTACAACCAACCTCGCTATTCAGCAGGGCGTTTCATGCCTTGCACAGGATAAACGCCTTTACAACGGGCACAGCAACGTTTGGTATTACGGCTCTGGTGAATGCTATGGTCAATCAGCCAGTGCAACGGGAGCGTTTTATCTCGGCAATGGAATATATAGGTCAACCGACAACGGGCAAACATGGACATCACTTACTGCAACGGCGAATAATAGCGTGAATTATGTAAGTAACTGGCAAGGCGTTTGGAGCATAGCCACCGACTCCGCCGCACCTGACTCATTAAGCATAGTATATGCCTCCATGCTGAACGGTCTTGTATCCCGCTCTACCGACTCCGGCAGAACTTGGACAAACATTTTTGGCGGTCCTACAAGCGTCGGTTACTTTACCAATGTTATTGTAACCCCGCATAGGGCGGTCTATGTAACCATCAGCAGCGACGGTACCCAGAAGGGAATATGGCGTTCTGCTGACGGCATACATTTTCACAAAATCACGCCTCCCAATTTTCCGCCCACCTATAACCGTATTGTTATGAATTTCGCCCCCGCCAACGACAGCCAGCTTTACTTCCTCGCCAACACGCCCGGATATGGAACCCCTGATACCAATTTCCAAGGACAGGTGGAATGGAACAGTTTATGGAAATATAAATACCTGTCGGGCGATGGAGACAGTGCAGGTGGGGTATGGTACGACCTTTCCGCCAATCTTCCACACACGGGCTCAATGTTCGACAAATACAATTGCCAGGGCTCTTACGACATGGTAGTCAGTTTTCTTCCAGGCGATACAAGCACAGTATTTTTAGGAGGCACCGATATTTTCCGTTCTACAACAGGATTCTTCGATAATACCCATTCCGCCCATATAGCAGGATATGCAGTAGGTGCTACGCTTCCGAATATAGCGGTTTACCCCGGCAGCCACCCCGACCAACATGTATTCTTTTTCTCGCCGTCCAATCCGCTCGTCATGTATGCCGGATGCGACGGCGGATTATTTAAAACCTATAACGACACGGCAGCCAATGTCAGATGGAAAACTTTCGACAGCGGATATGTTACCACGATGTTCTATACTGTAAGTTCCAATCATACCGACCCGGGAAGTAACATACTTGTAGCAGGAGCACAAGACAATGACTGTCTATTTGATAACAGCGCACTATTAACAAACTACTGGACAAAACCCATTTTCGGAGACGGTTCCTTCTGCTACATCGCCGACAGCGGTAAAACCTTCTATTACGAAATAACAACAGGAAAATTGTTCAAGGTACAGATGGATACTCTGAACGGAACAGTAACTGCCTTTAACCGCATTGACCCGATAGGTGGAAAGAACTACGAATGGCTTAACCCTTACCAGATAGATCCTAATAATAACTATATTATGTACTTCAGCGGCGGTAATCACCTTTGGAGAAACAACAACCTCTCCGCCATACCACTCTCAAATATGTGGGATTCCATTAGTACAAACTGGATAAAATGGCCCGACAGCGTGCCGAATAGCGAATTTCTGACTGCAATTGCGGTCTCCACCACACCGGCGAACATAGTATATTACGGAACAAACAACCAGAGGGTTTATAGAGTGGATAGCGCAAACATAGGTACACCCACCCCCGTTAACGTGACTCAAACTAGTGGACCGAACGCCTTCCCAATCGGATATGTTGACTGCATCACCGTTGACCCCGACAACGCGAATATCGCAATTGTCGTATTCTCCAATTATAATACACACAATCTCTTTTTAACCAATAATCGCGGCGCATCTTGGTCAAGAATCGGGGGTAACCTGAATGGCGTAAACGAGCCATCATTACGCTGGGCAGCTATTCAGCATTTGCCGTCGGGCGACACTATTTATTGGGTTGCGGCAAGTACGGGGCTCTATGCCACAAATCATCTTCTGGGCAATTCAACCATATGGGTGCAACAAGGACTTAATTCAATCGGCAACGCTGTATGTAATATGGTTGACATACGTCAGCAAGACGGACTTGTGGCTGTGGCTACTCATGCCCGCGGCGTTTACACTGCAAACATTAACAACATAAGTCAGATTGCATCGGTTCCGCCTCTTACATCGGCTATCCCAGCCGGATTAGGGGTTACAGTATATCCCAATCCATTCAACAGGGAAGCATCTATAAGTTTCACCCTGTCTGATACCAGATATGTGCAATGCAGCATATATGATGTAAACGGAAAGCTGGTGAAACAACTGGCGGAAGGTACGATGCAACAAGGGTTACACGTTATCAGCTACCAGCCGGGTGACGAACAGGATGGCATTTATTTCTGTCGCTTACAAGCCGGAAATGATGTGAAAACCGTTCGTATGGCGTTCGTTAAATAACCTTATGACGCAAGCGGACAAAACCGAAACCTCTAATACTATCAGCAGAAATAATGCAGAAAAAAACAAACGAAGATTTTTTATCTATTTCAATTCCGGCAAATTCCGGCGTATGTTCCTCGCATTTCTCTTATCTTCGGCGTCCCTTTATGCACAACCCAATTGTTCGTCCTTCAGAGCCGTTTACCCCGGCTGCGGAGCGCTGTATAAGGCATTTAAACAAGGCGAACGCCTAGAATATAAGCTATACTATCATTGGCGCTTTCTATGGTTACAGACAGGCGAGGCAAGCGTAAATGTAACATTTAAGGATTTTTACGGAATGCCTTGCTATTACGTCACCGCCCTTGGGCGCAGTTATCCGAAATACGACTGGTTTTACAAAATACGCGATACACTTACCACTTATATAGATACGCTGAATTTTACCTCAATGCGCTTTTACCGTTCAACACACGAAGCATCTGTGAATGTGGTGAATGATAATGTATTTGATAATAAAAAGCATATAGTTTATTATATGAAAGAGGGAAAAACCTACAGCCGCGATTCGGTGCGGGTGCCGGATGGGGCTGTAGATATATTAACGGGGGTATATCTTACACGGTGTATAGATTTTGGTGCAATAGGCGTAAAAGATACCATTTTGGTCAATATTTATCTCGATGGGAAAATATATAAGGTACATGTACGGTATTTGGGTAAAGAGGAGGTTTCATCCTCGTTCGGACGTTACAGATGTGAAAAGATAAGTGTGGAACTGATAGCCGGCACTATTTTCAGAGAAGGCGCAAAAATGATTGTATGGGCTACCGACGACGAGAACCATATGCCCCTGCTTGTAGAAGCGCCGCTTATTATCGGGTCGGTAAGGGCGGAACTTGAATCTTTTTCCGGCTTAAGGAATACTATGGAGCGAAAAGTAAAGTAGTTTTGCATATTTGCCAAAGTCGGTACAAACCAAGCCGGATTTTATTTGATTTCGCTCATAAAATACAAAATAACACTGCATAAAACGCCATGGCGGTTGAGCTTATTTACATTTAGCTCGGTAACCGTGCTGCTCCTCGTTTCATGTAATACTGCAAAACGGGTTACCAAGGGGCATTATCTGCTTACACGGAACATATTCCGATACCGTACCGGTCCGGCAAATAAAAAGATAACGAGCGTAATAGAATCATCCGGTAAGAACCTGGTAGAGGCAATTACCGTTCCCCCCGAAATTGCGCCGGAAGTGTTGATAAACTATATTAAGCAAAAGCCCAACACACGTCTGCTCCACTTTATCCCTCTGCATCTTTGGATATATAACCTTTTCGATTCCGCTAAAACCGCACAGAAGAAGCTGGAACGAAACCTCAAAATTGATGAAAAATACAAAGAGAAGAATGCAAAGAGAATAGCTGAAGGAAAGTTGCCGATAAGCGCGGCTGTAATTAAAGCAAAAAAGGATAAACTTACTTTCCGCGAAAAAATAATGAATTCCGGCGAACGCCCCGTAATACTCGATTCCGGTCTTATGAATAATTCGCGCCGCCAGTTGAAATATTTTCTCGCCGATAAAGGATATTACGATTGCAAAGTGGGTGATTCGGTGGCGATAAACGACAGGAAGGCAAGGGTGTTCTACATCATAATTCCGGGGAAACCTTATAAGATATCCTCTGTTCGCTATTCCTTCGAGGATAGTGTCATTGCCCCTTATGTTTATTCCGATACTTCCTCCTGCCTGATAAAACGGGGAATGAACTTTGATTACGATGTATTCCAACAGGAACGGGACAGAATCACCCGTCAACTGAACAATGAGGGGTATTTCGCTTTCGGCAAAGAGTATATCTTCTTTAAAATTGATAGTACAGTCGGGAACCGGAGGATGGCTGTTACTATTGTTATACGTAAATTTGAACGATATATAAAAGGGGTCATAACGCATGACTCCATCATTCAGTCGCCTCATCCTTTATACCATCTCCGTACTGTGATAATGGAGTTGGGGTACAATCCGCAAGAGCCGAATAATTATAAACCTGCCGATACGCTTCGGCTTGACAGATGCATGATGGTCTTTCCGGGCAGCGAACCGGATATAAAGCCGAAAATCCTGTTGAACAAGATTTATCTGCGTTCCGGTTCTATATACAAGGTTTCGGATGTTGATAATACATACGCCGGTCTGGCGGACTTAAAAATCTTCCGATATGTAAACGTAAAATTTACACCTGTGAAAGAAGACAGTAATTTATTGGATTGCTACGTCCAACTTATGCCGGTGGTACGGCAATCGGTAGGGGTGGAAGGAGAATTTGATAATATTGGCGGCGACCTTGGCATACAGGGTGATGTGCTCTATGAAAGCAAGAATTGTTTCAGAGGCGGTGAAGACCTGACCTTTAAATTAAAAGGTGGCGTGGAGGAACAAAGCATAGGTAGCAGCGTTATCGGAGGAACTCTTAACAGCATACTGCCTAATACCGTCGACTTCGGCGGTGAAATGGATTTCCGTCTGCCGCGAATACTGCCCGATTTCTTTAATCCTCGCCCCCAGGATAACCAGCAAACCCTGTTCAAAGTATTATATGACTATCAGAACCGCCCCGCCTTTTATAGCAGAGAATTATTCGGCGTGAGTTACGAATGGGATTGGTTTTTAACCAAATCGCACAATCTGAATTTGAGTGTAAAACCGTTGGAATGGAGCTACGATAAAGCGAATCTGTTCCCCACTTTTGAAAATACTATTATATCTACCGATAACTTTTTCCTCGAAAATAGTTTCAGCAATCACCTGATAACGGACATGGCAGTTACCTTAACGCTGAACAACCAGCTTATAAAAAAGGACAGGAGTTTCGGATTCTTGCAGATAAGCGGAGAGGAATCGGGGATGTTTCCATACCTTTACAATAATCTTTTCAACCAAACAAATTTGGTTACCGCCATAGCCGGAGTGCAATATTCGCTATACTACAAATTTCAGGAGGAATGGAGATACTATGTGGTATTGAGCAAATACGACCGCCTTGTATTTCGCGAACTTATCGGTTACGCCGTACCGCTTGCAAATACTTATGAGTTGCCCTTCGATAAGAGTTTCTGGGCAGGCGGTTCCGATGACATAAGGGGCTTTGAAGCCAGAGCGCTCGGACCGGGCGATAATTCAGGAAACGCTAATCTGGACGAAATAGGAGATGAAAAGTTTGAACTGAATGCCGAATATCGTTTCAACGTCATTAAAATATTCAACCTCGCCATTTTCTGCGATGCCGGGAATGTATGGCTGCACTTCAATAACCCGGCTATCCCGAATGCCGGGTTTATGTTCAGCGGACCAAATGCTTTCTATAATCAGATTGCTTTAAGCCCAGGTGTGGGGCTGCGACTCGACTTTACATATTTTGTTGTCCGCTTCGATTTCGGCTTTCCATGGCACGACCCTGGAATTCCCGACAGGCAATTCTTCAATGTGAAGCCCCTTTTTAGTTTCTCTAAAACGGCAATAAATCTGGGAATCGGGTATCCGTTCTGAAATGTCAGGCGCATGGCTGCGCTAATTTACACGTTGGTTATCGGCTACTTTAAGGAGTTTTACCAGTATCATATTCCCTGCTTTCGGTTTCAGCAAGGTATCCGCCTTATAACATGAAGTCAATTTAAACCGGTAAGGTTCGGAAAGCAGCGCATAAAGCGTATCGCGCGAACAGGTGATGCTATCGGCATAAGAGCCGTGAAAGCGGTAGTAAGGATGGTCTGTTTGCCGGTAATAGTTAATATAAACCCCGTAAGTCCATTTGCCCATTACAACATTTTTAATTTGCATTTTATCTATCTGTGCAAACACCTCCTTTGTTCCTTCCTGCGCTTCAAAATCCAAAGCGCTGGTGAAACTCATCGAGAGGCAAAAATTAGCAATAAGCAGAGCGCTTACCGCCGCTAAAATAACCGATTTTGTTTTCACGCTGTCGGCAAAATATACGATGTTCAAACATATAAGCGGAAACAGAAATAGTGCGCTTCTCGCATAAGGCAGTACTATATGGAAGACAAAATGTGCTGCGGCTATCAGAAACAAGGTGAGCGAAAGTATAGCGCTGGCGTAATGGTATGCTGGATTTTGGATTTCTGTTTTCCCTGATAATCCAAAAACGCAAACGATAGTAATGAAGCAGATTAGCAGAACAGCCAAAGCTACCGGCAACCAGCCACGTAAATTCAGATTACCGTAAAATAAGTCGGCGATGAACATACTGCTTACATCGGTAAGATTGGCTGTTCCCGCCCCGACTATATCACCGGAGCATCTGAAATTAAATATCAGCGCCCTGATTATAAATAATGAAACGCCTGCGCAGAGGAACATGTCCAAATAGAAATACCGGCTTTTCAGAAACCGGGCGCCTTTTCTGAAGTAGTCATTAAGGAAATATACCATGCCATAGCCGGCGAAGAAAAATGCAAAACTGTAATTGGATATTGCGCTTAAAGCAGCGCATAGCAGCCCAATACTTGCTTTATAGCCATGGTTATCAGCGCGGCGCTTAAACAGTAGAAGAATTGCCGCCATTTCGAACATAATGCCCGATGAATACCCTCGCGCCAATCCCAGATAATCAGTTACGTATGGGTTTAACAACAGCAGGGCGAAGGCGAATATCCTCATGCCTGTTCGTTTAAAGCTTATTATCCACCTGTAACTGATAAAGATGAAGATGGCGGCCGATAACATGCTGAACCACCGTATTTGCCAGTTTTTTTCAAAGCCCGACAGAATAGCCGCCTTAATGGCAATACTGTTAAGCCAATGTGTATTTCCGGTGCAAAGGGCTTCGGCATACCAGAAATGCTTCATCACTTTGAAGGAGTATGCCTCGTCATGCGTAATATCAACGGTAAAACAGCGTACGGCTATATATAGGAAAATCAGGATGCACGGAAGGGCTATGGTTGAGAACCTGCGGGCGAGCGGCATTTCTGTTATTAATACGTTAGAAAAGACAAGCGGATTTAGGAGGCGGATTACCCCGCAATATAGGAATATTACCATGATATGCGACCGCAGGCAATGTGATACAGGCATGGGGTAAGTCGTCTCACTGATTAACTGAACAATGACAGATAATTTCTAATTCGTAATTTCGTTATCTATAAATGGACTCTCGCAGCTTGATAAAATCTGTTTTGATATGCGCCCTTTGCTTTTTTAGCGCCGTTTTACTGCCTGCGCAAAGGAACAACCGTTTCAAACCGGCAGTAAAGGATACCATGTTCACCTTTCGGGATACCGCCTTTCATAAAAAGGATACCATAACCGCTAAAGATTCTCTTGTCAAAAGAGATACCCTTCATACCAAAGCAGATACGTTAAAGAAAAAGATTACGGTACCACCAAAAGCGTCTCCGGTTCTACCCAAAAACCTGCGACTGAAGATTGTTTACAACGATTCGGCTTTAGAGCGACATTTTAAAATGCCCGCTTATCAGAGTAAATTTCAAACAGCGGCAGAACGCGATAAAGAAATCAGCAGGGCGCTTTTTGTGTTATACAACAGTTCTTATCTTGCTGCCGCTACCGACAGTTTGGTACAGGACTCCCTTCTGCTCACCGCATATATTACCGTGGGAGACAGATACGAGTGGGCATGGCTGCGCAAGGGAAACATTGACCAGGAGCCGCTGAACATGTCCGGGTATCATGCCAAGCTCTTTTCCGGCAGACCGCTTTATTATAAGAGCGCGATTAAGATGATGAATAAGATTTTAATCTGGTACGAAAATCAGGGTTACCCGTTTGCGCAGATAAGGTTGGACAGCATTAAATTCAATGGGAACGAGATATCTGCCACTTTAAAGGTAGAGAAGCAGAAAATAGAAAAAATTGACAGCATAGAGGTGAAGGGCAACCTTAAATTGTCGCCGAGGTATCTCTATGGCTATTTGGGTATAAAGCCCGGCGACCTTTATGACGAAGCCAAAGTGGATGCTATAAGCGACAGGTTGAAATCAGTTCCATTCCTCTATGAAACAAAGCCCGTTCAAGTCATATTTATACAAAGTCAGGTAAGAATTTTACTCTACCTGGATAAAAAGTCAGCCAACCAGTTTAACGGTATCGTCGGTATCCTGCCCAATCAGAATACCGGCGGGATAATACTGACCGGCGATATAGACCTTCAGCTTACCAATTCGTTTCACCAAGCGGAGGAAATAGGATTCCACTGGCAGCATATCGAGCCATTAACACAACAGTTGGCGTTGCATTTCGGCTACCCGTATCTGTTCCGGTCGCCTCTCGGACTTGATATTGACGCCAACCTTTTCAAACAAGATACCACCTACCTGCAACTTGATACTAAAATAGGGCTTAAATACTTGATGAACGGAGGCAACTATTGGGAAGCATATTATGAAAATATATCTAACGTAGTGATAACCAATACCGCCCAGCAAAATCCGAGTGTATTACCGCCTTTTGCCAATAGCAATACCTCTTTATACGGTCTCGAATTCAGAACGAATGAACTAGATTATCCCTACAACCCGAGGAGGGGCTATTATATTCTTGCCAACGCTTCAGCAGGCATAAAAACTATTTCGGAAAATCCCAATCTGAACCCTTCGCTATATGAGGGATTACAATTAAACTCCACAGTTTACAAAGGGTCTCTTCTGGCGGAATATTATATACCATGCACAATGCGCAGCGCTTTTAAACTGGAGGTGCAAGGCGCAATGATGGATGCGCCGTCGCTTCTGGTGAACGACCTGTACCGGATAGGCGGGTTTGAAGTGATGCGCGGTTTCGATGAACAATCCATCTACGCCTCGTCTTATTCGGTAGGTACAATAGAGTTCCATTATCTTCTTGAACAGAATTCATTTCTCTTTTTGTTTTTCGATCAGGGCTGGTGCCGCGAAACGCTGCCATCCACCATACAGTATTTTGACGATACGCCGCTGGGTTTCGGGGCGGGCATGAATTTTCAGACAAAGGCGGGTATTTTCTCTATCGCTTATGCTGTAGGCAAGGCAAGCAACATACCACTTAACTTCAGTTACGGTAAAATAAACTTCGGGCTTACGAATAACTTCTGAATAAGCTTATGGCTGGCTTCCGGTATTCGTATGTTCATGCCCGGTGCTCTTATCTTCTTTTACCAGATAATAAAAACCTGCAAGGAAGCCGATGGCGGTGAACAGCACGCCGAAGGCGCTCAAAAAGGATGACTTAAACTCCAGCACCGCATAGCGGAACGGCAGCAGGTAGGTAACCAAAAAAATGACGAAGGAGATGATATGGTACTTTTTCATTATAGAAGGAATTGGTATTTGCGGGCAAAATTAAATTACGGAACATCTCAAAAGGAATTTCCTAAATTAATTACAAATTGAGTTAAATAAAATCAGGGCAACTGACAATTAAAATAATCTAACTCATAATTTAAGCAATCATTTTTTATTATTCATATGACCGGCGGCGATGTAATTTAAATTTTTTTTTAAAATAAATAAATCGTTATCAGAGCAATAATCGCAGTATAGGTTTTATCAGCTGCAATAGTGCTTTTATTTTTCATTTAAATTATTTATCTTTGGCAAAAAAAAAGTAGTTTCCTTTTTTTATCTTTCTATTTTCTTCGTAATTGTTCTTCCTTCCATAATTATTAATTTGATTAAAACAAGAACCTATGAATGAAAAAAATTACAATTTTAAGAATCTGGAATCCCTATTGGACAATCTTATAGAAGGATTCCAATTAATTAGTCCAGAATGGCGTTACTTATATGTAAACGATGCGGTTGTAAAGCAAGGTAAATTCAAGGTTAAGGAGGATTTACTCGGCTATACGATGATGGAGAAATATCCGGGAATAGAAAATACGGATATGTTTAAAAATCTGCAAAATTGCCTTGAACAGAATGTCTCGAGACGCATAGAGAATGAATTTGTTTTTCCTGATGACAGTAAGGGGTGGTTTGAGTTAAGAGTAGAACCGGTGCCGGAGGGGTTGTTTATCCTGTCTATGGATATTACAGAAAGCAAAATGGCTTCTAAAGTACTTGAAAAAAAGGTGCAGGAAAGAACCGCGGAGGTAAAAGCGCAGAAGAGTATAATTGAAGAAAAGAATAAAAATATTCTTGAATCTATTACCTATGCGCGCAGATTACAGGAAGCTATGATGCCCTCTTTGACATTAATTGAGACGCACCTTCCTCAATCATTCGTCTTTTATCAACCCAAAGACATCGTTTCTGGTGACTTTTATTGGTTTATACCTCCGCAATCGGATGAAGACCATCTGATTATCGCTGCCTGCGATTGCACCGGTCATGGCGTTCCCGGCGCTCTGGTCAGCGTTGTTTGCCAGAATGCCTTAAATATGGCGGTAAGGGAGCTAAATGATGCAGATCCGGGTATGATTTTGGACAGGACCTGTCATTTGGTATTCGATACATTTCAGAAAAACGGATTTTCTGTACATGATGGCATGGATATTTCACTCATTTCTATGCTTCCGGATGATGACAGAGTAACGATAAAGTGGGCGGGAGCCAACAACCCGCTCTGGTATATAGAAGATGTGTGTCTAAAAGAAATTGAACCCGATAAGCAGGCGATAGGGCGAGGTTATTCAAAACCACGTCCATTTAAAACAACTACCCTCTCCCTAAAAAGGGGAACAGCGATTTACCTGTTCAGCGATGGGTTCGCTGACCAGTTTGGCGGCTTGAAGAATAAAAAGTTCACCTATAAACAACTAAAAGAAAAGTTAACTCAAATATCACCTTTAACAATGGACCTGCAGAAGAAAGAACTGGAGAAAACCTTTAACCAGTGGAAAAGCGATCAGGAACAGATAGATGACGTGTTGGTATTAGGATTCCGATTATAATTCGATACACGTACAAGTCCGTAAGCAATGTCATTAAACAACAGAATGGGCATATTTCGGACGGAGTTTATAATCCTTGCAGAGGCATTCTTTCAACCCAAAATTTAACTGTTGTCGCAAAAACTATTGCTAACCGGCGGTCGTTCAACTATCAATAACTCGAAGCATCAGTTGGTTTGAGATGCAGCGCTAATATTGATTATGACTTAGGAGGATAATTTCGTTTGCATCCGGCAGGCAAGGCAAGCAACATACCCCCTTAACTTCAGTTACGGTAAAATAAACTTCGGGCTTACGAACAACTTTTGAAGCGCCGGATTAATGGCTTTCGGTATTGGCATGTTCATGCCCGCCGCTCTTATCTTCTTTTACCAGATAATAAAAACCTGCAAGGAAGCCGATGGCGGTGAACAGCACGCCGAAGGCGCTCAAAAAGGATGACTTAAACTCCAGCACCGCATAGCGGAACGGCAGCAGGTAGGTAACCAAAAAAATGACGAAGGAGATGATATGATTCTTTTTCATTTTAGAAGGAATTGGTATTTGGCGGGCAAAGTTAAATTAATAAATAATAACCGGAAATAATTTAGGATAATCTTACGGTAAGAAGATTAGGGGGAAGCGGTAGCTGCTTTTTTCCTGAAATAGATAATACCGATTATTCCGGCAAGAAAAAATAACGGAGAAATAAGTTGCGCCTGCGTTGCGCTGATGCCGAAAAAGTGGTACCTTATGTTTACCCTGATTAATTCTACAAGAAACCTCTCAACGCCGTTCATGGCGAGGTATATTGAAAACATGACTCCCGGAACGGTTACCCTTTTTCTGATTAACCATAAAATGAGAAACAGGATACCGCAGGCAACAGTTTCGTAAAACGGGGTGGGGAATACGGGCGGGCTTAACATAAAGCAATGAGCGCCCGTGCATCCGGGTATTGGCACGCCTTCGTTTATTACATTGTGAGGGTAACTGAACGCCCACATCCAGTCGGGCAGAAAGTTGAGCCATTGCGGTTCCGCAAATGTATTCGCAATTCCCCAGTCGCCGTCTCCTGCCATCTGGCAACCGATTCTTCCCGCAGAATAGGCGAGCATCATAGCCGGTGCAGCAGCATCTACGGTATGGATAATGCTAATGCCTCTTTTGGATGTATAGTAGAGTACTGCAACAGCGCCGAAGATAAGCCCCCCATATATGGTAAGTCCGCTGAATGAAAAAATGGTGTCCAGCGGATGATGGAGCAGCGCATCGAAGTTTTCAAGGGAGTCAAACACCTTAGCGCCCAGAATACCCGCGCCGGCAGCTATAATTATGATGTTGCCAACCAGCTGGTGCGGAAACACCGTAACTTGTTCAAGTTTTGGTTCGGGCAGTCGGCTCTTTTCCTTTTCACGGTATTGCAGATATGTATATCCGGCTGCGGCAAGCAACCCGCCCCACAAATTTCCTTTCACGGAGAGCAGGTAGCCCTGCGTGTCATTCACAAAATCGCTGAAATGAAACGCTATGTAAACAAGTTTATACCCAAGCATAAAAGCAATGATGAAAGCAGAAATAAGTTCACCGGCGGTAGCTTTTTTTCCTATCCAATGCTCCTCTTTGAATGGGAAAATCAGTTTGTTTTTTTCTTTGCGTTTCAGTTCAAGGGTGAAAACGTATCCGGAAACAAGGAAGGCGACAACGAGAAAGAAACCAAAGGTCTGCACCATCTTAAGGGCTTCTATTTTTATACCGAAGAGGTCTGCGAAAAGATAGTAGAGTGAGGCGTACATAAAAATCGATTATTTATAGGTGTTCAGAAGACGGTTTTTAGTTTATATTTTCTAATGCCGCCGGAACCGTTAAATACCCGGTTTCCGCATCTATGCCTTGGCTTATGAAATCGGGTATTATGGGTTTAGCAAGGGCTGCGCTCATCATTCCGTCAGTTGTAAGTTCGCCCAGTTCAACCTTCGCCACTTGCCCTTGTAATGCTTTATTAAATACCGTTTTTACCCTGATATAATTGTCGGTATAGCCGTACAGAAATCCATTACGGTTACGCGCCTCAAAAAGAACGGGACGAACCGAGCCCACATTCTGCTCGAAAAAACGCCGTTCCTTTTTTTCGGATAGAATCTGCAGCATCCTGTTCCGTTTCCTTCTTATCTCCATGGGAATAGAATCGCTTTCCAAATCAGAGAGTACTGCGGACGTATTATCTCTTTCGGAATAGGTGAACACGTGGAGGTACGAAACATCGAGCGAACGCAGGAATTCGTAAGATTCGCTAAAATATTCATCCGTTTCGCCCGGGAACCCTGCTATTACGTCAACGCCGATTGAACAATGCGGCATCAGCGATTTAATACGCGTTACCTTTTCAGTATAGAGGTCGCGAAGGTACCTGCGGCGCATTTTTTTTAATATGGCGTCGGCTCCCGACTGCAGTGGAATATGAAAGTGGGGTACGAACTTCTGCGACCTCCTTACCCATTCTATTATCTCATCTTTCAGCAAGTTCGGTTCTATGGACGAAATACGGAAACGAACCGGCGCCTTTGTATCTTCAAGCGTCTGAATCAGTTCAAAGAACCCGGCGCCTGACTGCGGTTCGCGGTAATCTCCCAGATTCACCCCCGTAAGCACAATTTCTTTGATTCCCTTTAAAGCGATGGAATAAACGTTTCTGTTCACGTTCGCTATGGAATCGCTGCGGCTGCCGCCCCTTGCAAGCGGTATGGTGCAATAGGAGCAATTGTAATCGCAGCCGTCCTGCACTTTCAGAAAACTCCGCGTTCTGTCGCCCGAAGAATAAGCAGGATGGAAGATGTTTACTTTCTCAATTTCGCAGGAATGGATTTGGGCGAACCCCTTTTTATCAAGATTATCAAGATAAAGCGGCAGGTTGAATTTCTCGGAAGCGCCCAGTACTAAATCCACACCCTCTATACCGGCTATTTCTTCAGGTTTAAGCTGGGCATAGCATCCCGTAATTGCGATAAAGGCGCCTGGCGCTCGCCGCAGAACGGAACGGACAATCTGCCTGCACTCCTTGTCGGCTTCCTGTGTTACCGAACAGGTGTTTATAACATACAGCTCCGCTTTTTCTTTGAACTGTACCTTGGTAAATCCGTTTTCAGTCAAACAACATGCAATTGATGATGACTCGGAATAGTTCAGTTTGCAGCCGAGGGTATGTATGGCGAATGTTCTGCTCATTTCCTTTACGCGCAAAAGTAGTAATTTATCTATACAGCGCAAGTCCGGTGCGTCTGCTGACTTCCGGCGGCTATCATTTTTTTCATCAATTCCCGTTTTATTCATACACACCATCCTGTTAAAAACTATTTGGAGACGGACAGATGAAAGTAAAAAAAAATGGGAATTTTGTAATATACACATGCCGACACGTAAAAAAAACAAGTAAGTATGAAAAAAAGTATTGCCGCTGAAATAGTCCTATTTACATATTTGTCGGTTATTAGCTGTTGGCTGATGTCTTGCCGGCAAAATACCGCTCATAAAACTTTTACCTTCTTCCGTTACAACGAAATGGGCGATGTAACATCGCTCGACCCTGCATCGGCGCGAAGCTTTGAGAGTGAGGTGATAGATAACCAGATATATAACGGACTTGTTCAGCTCGACGATTCGTTAAGAATAAAACCCTGTCTGGCAAAAGCATGGGAGATTGCACCTGACGGGAAAATCTACACCTTTCATTTGAGGCAAGATGTTTATTTTCAGGACGATTCAATCTTTCCGGGTGGTAAAGGCAGGAAAGTTACCGCTTCCGATTTTGTGCATAGCTTCTTCCGTTTATTTGATGCGCGCATTTCCGATGCAACCACTTTGCTGGAGAATGTGGACAGGGTTTATCCGGGAACCTATCAGGGTTTTTACGCTCCTAACGATTCTACCTTTATAATATATATGAAGCGCGCCTACGCCCCCTTTATGAACATATTAACGATGAAGTATTTCTCGGTAATACCTATAGAAGCGGTTGATAGGTACGGGCTTGATTTCGGCGAGCATCCCATAGGCACAGGTCCCTTTCAGCTAAAAAGATGGGAACGCGGAGACAGGATGATACTTGTTCGCAATAACCATTATTTTGAAAAGGATAAGCAGGGAACGTCTTTGCCTTATATCGACGGCGTAGTAATAACCTTTATAAGGGACGCTGAAACATCGTTTCTCAAGTTTCTCGACGGTAAGATAGACATGGTGTCGGGAATATTAGCCATTAATCCGAGAGAGGTGCTTACTCCCGACGGACAACTGAAGGACGAATTTAGAAAAAAGATGTACATGCAGCGCGCCCCCTTTATAAAAACCGATTATTTGGGCTTTATGATGGATTCGTCGAAAAACGATGTGAATAAAAACCCATTGTGCAGTAAAGCATTAAGACAAGCGATAAATTATGCAATAAACAAGGAAGATATAGTGCGTTATTTGCGCAATAACGTAGGAATACCGGCAAACGGCGGCTTTGTTCCTCCATTCCTGCCCGGTTCAAAGGACAATAAAATTGAAGAATACAGGTACAATCCCGATAAGGCGCACGAACTGCTTGCCAAAGCCGGATACCCGAACGGTAATAACCTTCCTGCGCTTGTATTGCGGGTAAGCAGCGAATGGGAACAGCTCGCCATGGCAGTGCAGAGCCAGCTGCAACAGGTAGGAATTAAAATTAATGTATTGCGCGAACAACCCGCCATACTTTCGGAATGTGTGGCAAGCGGACAGTGCTATTTCTTCAAAAAATCGTGGGTGGGTGACTATCCCGATGAAGAAAACTTTCTCTCCCTTTTCTGTACAAAAAATTTCTCCCCTCAAGGGGTGAATTATTTTCACTATTCCGATGCGGCATTCGACGAGTTGTACGATAAAGCAATAGGAGATAGAAACGATTCGTCGCGCTATGCCGACTACAGAAAACTGGATGAAATGGTGATGGATGCCGCGCCTGTAGTTCCGCTCTACTACGATGAGGTAATACGGCTTGTCAGCAACCGGGTATCGGGCTTACCGGTGAACTCCCTGAACATGCTCGACCTGCGGTATGTTACCAAGACGAAGGAGGAATGATGTACGCTGCCCCCTAAGCAATTTTGTGAATGCAAAATATCTGGAAGAGTAGTATTTTTCGGCATTCACCCTCTCCTTGCACAAGGAGAGGGCAGGGTGAGGTAGAGTAATGGTCGTTTGAGTTCAAGTGAACCCTCTCCTTACTCAAGGAGAGGGCAGGGTGAGGTGGAATAAGAGCTGGGTGAGGCAGATTGTTAATAAATAATTTATCAATATATGTAATATGTAATAAATAATGTATATATTTGCGTTCTTTAGCGATAAGCTATGAACTATAAGATACAAACTATGAGCGATGAACTATGAGATATAAACGATAAGCTATGAGATAAACTTCTAACTGCTATAAAATGATTTTGATAAAAGAAAAAATAGTGCCCGTAAATGATTTTGTGAACGTAAAATGCCTGAACGGGCAGCTATGCCGATGTTTTGAATTTGTGCATTTTAACAACCCGATAGCTATCGGGTTCAATTTTGGTCGGAATAACGTCAATTTTTCAAATCTTTATAAAATGATTGGAAATCAATATGTTTCATTAAAATATACCCTACCGGCAATATGAAAAAATACGCATTTTCCGACAGAAAACGACAGAATTCTGTCGGGGATTTAAAGTTTTAAATTCTATATCTAATGACTAAAACACACATAGCGAGATATGCCTGCCAAATGAGTATGACTTTTTCACAACCCGATAACTATCGGGATACCCAATTTCCACTCTTCACTAAACTACACCGAACGGAGTTTGCGCATTGCGGCAAAATCAATTGTTGACTGCATTCTTTGTAGGTATAAACCGCACATACCGAATAGCAGATGAAATAGCGTTATGGCAAGGAAAGAAATCAGAAAGGTAAGGCAACCGGTTTAAAATAAATTATTAGCTTTGAAATCACCTTCGCAAAAATATATATGAAAATTAAATGTAACCGGGCAATATTAATGAAGAAACTGATTACCTTTCCGATAGCGCTACTTGCAATTTGGTTCCATTGCAACGCACAATTGTTTTTAGGTGGAGAGGACAAAGGTTTTGTTGTAGGTTACTCTAACGGCGTTAATTTTCCGATGCTCGATTTCGGAAGGGAAAATTTCTCCAACCTGCCGCTTGGAAAAATTGGCAATGGCGACACCAACCGTCTAAACGGCTATGCCGTAGGGATTAAAACCAGCTTCCATTACGACTTTTATGCTGCCTGGAGGTTTTATCATCATTGGAACGTAATGCTGATGTATGGTGAAGATGTAAATACTTATGACATCCAATCTTTAAGCGCGCAGTACCACAAATTAAACCCGCAGAGCCAGATATATGTTACCAGTGGCGATAACTTCAATATTACCCAGTTTATAGCCGGACCCTACTACTGCATACCTCTGTCGCCAACGCGTTCAAATGCAGATAATGGGAAACACCATTCTTTCCATTTAAATCCATTAAGGAGCAACATAAGTTTCGAGGCGAAGGTACTGGCGGGTATAGTATCTTCCAATTACCCCTCGGTATTTTTTATCGGACCGGGGCAAACTACGCTTTATTCATTCAGCGAAGGGCGGGGGTTCGGTTATTTCGGCAGCGTAGGATTAATGTATTACATTGTTGACGGCATTGGCATCCACCTAGACGTTAATTATGAAGGCACGAATATTACCTACCCAAATTACAGTATATTAAACTATAATAACTCCAATACAATGCCGCCCAATTCATATTCGGCTAACACTTTCGATTCGCCTAAAGTTATGGATATTGGGTTATTGCAAATAATAGGCGGAGTTTCTCTTGAATTTTAAATTATTGTTCCATACAAACGGCGACGCTTTTAAAGATTATGCATCATGAAAGTAAAAAACCGGCTGGCTCTGCAATTTACTCTTATGTTCGCCATATTGCTCTTCCTTGCATTGTCGGCAATATATGTATCGGTTGACCAAAACAGGAAAGAAAGTTTTTACTCACGGCTTGATTACCGTGCGCTTATCGTAGGCGAGCTTTATCTGGCGCAGGATAATATGACGAGCGACCAGTTCAGGAAAGTCATACAGACCTATCCGCAAATGCTGTCGCATGAAGTAACGCATATTTACAACGATCAATACCGCGGCGTGCTTATAAAGGAGGACTCTGTAAGCTGGTCGAACGCCAACCTGAAGAACATACACTCCTCATTAAGATTCATTCAGGAAGATACTGCTAGCTCCAAACCTTCCGAATCGCTTAAGAAGTTAATTGACGAGGTAATTGAAAAGAAAAAAATTCATTTTTCAAAAAGCAACCAGCAGTTTACCGGTCTGTATTATCGGGATAATTCAGGGAATTTTGTAATCATCGCATCAGCCATCGATGATGCCGGTCTGCAGGAGATGCATAAACTGTTGCTCATAATGACATTTTCCTTTTTGGCTTCTTTAGCCATAACGTTTGTATTGGGGAGAATTTTTGCAACCATCGCCTTACAGCCGATTTTGAAAATAACCAACGACCTTAAAATAATCCGTAGTACAAATTTGCATCATCGATTGGGCATTTCACGTCATAAGAAAGATGAAATAAATCAGCTTTCCGATGCTATAAATAACCTGCTTGAACATCTTGAACAGTCGTTCAGCGACCAGCGATCATTTATATCCAATGCATCACATGAACTGCGCACTCCCCTGACTAAGATTCTGGGCAATGCCGAAATAACGCTTAAAACGGACAGGGAATGCGAGGAATACCGGAGCACCCTGCGAAACATTATTGACGAGTCGGAAAAGCTTCATGCCATGCTGAACAGTTTGCTGGAACTCACGCAAACGGGCGCCGATACTTCGGAATTGCAGAAAATACGGTTAGATGAACTGCTATGGGAGGCAGTTGACGAACTTGCCAATGAATCGCCTGACGGGAGCAAAGCCGCACAGAAAATAAAAATGAACTATGATTTGCCGGATAACCCGGCCAGATATACTATATCGGGTAACAGGCGATTATTGTTTATAGCCATCAGTAACATTCTGAAGAATGGCTTAAAATTTTCAGAGGATAAGGAGGTGAGGTGCGATGTTTATTGCAGTAATAACGATGTTTGCATAAAAATAGAAGATAACGGAATAGGAATAGAGGCAGAGGAGATAGAACATATTTTTAAACCTTTCTATCGGGCGAGAAGCTCCGCAGGTTACGAGGGGTCAGGCATAGGGCTATCGCTTGCCGAGAAGATAATCAGGTTGCATAACGGTACTATAAATGTAACTTCAGTATTAAATAAGGGAACAACATTCATCATTACCTTTGAAGTTTAAGATATTTGCCCGTAAATCTTTTTGTAAACGTTCTCTGCAATTCCGAAATTACGGTACTTTTCAGCCAAAGGTCGTATTAATGTATATACCTCCCGCCTGCTTTTTCCTTGAAGGATTGAATCAACCTGTTTTATTGCATTTTTATAATCAGCATCTGTAAAGCCCTCCAATATGGCTCCGGCATGATTATTGCGGATTAAATCCGAGTCCACAGAAATATTCGGTGTGATAACTATGGGCAGCCCCATCGCCCAATACTCACCATTTTTTATCGGAGAACAGTATTTTTTAGATTCCACCGGCTTCACGGGACATATAGCAAAATCTGCCAAGCCCATATAAGAAGGCACCTCGCTGTGCGGAATAAACAATTTTATCACGACCGATTGGCGAATAGAGAACTTTGAAATTTTTTCCCTGATATATTCTTCCGAAACGTTGCTAAGAAGCAGAAAGCGGAACCTGTCATCGCCCCAGTATTTATCGCAGCTTTGTATGAACGCGAATGTTTCATCTTCAAGGTAGATGCCACCGAATTTTCCGGCGTAAACGCATACAATCTTATCCTGCAGACAGTATTTTGCCATTAACGCCTCATCTTTCATGTATTTATCCGAAAACATATCAAGGTCGGTGCAGGCAGGTTTTACATAGAAATTCGTGACTTGGGTTTTATACTTTTTTAATATATAGTTCTCCATTCCCGGCGCGGCGAAAATTAAATGGTCGGCTATTGCGGCTTCCAGCTTTTCCATATAAAACAGAGATTTAAACTTAATGCCGCCGCTCCTCCAGCTCTCGTTCTCCACCATTGCCTCGGCATGGGGTTCAAAACTGTCTATCACCAGTGTCTTTCTTTTGTCGAGAAGCTTTAAAAGCGCGCCTATCGTTCCTGCAGTTGTGCACCATGCATGTATCAGCCGGATATTCTTTCTTCCTGAAATAATATATAGTTTCAAAAAATTGAGCAGCCAGCCCATATAGAGCAATCTCTTACCGGATGGCATCTGTATCACAATCACACCGTTTTTCTTTTCTATCGTGGTTGACTTGCTGCCTTCCTTCATGGTTATCAGATAAGGATAACTGGAGGTGATATTTGTGATTATCCTTATATACGGCAATGTGTAGGTTTGCACCAACGCATCGTCATACTTCCATTGTGTGATAAATAGTATTCTGCCGTTCATTGAACTCATGACTTGGTGACGTGTGGATATTCGCTTAACTTCGTATCCTTTCAAAAATAGGTATTTTTGTCAATTCCTATATATGAATGTTCCGGAAATAAGCGTAATAACTCCTGCTTACAATGCAGCCGGCTTTATCGCTCAAGCCATTACTTCAGTTATAAATCAGACATTTCCATTGTGGGAGCTGATAGTGGTGGATGATGGCTCTACGGATAATACTGCAGAGATTGTAAGTTCATATTTAACCGACCGCAGAATTAAGATTATCCGGCAGGAGAATAATGGAGTATCTGCCGCCCGCAACGCAGGAATAAAAGCGGCAGGTGGAAAATATATCGCGCTTCTCGATGCCGACGATATGTACCTGCCTGCCAACCTTGAAGAAAAGTATAATGCTCTGACGCGGAACAGTTCTTCCGACTTTATTTATTCAGATGCTGTAAAGTGCGACTCGAATCTGACTGATGTATCAGTGGAGAAAGGGGCGGAGGCGCAAAATCTATTTAAAACTGTAATGGAGTGGAAAAGTGAGAATATACCCGCCTTTTCTTCAAATATTATGGTTAAATCGGGCTTGATGAAAGAGAAATTTCACTTCGATGAAAATTTGTCCAATTGCGCCGACAGATATATGAAGATAGTACTTTCCAAATATGCCACAGGATTTTATTTGCCTAAAACGCTGGTAAAATACCGGAATGCACCTGGCAGCATGAGTAAGAGCGTTAAACTGCTGGAACATGATGAGAAATATATTATAAAGAAAATAAAAGATGAGAATATTCTCCCTCCGGGCAGCTACCGGAACAAGATAATTGCCAATATTTATCTTATCCTGTCGGGCAGCTGGTATAAAAACGCGAAGAACCCATTACGCGCTATCAGATATGCTATAAAATCGGTCCTTGTTTATCCGCCAATGATAGTGACATTATTAAAGAAAATTATATGATTCCCCGTCAGTTATTCGTCAGCTGACCTTTATACAGTTTTAGATACTTTTCCAGCATTAGATCCACTCCCAAAGATTCAATAGCCATCGTTTCCAATTTCCCTTTCATTTCCTCTCTTTCTTTAAGGTGCTCAATCATCCAAGCTATACCCTCTGCAATACTTGAACCATTCCTGCTTTCTACAAAATAGCACGTTTCCTTGTGCGTTAGTAGGTCCGCGGCAACACCTGTCTTTGTCGATACAATAGGCACCCCATTTGCCATTGCTTCGGCTATCACAAAGCCAAAAGGTTCCATAACGGCGGCGTGCAAATAAATGTTGGCAATGCCAAAGAGCGATGGTATGTAGTTCCGGTCAACCCATCCGGTTAATTGAATATAATCATTTAAACCGTGAGTACTAATAAGTTGTTGCAGCTCCTGTTCCTGTTCTCCATAACCTGCGAAGAGAAATTTAATATTTTTATTTAATGCGATAATGGTTTTAGCCGCTTCTATTATGTACCTGTATCCCTTCCATTCGATATAACGGGCTATAGTTAAAATTAGAAACCCTTTCCGGGGATTAAATTGTTCTTTCAACTTATTTTTAAGGTTCTCATCCTGCATTTTAATCGCCTTTAGGTCAATACCGTGATGAACCATATACACTTTTGACGCTCGGGCTTTTTCATTTTCCAAAATAAATTTTTTTGATTCACCGCTAGTGGCAACAATATGCGTAGCGTTAATATTATTAAATCTATCCGCCCATACCCATATAGGTTTAAAATTCCAGTGAAATGCTGTGTCCTGTTTCAGTATTACTCTTATTTTTACCCTCGCCAATCGCGCTGCTAACAATGCCGGTAGCGAATCGTCGAAGAGATGGGTATGAATTGCATCCGGCTTCAGCATGCGAAAGAGGCGGAATAAGCGAAAGAAAGAAGTTATCATACCGGCTTTTCTTTGCCTATGGTCAAATCTTACCCAATAGGCATCGCACCCTCTATTTCTAAGTTCTTCTATTAGAGTCGGCTTATCAGGATATAAAGCCACAAATGAGAACTTCATATCCGGATACTTACCTATTCGTTCGGCAAACCAGTTAAAATAAGGTACCGAAGAATTATTGGCTATAAGATGAACTACATGCACGAATTGAATTAAATTACAAAGCGGTTATCTTGCCTATCAAAGTTTCCATATCGGAATAGGAGAGATATGACTTGTCCGAAAATCTTGGCGAGAACAGATAATTTCTCTGTTCCGGATTATACTCGAGCTTGTCCATGCGGATCAAACCGGTTTCGGTTATTAAATAAGAACAGTACCCGTACTTTCTCATAATTCGCTCTATTTCTATATGGTGATCGAAATCGAAGTGTTCATGCCCCTGCTCTTCAGGAAAAAGCACCTCCATTATAATTACCGGTTTGCTTTCTTTCAAAACCTCCGACATACCATTCAGCACCTCCACCTCATGGAATTCACAATCTATTTTGACTAGGTCGATAACCGGAATCCGGTTTATTCTTTTATATTCATTAATAGTTACCGATTCTACCCTTATTTCAGTTGAGTTGGGAGCCCATCCCTTTTTTGTTGACCCGGCAAAAGAAATTGCGTTTGTATCAGGTGCATAAAAGGATACAGTTGAATTAGAGTCGCCGGCTATTGACTTTACCGCAACAATATTCTTGAAACCATTTATGGTTTTGTTATGCTCAAGCCGGTTAAAGATAAAATCGATGGGCTCGAACGAATATATTTTTGCATTTTTATTGGCTGCCGCTGCAATAAGCGAGAAATAGCCAACATTTGCGCCTATATCAAAAATTACATTCGATTTTTTGGACAGATAATAGAACAGCTTTACGGAAGGACCTTCATAACCCATAAATCCGTTCCAATATGTTCGCGTTGAAATGAAGTCATCACCCTTTGAGAACATTTTTACAATTTCATCATTAGGCAGGGCAAATGCTATAATTCCGTGAACGGGCCAATGAATTGAAAAAAAATCGAAAATACGCTGACTGAATCCGGTAATTCCTTTGATAAAAAATCTTACAGGACCGTTAATAACATACCATCCGCGTATATTTTTAAATATCTTTCTCACCCTGTTGCTACTCATTTGTCATTAACGGGATAAATTTACGTGTAAATTGATTGTAAATTTAATACTAATTGTTCAACAACAGGTTGGGATGCTATACAGCAATACTAAGATAACTAAGGATAAGTGCTCTATTAGCATAGATACAGCAATTTTACCACGCAATTCTCTTTTTCCTAACTTTGCTAATGTCTGTCATGAAAATCAGTATTGTTATACCGACCAGAAACCGTTTCTCCATACTGGAAGAAACCCTCTTACAGCTGATGCGCGAGCAAAGCAATAAGAGCGGATTGTTTGAAGTTATAATAGTGAACGACGGTGATGATATTCCGGATTCGGTGTTAAACGGTTATAGCGGCGTACATCTTTTAAAGAACAAGGGCAGCGGCGCCGGAAATGCCCGTAATACAGGTGCGGAATATGCAAAGGGTGATATATTTCTGTTTCTTGATGACGATATGCTGGCGCCTCCCGGTTGTATCGAAAAACATTTAGATTTACACCTAAAATACCCAAGGTCACTTATTTCAGGAACTTGGGAATATAGCCCAAATTTAAGGGAAGAATCGTTGCTAACCTCATTCGGCAGGTATAAGGTTGCTAATGATTATGCGCCTGTTCAGGTGAGGAAGGAAAATTTAATTTCCGAAGGTATATTTTACACCGACTCGCTTGCCACTTTCAACTTGAGTATCACCCGGAACGATTTTAGGGAACTTGGGGGATTCCATACAAGTTTCCCTTATGCCGGCTGCGAAGACCAAGAATTTACAATGCGCGCAGCCAAAAATGGTTTTCGTTTGATTATAGATAATAGCATTGTTTGTTTGCATAACGAGAAAGACCGCCTCTCGCTTAACGGATGGCTATCACGCCAGTTTACAGGGGTTCAGGGATTTGTTTTGCTGTGCGAACTTTTTCCGTTCAGAAAAGAGACGGCATTATACAAAGAAAATACCCCTCTTCAAAGACACGACCCCAACGGATTAAAGTTGAAAAAGGCAATAAAGTACCTGCTTTCCTTTTCCTTGTTTCTTATGATTTTGAAATCGTTAACGCGGTTTCTTGAAATTATCCGTGTCAGCGATAACATCATCTTCAGGTTCTATAATATTTTATGCGGCTTATATATCTTTAAGGGATTTCGGCACGCTTATTATAAGGAGTACAGCATGAGGTTAGCGGCTCCTGCCGCCCCACAAATTAAAATTTCAGGAGGATAAAAAACGATGGATAATAAATTTCCGAAACATCATCTATGCCTGATCAGCGGATCAGCCGACCTAAAAGAGTTAAAGGGATACGAAAGGCATTATCTCGTGAAGAGCAAGCCGACTGGGTTCGTCTTTTGTTCAAGAATACCCGCGAAACAGGAATTAACCGATTATTATAATAAATATCCAAGACAGGGCGATTGTCCGTCTGCAATACGCCGGCGGTACCGCGAACTTCTTGAAGAATTCGAACCATATCGGAACTCAAATAAAATATTGGATGTGGGATGCGGAGACGGATTTTTTCTTGAAGAGGCGAAGAAGTTGGGCTGGGAAGCGCACGGTACCGAGTATTCTGACGAAGCCACGGAAATATGCAAGAGCAAAAATATAGAAGTAAAATGCGGTGCACTGAATGATCTGTCATATCCTGAAAATTTCTTCGACGTTGTAACATCCTTCGAAGTTATTGAACATATAAATAATCCCGTTGAAACGGTTTCGGCGATGAGAAAAGTTGTCAGAAAGGGTGGCCTTGTATATGTCACTACGCCTAATTTTAACGCATTATCGCGGTATATTCTTAAAGACAGGTATAATATCATTGAATATCCTGAACACTTGTGTTATTATACTCCCCGAACTCTTACTTATCTTTTTGAAAATAATGGATTCAGAGAAAGAAAAATCAGGACGACTGGATTTAGCATTTCAAGATTGAGAAGGAGTTTGCTTGCTGATAGATCAAAGAATATTCCGGCGCTTGAAACAAATAGGAACAGCAACGCCGATTCCGCTTTATTGAGTAAAAGTCAGACGAACATCATAGTGGGCTCACTGATGAGCGTTACAAATTATTTTCTCAATATGCTTGGCATTGGCTCCTCGCTGAAAGGATGGTATATAAAAAACTGATTACATCCGCCGACTGAAAAGCTTCATGGAGTCCTTGATATATTCTCGAAAACTCGCTATTTTCATGGGAGACCTGCCGGCGGAAAGCAATATATTAAACGCTCTGGTTAATCCATAAATCAACATGTAAAAGGTACCGCGTGTTTTTACAGTAAAATCAAGCTCATTGGTTATTATTTGAGTTTGCTTATCTGACTTGTTGGCCGCTGAACCGCCGGTTACGTGAATAATTCGTGGTTTCGCATAATAGTACATCTTTTTTCCTGCTTTCTTAAAGTCGTAGCACCAGCGCATATCTTCACAATACATGAAATAATCCTCGTTAAGTATCGCATTGGGAATATCCTTTAGAACCGCTTTTCTGAACATAAAGAAAGTGCCCCAGAACCAATCGGGAGAAATGTCGCTTTTATGGTCGTAATACGAACCTAACATAATAACGGCTCTTTTCCATGCAGGCAGCAGCTTGTGGATTCTTGTAAGTTCAATAAACTCATTAAAAATTCTTGGGAAGCGCGAGCATTGTTTCTGAATAGCGCCATCGGGGGAAGACAGCATACAGGAAATAGCGGCAAAATTATCAGGGAGCGAGGTGAGTTTTATAGCGCATTCTCCTATTGAATTTCCAATTAGTAGGGTATCGCTGTTAAGTAAAAGTATGATGTCTCCCCTTGCCTTACTTATTCCAAGGTTATTTCCTTTCGCAAAACCCAGATTTTTATCACTTTTTATCAGAATTATTTCCGGGAACTCATTTTTAAAGAGTTCAGCGCTGCATTCGGTAGAGCCGTTATCAACAAGTATGATTTCAAACTCAATATTTAAAGTGCTTTTATAAATGGATCGTATGCAAACACTAGTTAGTTGATACGTGTTATAGTTAATAATAATAATAGAAACCATGACTCTTCGGTTGCAATTGATAAAACGACCTCCGGGAACCTATGCTAATATGAATGTTCCTTTCTCCAAAATACACCTCCCCAATCAATTTGTCGGATCTCTTCTTTTATGTTGTGTTTATTTCTGAAATCCTGAACAGCACGTTTACAACCCGGAACAGCTCCCCAGTCATCGATTATCACATACCCGCCTACTGAAAGTTTAGGATACAGGTTTACCAGCCCATCCATTGTAGAGCCATACATGTCTCCATCCAGCCGCAACACGGCAAGCTTTTTTATAGGAGCAGTTGGCAAAGTGTCCTTAAACCATCCTTTCAAAAATTTTACCTGTTCATCGAGTAGCCCATATTTTTCAAAGTTATTTTTTACCTGTTCCAATGATATTGCGAGTTCGGTGTAGGTATGATGTTGGTCGCCTTTGTCTACAGGATAAGTTTTTTCATCAGGACGTGGCAGCCCTTCAAATGAGTCGGCAACCCAGACACTTCTATCGGTAATATTCATAACTTTTAGCAGAGCGCGCATTAAAATAGTAGCTCCGCCGCGCCACACGCCTAATTCTATAAAGTCGCCTTCTACATTATTTTTTATTACATCCCTTACGCAGAATTCAAGATTATCAAGCCGTTTCATTCCTATCATCGTATCGGCATAATAGGGCCAATCGAGACCTTGCATACGTTTCTCTTTACTCGTATCATTTAACTCGCATAATGCAATTTTTTTTCCACGATACCTCCTGTTGAACAGCTTGACAATTGCGGTTAGTATCTTAGGATTACCATTTAATGGCCTATATTCTTCAAGATCTATCCGATGATAGTCAATCAATACTTTTTTTAGCAGCTCAATAAATTTCGCCCCCTGATTTTCCATACATTATTTATTGCGAATTGATGTTAGTTTTGCTCCCATGAATGTTTTGTAATTATTGAACCCTGCGAGGAATCCGGAAGAATTTTATAATAAAAATCGATAGGCGTAACTACCATTGATACCTCATCATGGCTCGTATCGTATGACTCAAATTCGCTTCCCACATAAATCTGAACGGAGTAAGTATCCGGCTTCAAAGATAAGCTATCCACTCTACAAATCAACTTATTCAGACCCTTTTTTAACTTGAATTTGGTCGAAAAGAAGCCCGTATATAAGGTAATTAACCTAACATTATTCCGGTCATTAATTCCAATTCCCACATGAACATTCGCAGTTTCCGTTTCAGAGTGAATGTCTATCAAAAATGAACATTCTCTTCCGGGATATATATGCGTCGGGTCGTTAGAGTTGCCACCCTGAATTTTAAAATCCTCAATGTACATTCTTTTGTTCTTCCGTCTTGATAAATCAATTTTATTTATGGTCTTGTTATGGGTAACATAGGTTGAGATTACCTTCGAAGTTTCGTCGAATTGCTTTACGGTTCCCTCATGAATAAGAATCGCCTTGGCGCATAAACTTTGCACCGCCGCAAGATTATGGCTGACGAAAAGGATTGTTTTGCCCGATTCAGCAGCATCTTCCATCTTGCCAATACATTTCTGCTGGAAATCCATATCGCCGACCGCAAGCACCTCGTCTATAATTAAAATTTCCGGTTCCAGGAATGCTGCCACAGAAAAAGCAAGTCGCAGTTGCATGCCGCTGCTGTAATGCTTTAAAGGAGTGTCTAAAAACTTTTCGGTACCGCTGAAATCTACAATTTCATCAAACTTCGCCTGAATCTCCTTGCGCTTCATTCCAAGAATTGAACCATTCAGATAGATATTTTCGCGTCCCGAAAGTTCCGGGTGAAAACCTGTACCCACTTCAAGCAAACTCGCTATGCGACCGCGAGAGATGATTCTGCCTGATGAAGGAGGTGTTATTTTAGAAAGTATTTTAAGCAGGGTGGATTTGCCTGCGCCGTTTTTTCCGATTATTCCAATGCTCTGTCCCGCCTCCACATTAAAACTCACGCCATTAAGAGCGTAGAATTCCTCGCTCGTACTTCTCTCTCTTCTGAAGAATGAGGTGACCGAGTCGCGCAAGCTTAAGTACGGCTGCACATTATGCCTGATGCGGAATTTTTTTGATATATTCTTTATTTCAAGTATGGGCTTCATCATCTATGCCAAATCGGCGAAGTAAATTTCTGTTTTCCGGAAATATATTATGCCGGTAACAAAAAATAGTATTGAGGAACAAAAACTTATTAATACAAGGTAAATATGCAATCCGCCCGAGCTGAACGATATCCTGAAAAGTTCTATCGCGCTGTATAATGGATTCAAGGCGAACAGATATTTAGCCCAGTGGAAATGGGTTCCAGTAATCGGATAGATAACCGGCGTGGCAAAAAGAAGAACAGAAATCATAAATGGTATGATATACCGGAAATCCCTGTACTTAAGATTCAGGGAAGCAATTAAAGCGCCTATGCCGAAGGTGGAAATAGATGTTATCAGTAAACTTGCCGGTAGCGCTGCGATAAAGCTTAACGGATTAAATTTAACTTCGCCTAACCAGATATAATAAATCAGCATAGCGATAAATACAATAAAAGCCATTATAAAATCAAACAGGGCGCTCAAGACGGCGGAAACAGGTATTATCAATCTCGGGAAATATATCTTTTTAATGATAGCGGCGTTAGTTACCATGCTGTTGCCTGCGTTGGTAACGCCTGACGCGAAGATATTCCATAACAGCAACCCGGAATACGCGAAAAGAGGCCTCGGTAAACCGCCTTCTCTGGGTATATTGAACGCCTGTCCTATCTCCGAAAAGACAATCATCAGGATTATTGGCTGGAGCACAGCCCAGGCGAATCCAAGAACCGTTTGTTTATATTTTACCTTTATATCGCGCCATGTAAAAAAATAGAAAAGTTCCCGGTAATGCAACAACTCCTTTACCCCAAGGTTTAGTTTTTCATGCGGCTTAATCTCATATTCCATATATTGCAAATATACATATTAGGTCTATTTCAGAGAAAATCAATGACAATTGAAATGGTTGATATAATAGAAAAGATTACATTTGCCATGTTATTAAAATATACCTTTTATGAGAAAAAAACTATCCCTCTGCGCGCTCGTATTAGCGTTATTAGCTATGAATTCATGTAAAAACAGCCAATCCGGTGAGAACGAAGTTCCTATTGCCCCGGGCATGGTGCGTATCGATCTTACCAAATGGCACCTGCCGGCTACTATTGATGTGCCTGATACCACTAAAAAGATCTACGGAATCGTTGAAAACAGCGACGGTTCTATACTTATTAATGTGGGTAAGGGTTTTTATATTACAATAAACGTTTCCGGGGAATCGGTTGGAATGAAGAAGAACGACATTAACGGCGATGATTTGAATAAGCCCAAAACATGGGTGGCTAACGATAGCAGCAACCTGTTTTATTCAACCCAGAAAGATACCAACGCTTTTGCCAATGCGAAAGAGGAGTTTCATATCTATTGTCTGGTAAAAAAGGGAAATACAACTTACTATGTCTCCGACCTTCAGCAGGGAACGGATGGCACCGTTTACACTTTCTCAAAAGAACAGGCACAGACCATGTTTAACTCCGCAAAAACTCTGACACCTGTAGCGCCTCCGACAAAAAATTAAACTATAAGTAATAGAATGGCAGGAAATGACCTTCGCTAATCAGGCGACTCCTAATTCTTTTATGAATTTTTCAACTTTCAGGCACGGATTTTTGATGTTTAGTTCAATAATTTTAATTATTGCGCTGCCGACAATTACTCCGTTAATACCTGCTTTAGTTGCTTTGTCTATCTGTTCTTTTTTCGAAATTCCAAAGCCAAGGGCAACAGGCAGGGTGGTGATTTTTTTTATTCTTTCAATAAATTCGAATGTCTCGTTTCCCAGAGAATTTCTGCTCCCTGTAACTCCCAATACCGATACAAGATATAGGTAACCCCGCGCATATTTCAGAATTTCTTTAAGCCGTGAATCGGTAGTCGTCTGCGTTAACATAAAAATTGGATAAACTCCATGTCTGTTAGCCGCATTAACAAAAGGGATTGACTCCTCAATAGGCACATCGGGAACAAGAACACCATTAATACCGGTTCGCGCGCACTTCTTATAGAATGGATCCAATCCGTAACGGTAAACGAGGTTAGCATAAACCAGCGCTGTAATCGGTTTATTGCAGAATGAACGCAAGTCCCGGATAAGATTAAAAACCTTATCGGTGTTCATCCCCGCCTTCAGAGATCTCTCGTCCGCCGCCTGTATGGTCGGTCCGTCTGCCAACGGGTCTGAATATGGGAATCCTATCTCCAGCATATCGGCATACCTTGTTACGGTTTTAAGCATTTTTAAACATCCTGCATAATCAGGGTCTCCTGCCACAAGAAATGGCATAAAAGCAACCTTGCCGGATTTGTTTTTTCCGTCGAATGCGCGCCGGAAGCTGTTATTTTCCGTTTTTATCTTCATCATTGTTCAAATGGCAATTCATTATTCATAGCCCGCTTACTTTAACCCTATTTCCCTATATTTGTGAGTAAGTCCTTATCCCCTCTGCCTGACAAGTTAATTATAATTATTTTATTTTTCGGCAGTTTACCCGCTAGTTTTAGTCCATACGCTATAGCATGCGCCGATTCAAAAGCCGGAATTATACCTTCCATTTCCGACAACAATCGGAATGCTTCAATCGCCTCTTTATCCGTAACAGATGTATATTGCACCCTCCCGATGCTATGCAGGTAAGCATGTTCTGGTCCAACGGAGGGATAATCCAATCCTGCGGCTACGCTGTGTGTTTCTGTTATTTGCCCGAATTTATCCTGTAACACATAGGATAGCGTTCCGTGCAGTATTCCAGGTCTACCTCCGGTAAAACGAGCCGCATGTTTACCCGATTTTATTCCTCTGCCTCCTGCCTCCACCCCAATCATCCGTACTTTATTATCGTTCAAAAAGTCATAAAATAAACCGATGGAATTGCTACCTCCTCCTATAGATGCCACAAGATAATCCGGTAATCTCTTTTCCTTCTGCAAGATCTGCTTTTTTGCCTCTGTTCCAATCACACGCTGAAAGTTGCGGACGATAATAGGGTAAGGGTGGGGACCGAGTACCGACCCGATAAGATAATGCGAGGTTCTGATGTTTGTAACCCAATCGCGGATAGCTTCATTAATGGCATCCTTTAATGTTTTACTTCCGGAATTTACCGGAATAACTTTTGCGCCGAGCAGTTGCATCCGTTTTACGTTTGGCTGTTGCCGTTCCATGTCCACAGCTCCCATATAAACTACGCATTCCAGCCCCAGCGCCGCCGAAACTGCTGATGTTGCCACGCCATGTTGACCGGCGCCTGTTTCTGCGATGATTCTTTTTTTACCCATATATTTAGCCAATAGCGCCTGTCCGGCGGCGTTATTTATCTTGTGAGCGCCGGTATGGGTAAGGTCTTCACGCTTCAGATATATTTTCGCTCCATTAAGTTGATCTGTCAGATTTCCGGCAAAGTAAATAGGCGTTGGTCTGCCGGCAAAACCGGACAACATCTCGTCAAGTTCGGCTTTAAAACGCTTGTCTCTCCAAAGTTTAATGTACGAATCTTCAAGTTCCTTTAAGGGCGTCATCAATGTTTCCGGAACAAATTGTCCGCCAAAGTCACCAAAGTATCCTTTCTTGTCTTTTTTGCTCTTTATCATTTTATCCTTCTCATAAATTTTAGTCCCTGTTCAAATACACTGCCATATCCATAAATTCCTTCATTTTTTTCCTGCTTTTTACCCCGGGAGATGACTCAATACCGCTTGATATATCTATAATGGATGGATTGAAATTTTTAAGATAAAACTTCACATTATTGGCATTTATCCCGCCTGAAAGTATCGTAGATATTCCTCTTTGTACCAGCAGGTTATATAGTTCATGATTATTATAGAACCCCGACTTGCCTGATGCCTTTTCTTCTGCGGTTCCTGAATCTACAAGAATTTTATCCACCACACTCGCTATACCAAGTATTACTTCACTACCCAAATTATTCTTTCCTGAAACGGCTTTCCATGTCTCTGTCCGTTTTTTTACTCGTCTGCATACGCTAATATTTTCCTTGCCGTGAAGTTGTATAATTTGGGCTAAATCGTCTTTTATCAGATTTTCAATATTACTTGTTGGCATATCCACGCAAACCGCAACTATTTTATACTTGCCGCTATTGGTTTTACGCAAACGTTCAGCTTTTTTGCAAAATTCGTTGAAAGAATTATTTCGTGGGCTTTGCGGATAATCCACTATGAAGCCAAGATAGTCCGCACCAAGTTCTAAAGCATACTCAATCGTATCCTCATCCTTCATGCCGCAAAACTTCACCTTCAATTTTTTCATCCTTTAATTAATTCATATAGCGCATTACCGGGGTTTTCAGACCGCATAAGATGAGTTCCTACAAGTACTGCATCGGCGCCATGTTCTCGTATAAAAAGTAAATCTTCCCTTTTATGAATACCGGACTCGGCTACCACAATTTTATTATCCGGAATCTGATTTACGAGCTGAACAAATTCCTCTGTTCCCACCTTAAAATTTTCCAGATTTCGGTTATTTATTCCTATTATCTCGGCTCCTGCGCCTAGCGCCATGTCCAGCTCTTTCAAGCTCCTGATTTCTACCAGCACCTCCATACCGAGTTTGTAAATCAACCCGTAAAGCGCGTTAAGAGTCGTTTCGTCTAAGATTGCCGCAATAAGTAAAACAGCATCAGCACCGGCATCTTTGCTTTCAAAGACCTGTTTTTCGTCGAGAATAAAATCTTTTCTAATGACAGGCAATGAAACTCTGTCCTTTACCCGTTTCAGCCATGACAACTCTCCTTGAAAAAAATCGCTGTCTGTAACAACCGATATCGCTGCCGCACCATTGTCACCATACATTTCCGCTATCGACTCAACATTTAGGTTTTCCCTAATAACGCCTGCCGAAGGTGATGCCTTTTTTATTTCTGCGATAACTGTAACGTTATCTTGTAAAATCGCCTTTGCAAACTTTGTACTTTTCTTAAAAGCGGACGAACCGTACTTCCGGTTCCATCGTTTAATCTTTTCAGGCGATATATCTGCTATTTCAAGGGCTTTTTTTGCCGCTATGGCATCCAGGATGGTACCTGATTTTTTTAATATATCACCCATTTGTAACCTCCCTTATTCGTTCAAAT
>JAKAOA010000183.1 GCA_021823405.1 Bacteroidota bacterium | reverse complement strand
GTAATTTATCAAGTCACGGCGTTTAGCCGTGCTTTTTTTATATTTTTATGTTTGATATGTATCCCATAAGCCCAAATCACAGATGAACGAATGCCTCTATTTCTGATTGTGTGGTATTGCAGGAAATAATCAGGTTCATGTTCTCCTCCTGAATTCGGAGCAGATGATGGCAGCGGCGATAGCGGCGTTTAAGGAGTCCGGTCCTGCCTCCGGCTCATTAAATGAAGGTATGGCTATCCTTCTATTTATGTATGGATAAAGGTTCTTGTTAATGCCATTTGATTCGTTACCGATAACTATTATACCGTTAGGCGACAGGTTTTGGGTATAAAGCGAACTTCCGTTTAGCATCGCCCCGTAAATGGGTATCCCCTGCCCTGCCCTGGTCAAAACATCTTCAAGGTTTTCATATTTCATACTAACGCGGGCGATGGAACCCATACTTGCCTGCACTACTTTCGGACTGAAGGCATCGGTACAATTTGGAGAACAATAAATATACCTTATTCCGAACCAATGGGCGATTCGTATAATCGTTCCCATATTTCCAGGGTCGCTTATGTCGTCAAGCGCCAGCGCCAATTCCGTTTTAAAATCTGAACCGGTAGCGGCGGCTTGGGGGATTGCGCATATTGCAAGAACGCCTTGAGAAGTAGTAAGGGCGCTCATTTTTTGCATCTCCTGTTCCGATACCTCCGTTAGCGATGTAACATGAGTGAAACGCGTCCTAAGAGCAGCAGTTACATAAACCTCCTTTACCATTATGGAGGTGTTAATCAAGGATTCTACCACTTTTATGCCTTCAGCAATGAACAACCCCTCTGTTTTCCTGTTCTTTTTGAGGTGGAGCGAGCGTACGAACTTAATTTTTTCTTTGTGCATAGCGTATACTTAACGATTCGTAACAAGAAACGCCGATGTAAGGATAAGTCATGGCTGCTAATTCATTTACCTAGCCGGTTGCTTTTACTTTACGCGGGGAGGGGTTGTCGGATTAACTGACGAAGGGGCAATTTCAGGCATTTGGAAGATTATAGGCAAAGTGAACTGAACCCTGACCAGTTTACCCTCCTGTTTTCCGGGAATCCAGCGGGGCATAGAACGCACACAAGCAGCAGCTGCCGAATCAACACTGTGGTCAACGCTGCGCAGCACTTTTACGTTGGAGATGCTGCCATCCTTTTCCACTATAAAGGACAAAAAAACAGTTCCCTGCGCCCCGTTAGAGGGGTATGTCAAATGGTCGCTTATCCATTGGTTCATGTTGCCGTTAAACTTAGGCATCTGTTGAGCAAGGACGAGCGCCTTAGCCGTATCAGTGGAATTAGCCGTTAACGCTTTACCCGCCTCTTGCGCCGAAACGGGCAGCTGACAGAAAATAGAAAGAGATATAGCGATTGGAAAAATTATTTTCTTCATGGCTTTGTATGTTTTAGTTGTTCTCCTATACTTTGAAAAATAAATGTTTCGGATCATTCTGTAAAGATAATAAACATAAACGAGATAGAGTAAAAAAGACCATTGAATGTGCAACAGGAAGTATAATTGAAAAACTGCACCGAGATTCGAACGTATTTCAGTTGATGTTAAAGGTGAATTAAACTTTTCAGTAATCCCTCTTTTCTTAATTTTGCTTCTTCTTTCTATGTTTGAGTATTGAATTATAATCATTCAACGACATTCAATCAACTGATAACCTATAATTTACAACTACCATTATGTACAACGAATCCTATCAGACCGGCTTACAGGCAGAACTAAAATCAATAGACGAATCCGGGCTTTACAAGCGCGAAAGGATTATCACATCTCCGCAAGGCGCCGATATAAAAGTAGAAAGCGGGCAGCAGGTAATTAACTTCTGCGCCAACAACTACCTGGGGCTCTCATCGCACCCGAAAGTAATCGCCGCAGCCAAACAAGCGCTCGATACGCACGGTTACGGCATGTCGTCAGTGCGTTTTATATGCGGGACACAGGATATACATAAAACCCTTGAGAAAAAAATTACAGGATTTCTGGGAACCGAGGATACCATATTGTATGCCGCCTGTTTCGACGCCAATGGCGGTGTTTTCGAACCGCTTTTTACCGAGCAGGATGCCATTATTTCAGATGAACTAAACCATGCCTCCATCATAGACGGGGTACGGCTCTGCAAAGCCAAAAGGTACAGATACAAGAATTCGGACATGAACGATCTGGAAACGCAACTGAAAGCGGCTAACGCAGACCGGTTCAAGGTTATAGTAACCGACGGGGTGTTCTCAATGGATGGCTACATTGCAAAACTGAAGGACATCGTTGTTCTCGCCGAGAAATACAAAGCCCTTGTAATGGTGGATGACAGTCATGCCACCGGTTTTATGGGTAAAACAGGCAGGGGAACACATGAATACAACGAGGTGATGGGCAAAATAGATATACTGACCGGAACACTTGGCAAAGCTCTTGGCGGGGCAATGGGCGGCTATACCAGCGGCAGAAAGGAGATTATAGATATGCTTCGTCAACGTTCGCGCCCTTATCTGTTTTCCAACTCCCTTGCACCCGTAATAACAGGCGCAGCAATAGCGGTATTCGATTTACTGAACAGTACCACTGAACTGCGTGATAAGGTGATGAATAATGCGCTGTATTTCCGCGATGGCATGACAAAAGCCGGGTTCAATATTAAACCGGGCATACACCCCATTGTTCCGGTTATGCTGCTTGATGCAAAACTTTCCCAGGTTATGGCTGATAAGCTTCTCGGAGAAGGTATTTACGTAATAGGGTTCTTTTATC
>JAKAOA010000077.1 GCA_021823405.1 Bacteroidota bacterium | reverse complement strand
GCGGTAACCACCAGACCTACATTGTTGCTTAAGCCGCCTGCAGGAGCCCATGTATAGCTCAAAGCGCCATAAGCTCGTATCACCACGCTGTCGCCTGAACAGAGATTAGCCGACGGCGGGACAAGGGTTATAACGGGTGTTGGCTTTACAATTACCTCAACTGTGGCAGTGCCGACACATCCTCCCGTTGTACCGGTAACCGTATAAATGGTTGTTGCAGGCGGAGACGCATGAACAATGGCGCCCGTGATGGAGCTTAATCCCGTTGCGGGCGACCATGTATAAAGAGCCGCGCCTGAAGCAGTGAGAGTCACACTGTCGCCCGAACAAATGGAGGTAAGGGTTGGGGTAACAGTAACGGGCGGAGGTTGTGTAAGAGTTACTGACGCGGTGGCGGTGCAGGTGTGAGCATCTGTAACAGTAACGGTGTAACTTCCTGCTGTCAAACCTGTTGCAGTAGCTGATGTTTGCCCCCCGGGCGTCCAATTATAAGTATAAGCTGGCGTTCCTCCTGATACGGTTACAGTCGCCGTACCATTGTTACCGCCATTGCATGTTACATTGGTAAGTGCTGAAATTGCCGCCGTGAGCAGAGCGGGCTGGGTAATAGTAGTGGCGGCTGTCCCGACACAACCGTTTTTGTCCTTCACGGTTAGGGTATATGTTCCTGCCGTTAGACCTGTGGCAGTAGCATTGGTGCCGCCGCTCGGCGTCCAGTTATAGGTATAAGGCGCTGTACCTCCGGTAACAGTCGAACTGGCAGTTCCGTCGTTCCCGCCGAAACATTGAACGCCTGTGTTGGATAATGTAACATTTGGCGCCGGCAAACCGGTTACAGTAGCTGCGGCAGTAGCGGTACAACCATTAGCATCTGTTACAGTAATGGTGTAGGTTCCGGGCGAAAGGCCGGTAATAGTTGATGTAGTTCCTCCTCCGGGCGCCCAGAGATAGGTATACGCAGGAGTACCGCCCGAAGCGGTAACGCTGGCAGTTCCGTTATTACCGAGACAAGAGCTGGCTGTAGCCGATGTGGTTGCAGAAAGAGATACTGCCGGTTGTGTGATTATGGCTGTTGCCGTTGCCGTGCATCCGTTCGCATCGGTAACGGTAATGGTGTATGTTCCCGCAGTGAGACCTGTGGCAGTTGCATTGGTTCCTCCGCTTGGGGTCCAATTGTATGTGTAAGCAGGTGTGCCTCCCGACGGGTTGGCTGTTGCGCTGCCTGTAGCTCCTCCTCTGCATTTTACATTAACAATAGCGCTGGTAGTTACGTTAAGAGCCGCTACGGGCTGCGTGATTGTAGCCGCCGCTGTTGCCACACAACCGTTTTTGTCGTGAACGGTGATTGTATATGTGCCTGCAGTGAGACCTGTTGCCGTTGCGTTGGTTCCTCCGCTCGGGGTCCAGTTGTAGGTATAAGGCGGTGTACCGGCGGCCGGCGTGGCAGTCAAGCTACCCGTCGCATTTCCATTACATTTTACATTAGTTATCGATGTAATGGAAACCGACAGTCCGCCGGCAAAAGCTACAGTAGCGGCAGCAGTTACAGAGCATCCGTTGACGTCGGTAACGGTGATGGTATAAGTTCCGGCTGAAAGTCCAGTTATAGTTGCGGTAGTGCCTCCGCCGGGCGCCCATAGGTAGGTATACGCCGGAGTTCCGCCCGCAGCGGTAACGCTTGCCGTTCCGGTGTTAGCCAAGCAGGCAGTAGCTGTGGCAGACGTTGTAGCGGTAAGCGCCGGGGGTTGTGTAATAACTGCAAGAGCGGTTGCCGTGCAGCCGCCTGCATCGGTAACGGTAATGGTATAAGAGCCGGCAGTTAAACCCGTTGTCGTTTGGTTTGTATTGCCGCCCGGAGTCCAATTATAAGTGTAGGCAGGCGTTCCGCCTGCGGGATTGGCTGTTGCGCTTCCGGTGGCGCTGCCGTTGCATTTTACATTGACTATACCGCTTGCAGTTACGCTAAGAGCCGCTGCCGGTTGTGTGATTATGGCTGTTGCCGTTGCCGTGCATCCGTTCGCATCGGTAACGGTAATGGTGTAGGTTCCCGCCGTAAGACCTGTGGCAGTTGCACTTGTTCCTCCGCTTGGGGTCCAGTCGTAAGCGTAGGCAGGTGTTCCACCCGACGGGTTGGCTGTTGCGCTGCCATTAGCGCCGCCTCTGCATTTTACATTAACAATACTTCCGGTACTGACTGTAAGTGTTACCGGTTGCGTTATAGTAGTTACGGCAGTTCCGGTGCATCCGTTTTTATCCTTAACGGTGAGGGTATAGGTGCCTGCGGAAAGACCTGTGGCAGTTGCATTGGTTCCTCCGCTCGGCGTCCAGTTATAAGTATAAGGCGCTGTACCGCCGGCAACAGTAGAGCTGGCGGTTCCGGTACTTCCGCCAAAACATTTTACGCCTGTATTGGAAACGGTAACAGTAGGGCTGGCGGCGGCGGCAACAGTAGCTGTGGCGGTAGCGGTGCAGGCGTTGGCGTCGGTAACGGTGATGGTATATGTGCCGGCGGAAAGCCCTGTAATGGTTGTATTGGTGCTACCGCCCGGCGCCCATAAATAGGTGTATGCAGGCGTGCCTCCTGCAGCGGTTACACTTGCCGTTCCGGTATTGCCCAGACATGCAGTAGGTGTAGAAGAGGTTGTGGCGGTTAGGGCAGTCGGTTGCGTAATGAGTGCAGCTGCGGTTGCTGTGCATCCATTGGCATCAGTAAGGGTAACCGTATAAGTACCTGCAGTTAAACCGGTTGCCGTTTGGTTTGTATTGCCGCCCGGAGCCCAGTTGTAAGTATAGGCAGGCGTTCCGCCAGTGGGATTAGCTGTTGCGCTTCCGGTGGCGCTGCCGTTGCATTTTACGTTAACAATGCCGCCGGTGGTTACGCTAAGAACTATTGAGGGCTGTGTTATAGCTGCGGTTGCCGTTGCCGTGCATCCGTTGGCATCGGTAACAGTTACGGTATATAAGCCGGCGGTTAAACCTGTCGCCGTTTGGTTTGTATTTCCACTCGGTGTCCAGTTGTACGTATATGCAGGTGTTCCACCCGACGGGTTGGCTGTTGCGCTGCCTGTGGCGTTACCGTTGCATTTTACATTAACTATATTGCTAATGGTAACTGTAAGTGTTACCGGCTGGGTTATGGTAGTGGCGGCAGTTCCGGTGCATCCGTTTTTATCCTTAACGGTGAGGGTATAGGTGCCTGCGGAAAGACCTGTGGCAGTTGCATTGGTTCCTCCGCTCGGCGTCCAGTTATAAGTATAAGGCGCTGTACCGCCGGTAACAGTAGAGCTGGCGGTTCCGGTACTTCCGCCGAAACACTTTACACCCGTGTTGGAAACGGTAACAGTAGGGCTGGCGGCGGCGGCAACAGTAGCTGTGGCGGTAGCGGTGCAGGTGTTGGCGTCGGTAACGGTGATGGTATATGTGCCGGCGGAAAGCCCTGTAATGGTTGTATTGGTGCTACCGCCCGGCGCCCATAAATAGGTGTATGCAGGCGTGCCTCCTGCAGCGGTTACACTTGCCGTTCCGGTATTGCCTAGACATGCAGTAGGTGTAGAAGAGGTTGTGGCAGTTAAAGAAGCCGGTTGAGTAATTATTACAGAAGTTGAACCGGTGCAGCCGTTGCTGTCGGTCACGGTAATTGTATAGGTTCCGGCAGTCAATCCTGTCGCAACAGAATTTGTGCCTCCCGCGGGTGTCCAATTATAGGTATATGGCTGTGTGCCTCCAGTGGCAGTAGCCGATGCGCTGCCGTTACTTCCTCCGTGGCAGGATACATTAGCGACAGGTAGAGCAGTTACTGTAACTGTTCCAGCAGCCGGAGGAGGTATTGCAACTAAAACTATCGTTAACCCACCGCCTCCGTTTAAGGGGTTAGATGAACAGTTTGCGGTAACGGTGTATGTTCCGGGCGCGCCGGTGGCTGAATATGCCTGACTCGCATCAACTCCGTTCCCCTGATGAAGCTGATTAATGAAAGTGGCGCCGGTCCAGGAATCAACAAAGGGACCCGCCTGACCGCTGTTGCATCCGAAGTTACCATATAGCATGGTTCCGTTCACGCCGGTTGTGATATTATCGGTGATGCTTCCGCCGGTAGGTCCGAAAATGGAATTAACTGTAGAGGTAAGCGATGCTATGCTTAAAGGAGTGGGAGAACCGGTTACATAAAATGAGGCAGCCAGATTAAGATAATAACCAAAATTATATCCCGATTCGTTACATACTATTGTGTGCAATCCTGCAGCCGGAGCGGAATAGGCGTAAACTTCGGATGTCGCTGAATTATTAATGTGCGCAGTATTAATGTGAGTGGCGGGATTCCCATCTACGGTAACAGGACCATTACCCGGACCGTTCCAACCGTTGTATGTTATCAGTATTAACTCATTGGTATGTGCGGTGGTGATTGTAAAAATGTTCGCACCGTTGGCATTGGCTGATGCATCGAAGTGCACCACTGCGCACTGCGCCTTTACAAAATTTTGTCCGCTCCAAATCAGAGAGAGGAATAACAGTAGCAATGCTTGTCTTTTCATGTCAAACAGTTTTGCCTAAACCGATTCATCAAAAAATGAGAATCCAAGATAAATAAAATACAAATAATCGGTTTTAAATTCGAAATTAAGTAGTAAAATTCCTCATAAGCGCTATTCTTAAAAAGACAAATGTATAATATTCTCGATTGTAAACAAAGAAATCAGGTGATTTTTTTGATGCGAAAAATCATATTTCTCTTAAAAACCGGAAAAAGATAAGTAACTATTAGGTTATTAACTAATTAATATATTGAATTGCAGAATGTTATGTGCATAAATCTACCTGTAGCGGATGATTCTGTTATTTAACATATAGTATTTCAATACTTTATGCGTGCTTTTCTCAAGTAAATTTTCATCATGTGACTACCAATGGTATGAATTAAAGTAAAGCTTTTTATTCATGTAAAATAAATTTAGCGGTCAGTGTGCGATTAACTTTCGAATTTTCGGGCAAATCTCTTAGTAAGTTTGTTAGCTCTTCGAGGAATTGTAAAACAACGGACAAAGGGCTATCCGGTTCAAAATTCCAACTATCGGATTGGTTTCTCATTTGAATTGTTCTCCGGCAAGGCAATTACAACAAATGTGAAAATGGTAATTTTGCCGATATATGGAAAATTTCAGATTAACCCAGTTTAGTCATGGCGCCGGCTGTGGCTGCAAGATATCGCCCGCCATACTCGATACCATCCTGCATTCTGCGCACAGTAATAAGAAATTCCGGGATCTTCTGGTTGGACATGAGAGCAAAGATGATGCAGCCGTTTATGATATGAAGAACGGTGTAGGTTTGATAAGTACAACCGATTTTTTCATGCCCATTGTTGACGATCCTTTTAAATTCGGTAAAATAGCGTCTGCCAATGCAATAAGCGATGTATATGCCATGGGCGGCGTGCCGATAATGGCTATTGCTATCTTGGGCTGGCCCGTGAACAAGATACCTGCACAGGTAGCAGGCAAGGTACTGGACGGGGCAAGAAACGTATGCAATTCAATCCATATCCCCTTGGCAGGAGGGCATAGCATAGATAGTCCTGAACCCATTTTCGGACTTGCGGTGAATGGAAAGGTAAATCTAAAAAATTTAAAACGAAACAATACTGCGAAAGAAGGTAATCTGCTTTATCTTACCAAATCTATCGGAATAGGGATCCTTACCACCGCCGAAAAGAAAGGCATTTTAAAAAAGGCGCATAGGGGTTTGGCAGAAAAATCTATGATGCAGCTGAACTCGCTTGGTTCAAAACTTGGCAAATTGAACGGCATAACAGCGATGACAGATGTTACCGGTTTTGGGTTACTCGGCCATCTTATCGAAATGTGCGAGGGAAGCAGTGTGTCCGCAGAGATAAATTTCGGAAGCGTACCGTTGTTTCCCGGGCTGGCAGAATATATAAAAAAGGAAGCCGTTCCCGGTGGTTCTTTACGCAATTGGAACAGTTATGGACATAAATCGGAAAGGTTATCCAACTGGCAGCGTACTATTCTTTGTGACCCTCAAACCAGCGGTGGGCTGCTTATTGCCGTAAAGCCGGAAGCGCGAACAAAAGTGGAAAATCTCTTAAGAACCGAGGGATTTGAAAAATATGTTAAACCAATTGGGAAATTACTTAAATATAATTCCGAAGGGCTGCGTGTTGCTATCAGGAGTTGACCTATTCCTTAAAAACTGTAACCGGGTCAGTGCTTAACATAGATTGAATGCGGGTTGAAGTATTTGGTGATAAGAAATGAGAGTGAGGAAACAAGCATCAATGGCACAAGGAGGTGATAGCCGCCTGTTACTTCAGCTATAAGAAATATGGCAGTGAGCGGAGTATGCATTACCCCTGCCATTACGCCGGCCATTGAAACGGCAATGAAATTGGGCTCTGACAGAAAATTAACGCCTGCCAGTTTTAGCATATAAACGTAAAAGAAACCGAGCATGGCGCCCATGAATAAAGAAGGGGCGAAAAATCCGCCGTTACCGCCTGAACTAATGGTAAGTTGCGATGCCACTACCTTTACCAAAAGTATTGCGATAGTGAAAAAGATAAGGGCGATGGCGCTGTCGTGAAAACGGAATAATAAACTCCCTTCAAAGAGCCGATTGTATTCTGTATTCAGAAGCATTTGAACTGTGTGGTACCCTTCGCCGTAAAGCGGTGGCAATAAAAAGATCAGTAGTCCTAAAATGATACCTCCGGCTACAGCTTTTGGGTAGGGCTTGGTAAATCGTCTCAAGAGACCTTCGGAATATGCGATGCCTTTCATTATATATACCGAGTATAACCCTGTGAATACGCTAAGAAGTATATAAAATGGCACAGCCCGTACATCCCATCCCTGTGTGAAGATATAGAATATCTGCCCATGTTCGCCAGGGGTGATTTGCTCTATTACCGAGGCAACAGCTGATGAAATGAGCAGGGGTACGAAGTTCACGGTAGAGAATTCGCCGAGTAGCACCTCGAAAGCAAACAACACCCCTGCGATGGGCGCTCCGAAAATGGCTGATATCCCCGCTGCCGCTCCGCTGGCGAGGAGTAGGGTACGGTCCTTATAATCAAGGTTGAAAAATCTGGCTACGTTTGAGCCGATAGCGGAGCCCGTAACTACAATAGGAGCTTCGAGCCCCATACTGCCTCCGAAGCCGATGGTAAGTGATGATGTAATCATGTGAGAATAAATCTTATCCTTTTCCATGTAACTCGACTTTTTATATATGTTACTTACCACGTTACTTATTCCTCTACCCAGTTTACCATCCTGAAAGAATTGCGTGTATGCAGTAGCAAGCACAATTCCTATTACGGGGAAAAGCAGAAGCGAAAAGTTCTCTTTGGGTTCAAAAACATGCAGCAATACCTCGAGGTAATGGGTTGTGAGTTTGAGCGCAACGGCAGCAAGTCCGGCTAAAAGACCGACTAATACACAAAGAAGATGAAAAAAATTACGAGGACTTATATGAAGTCGCCATCCGGCAACTTTTTGTAGAAATGCGTTAAATTTCATTGTGTAAAGGTAACAAAAATATACTGCCCGTAAGTGATTTTACGACCGCATGCCGCCTTAGCTATAGCGGTGGCGCAAGGCAAAATATCTGTACTAGCAGTTATACAGAAGCTTTGAATTTGTGAATTTTAACAACCCGATAGCTATCGGGTTCAATTGTAATTGGTATAATAAGGTTCATTTTTTTGGGTCAGGTATCAACAAGGATGCTTTAAAGGTAGAAAGGACAAATCATTATTCCCTGCACTGACAGCCCGGAGAAAAGAGTATTTTGCAATGCGGAAGGTAGGATTTAATCACAGCTTGTCCATCGTCATTAATAGAAATATCGCGGAGGTCGAGCAGGCGCAAATTAGTGAGGTATTGTAAATCCATAGGGAAATCGCCGATATTATCGTCCCATAGGTCGAGGTATTGTAATTGCTTAAGTTTACCTATTTCGGGCGGAAGGGAGTTAAGCGGGTTCCGGTTCATGATAAAGTATTTAAGGTTCACTACGTCGCCGATTTCGGGCGGAAGGGAATCTATATCGTTTTTCGACAGGATAAGGGTTTGCAGCGAGGTAAGCTCTCCTATCCATGTCGGAACAGATTTCAAGTGGTCTTTGCTCAAATCGAGATACTGAATGTTAGTATATTTTCTAATTTCATCAGGTATGGCATGATATTTTTGGTGATGAATGACAAGTTTTAAAACCTGTTGCGGATGGCTATCCGCTTCAGCGAGCGATTGAAACCCTTTCATGGTATCCAGCGAAACGGAATCGAGTAATTGGGCTGCGCAATTGGAATTGAGAATGAGGAATAGGACTATGGGCGATACTAGGGAAAATAAGGGATTAAGCCGAAAAATCTGAATCGGGGAGGTGGGTCCGGTCTGTTGTATTGGTTCGGATTTCAAATCGGTGTTTTATAGATGAGGGTTACTTTGCAGTTTCGGTAAATACGCCCATGGCACAGAATTTTTCTATTCTTTTTTGTGTTCTCTTATTCGGTTCCACTTTGCTAAGTTTTTCAAGCTGTTTAATAATTTCCTCTTTCACATTACTGAAAGCTGCCTGCGGGTTAGTATGGGCGCCGCCGACAGGTTCCGTTATAATTCCATCTATGAGTTTATTTGCGAGCATATCGGTGGCGGTGAGTTTGAGAGCTTCGGCCGCTTTTTCCTTGTAATCCCAGCTTCGCCATAAAATAGAGGAGCAGGATTCAGGGGAAATAACCGAATACCAAGTGTTTTCAAGCATCAGAACTTTATCACCAATGCCGATTCCCAATGCTCCTCCCGAAGCTCCCTCGCCTATTATTATACATATTACAGGCACTTTTAGGCGAACCATTTCATATAGATTTCTGGCAATAGCTTCGGCTTGCCCGCGTTCTTCGGCTTCCAAGCCCGGATATGCGCCGGGAGTATCTATCAGAGTTACAATCGGTATGTTGAACTTTTCGGCAAGTTTCATAAGCCGCAGGGCTTTTCTGTATCCTTCGGGGTTTGGCATTCCGAAATTACGATACTGTCGCATTTTAGTCGTATTGCCTTTCTGCTGCCCGATGAACATTATGCTCTGTTCATCCAACTTGCCAAGTCCTCCTATCATTGCTTTGTCATCATTCACATTCCTGTCGCCATGAAGTTCCACGAACTGTCCTTTGGTTATGTATTCGATATAGTCAAGGGCGTAAGGTCTGTCCGGGTGTCTGGATAATTGTACTTTTTGCCATGGGGTCAGATTTTCTGAAATGCGTTTACGAGTTTGCAGAATCTTTTCTTCAATTTCCTTAAGTGTGGCAGACATATCAATCTTGCTTTTTTCACCTGCCTGTTTTACTTTTTCAAGTTGGTCGGTAAGTTCTTCTACGGGTTTTTCAAAATCGAGATAGTTCATTGGGATTGATTTTGTTGAATTGCGAATTTACGAATAAAAATGCGAATTGGGAAGTTAATATTTCGATAATCTGTCAACGGTTTATATTCGGTCTTGAATAGAATCTCGTCTTTCGGTTGTCCATAACTAGTGAAGCCCGCCGGTATTATAAAAAAAAGTAAAATAATTCTGTTCATAAGGTTGTTATTTCAGAACGGTAAGCACGGCTTCTTTATCTTTATCCAATTGGTTTTTTAGCTCATCAAGGGTGTCGAATTTTAATTCATCCCTTATTCTTTTTATAAACTCAACTGTAATAAGTTTATTATAAATATTAGAATGGAAGTCGAATATATGCACTTCCATGCTCCTGCCTTTATTTTTTATTGTCGGATTATTGCCGATGTTCATCATGCCTTTGTAGTTTTTTTCTTCATAACGTACATGAACGGCGTATATCCCGTCGGCGGGAATATGTTTTCTATTAAGTGCGGATTCCGTTCTTCCTATGTCAACTGCAATTTCAAGGTTGGCAGTAGGATAACCCAGTGCGGCGCCGAGTTGTTTCCCATAGACCACTTTTGCATGTATGCTGTAATTATATCCCAACAGAGCGTTTGCCAATTGCATATTTCCGGCAGAAATCGCCTCTCTTATTTTGGTTGAACTCACGGTAATATTTTCTATCTGCAAAGGCGCTATTTCTTCCACAGTAAAACCTAGGGATTTACCACATTGTTTAAGGTCGTTAATGTTTCCTTTGCGGTTGTTGCCGAAACGGTGGTCGTGCCCTGTTACCACAAAACGGGCATGCAGCTTGGCTGCTAAAATCTTATGTATATAATCTGCCGGAGTAAGGTGTGCAAGATCCATGGTAAACGGATGAATAATAAGGTTCTTTACGCCTGCCTGCCGCAGCAATTTTATTTTTTCTTCCGGGGTGGATAACAACTGAAGCCCATCAGTATTACCATAAATTACAAGACGGGGATGGGGTTCGAAAGTAAGCAATGCGCTTTGGGCATTGTTTAAAGCGGCTAATTCGTTCATCCTATCCAATATCCTACGGTGACCGAGATGCACGCCATCGAATGTTCCTTGGGTAAGAATCGTTCTATCAATACTTTTTGAGTGGAACTCTTCAATTGAGTTATAAATAATCACAATCTAATATTTAAGGCGGCAAATTTAAATTCTTAATAGAACATATTGTGGGACTGGCGCAACTCAAATGAGCGATTTAGAACATCTCTCTGAATTTTACGTTGTTTTGTTTGCATGGGGGTAATGCCCGAAAATATCTTCTATAACGATATCAACGCCGGTTGTGGCTTTTTCCTTTATAAATTTAAATGGCTTTTTCCGGTTCATAAATACATCCATATTTCTTTCATCTTCGGGTGCGATATAATATATGGTGCAGTTCTTATTCGCGAAGTGAATTAAACCTGCCGCCGGCTGAACAAGCAGGGAAGTGCCTACAATCACCAGATAATCGGCGTGAGTTATAAGCTCCTTCGCTTTATGAACTATTGAACGGTCGAGCGTTTCGCCAAACCAAACGACGTTTGGTCTTAATTGAAACCCCTTCTCGCACTTATCGCCTTGCTTTACGTCCTTGTTGTAAGGATAGGTGAGCGAAGGGTATTCAGAGCTTTTAAGTTGATCTATCCTGCCATGCAAATGAATTACCTCTTGCGCGCCGCCCTGTTCATGTAATGTATCTATGTTCTGGGTTATAACCGACAATTCAACAAGTTTATTATTTCCGAGAGAGCCGATAATGTAATGCGCCTTATTGGGTTTGGCATTCAGCATTTCGTGTCTTCGTTTGTTATAAAATTCCAGAACCCTTTGCGGATTTTCATGCCATCCATCTAATGAGGCAACTTCGTCCACTTTATATTCGTGCCACAGCCCGTTGTTTCCTCTGAATGTCTGCAAACCGCTCTCTTCGGATATTCCGGAACCGGTAAAGAAAACTATTTTAAGATTATTGTATTTCAATTCTATACTCAATTTCAGGTTTTCCCCAAAAATCGCCTTCTTGATAATTCTTCAAAGAGATTCATACCATCCCAGATGTATTGGAATGAAAGCGCCTCGCCTATAAGTACTATTCTGTCTATCCGTTTGCCGTACAGAGAGCGATTCAGTTCTAAAAGTTTCTCTTTATTAAGCCCGAACCATCTCAAGGTTTGTATGGCATCAGATGCCATTCCCTATAGCGGTTCAAAATTAATGAAATTTAATAAAGCCGCCAAATGAAAACAAAATCTTCGAGAGAATGTAAAGGAATTTTATTTTATGCACTTTACATTAATAGTTGAACCGCTTATTGAAGAACCTCAAAAAATGAGATACTTACGATATGTTTGGAATGTAATTTTGGGAAGATACACACAGACAAGACGGTTAGGGAATGTATCTATTTTACGAATAAAATGATAGACGAGACCGATGAATTATCCGGGATAAAATGGGGAATTAAGTAAAGTCCTAAGAAGAAGTGATTAAATTTATCATGACACCTCTTCAGATTGAAGGTGAGAACTCATAAATTTGAAAAGGACCATCTGTTACAATATTGATATTCAGTAGAATTTTGAAAATATAATTGATTTTTTAACTTTTAATTACCAAATAATGATTTTTAATTTATTTTTGCACCGTTTTAATGCCTTCCAATCATATTATATATTATGTCGAATCAAGCTGCAACTGTACAACTACGTAAGGACTGGGACGGAGGCGTTTCGCCGTTCGGCGTCAGTTATGGTAAACTCTTCATGTGGTTTTTTCTTGTATCCGATGCATTAACCTTTTCAAGCCTCCTTTGCGCTTATGGCTTCATGCGTCATAAATTTACAGGAGCATGGGCAAAACCTAACGAGGTTTTTAACGATTTCCCATTTATTCACCGCGACCTGCCCCTTGCTTATGTCGGCTTTATGACCTTCGACCTTATAATGAGTTCGGTAACTATGGTATTAGCTGTGGAAGCCGGTCACCGCAACAGCAGAAAAGAGGTTATCATGTGGCTGGCGCTTACAGTTTTAGGCGGACTGATATTCGTCGGCTCGCAATGCTGGGAGTGGTACCACTTTATTATGGGCTCCCCCGAACACCAGCGCGCAGTAGATTACTGGATGAATGGCAAACATATTATTAACCAACACTTCGAAGGAGCTAATCTTGTAGTAAACGCCTATACAGCCCTTCCCACATTCGGCGACTTTTTCTTTTGCATTACTGGATTCCACGGCTTTCACGTTTTTAGCGGAGTAGTTATCAATATCATCATACTTATTATGGTTGCAAAAGGAATGATGGATAAACGAGGACATTACGAAATGGTGGAAAAAGCAGGCCTATATTGGCACTTCGTTGATTTAGTATGGGTTTTTGTCTTCACATTCTTTTACCTGTTATAATTATACCTTAAATACTTCTTACTAACCACTATTCCCTATTATATGAGTACTTTTTTCGATGAATATCCCGATTATCCGAACTACGAAAAGGCGGCTATACATGACGAAGCCCACGGTAAGCAAATAAGAAAAAAGCTATGGATGGTATTCTGGGTGATGCTTGTTGTAACGCTGATAGAACTTTTTATCGGCGCTTTTTTCAGTGAGCAACTTGGCGAACTGAACAAAGAATATGTATTTATCTTCTTTACCTTAGTAAAAGCATTCTTCATCGTATTTGTGTTTATGCACCTTGGCGATGAAAAGACGGCGCTGAAGTATGTTATCATAGCCCCTTATACTCTGTTCATATTCTACCTTGCTTTTATGGCAATTACCGAGGGCGTTTATTCTAATTTTCTTACAGGTGTGGGAGATGCCCTCTCTACCGTTGTTTTGTCTCACTGACAAACACGCCGGAGATCGG
>JAKAOA010000182.1 GCA_021823405.1 Bacteroidota bacterium | reverse complement strand
GGACCCCGCCAGCGTCCTGACCTTGCCATCCGTAAATTCACAGAGAACATCATAAACGGTAAGCCAATTCACATATTCGGCGATGGAAGTACAGCACGCGATTATACTTACATTGCCGATATATGCGCAGGTATTTTCGGCGCTTTCAGATATCTGATTGGCAGGGATGCCATTTTCGATTCTGTAAATATTGGCAACCACAGCCCTGTTAAGCTTATTGATCTTGTTAACGTGATTGGGAATACCCTCAATACGAGACCGGAGCTAAAATTTGATTCTATGCAGCCTGGCGATGTGGATATTACCTACGCCGATATTTCCAGGGCGAAAGAACTTTTTGGATATACCCCCCAAACCCCTCTTGAAGAAGGCATTGCAAGTTTTGTAAGCTGGTACAACGGTAATAAAGGCATCTCGTAATTCTATAGATTACACGCCCCTAATCAAAATTATGCAATGTTCGCCACCGTAGCTTTTCCGGGATCGGCGGTAAAATTGCAATAAAAGAGTTCTATTATCCTTACAGATGGATAACCTCGCCGTAAGCGGCGGCGGCAGCTTCCATAATTGCCTCGCTCATGGTAGGATGAGGGTGTACGGCTTTCAAAATTTCGTGTCCTGTGGTTTCCAACTTGCGGGCTACTACCAGTTCGGCTATCATTTCGGTAACGTTGTAACCTATCAGGTGCGCACCAAGCAGTTCACCGTATTTGGCATCGAAGATAAGTTTTACGAAGCCGTCTTTTGCTCCGGCTGCCGAGGCCTTTCCTGATGCAGAATAGGGGAACTTGCCTATCTTTAATTCATACCCCGCTTCTTTAGCGGCTTTTTCGGTGTAACCTACCGAGGCAATTTCCGGCTGACAGTAAGTGCATCCCGGAATATTGTTGTAGTTGAGGGGTTCGGGGTTCATACCTGCAATTTTTTCCACACATATAATGCCCTCTGCGCTTGCCACGTGAGCCAGCGCTTGCCCGCCCACGCAGTCGCCAATGGCATGGTAACCGGGTATATTGGTTTGATAGTATTGGTTCACCACTATTTTGCCTTTATCGGTAATAATACCGGTTTGTTCAAGCCCTATATTTTCAAGATTAGCGGCTATGCCTACCGCCGATAATACCATATCGCATTCCACTACCGATTCGCCTTTTTTGTCTTTCAGTTTCACCTTGCAGCCCGCGCCGGCAGTGTCCACGGATTGAACAGCAACCTCCGTCCGAACGTCAATGCCGAGTTTGGCGAACGACCTTGCCAATTGTTTCGACACTTCTTCGTCTTCTACCGGAACAATATTAGGCAGCATCTCCACAAGTGTAACTTTTGTCCCCATTACAGAATAGAAATATGCAAATTCGGAACCGATAGCGCCCGAACCAATTATCACCATTGATTTAGGGAGCTGGGGTAACACCATTGCTTCGCGGTAACCAATTATCTTCTTGCCATCTATTTTAAATGCAGGCACTTCCCTCGAACGGGCGCCCACCGCTGCAATTATATTTTTTGCATCATAAACTGTTATGCCCTTTTCATCGGTTACCTCTACCTTTTTACCGGGCATTAATTTTCCGGTGCCTTTCAGCACGTCAATCTTGTTTTTGCGCATTAGGAATTGTACTCCCTTGCTCATTCCATCGGCTACATTACGGCTCCGTTTAACCACCGCGGTAAAGTCGGCATCTACTGACTTTACAGTTATTCCATAGTCGCTTGCATGTTTAAGGTATTCAAATACCTGCGCGCTTTTCAACAGCGCTTTGGTAGGTATGCAGCCCCAGTTGAGGCAGATGCCGCCTAATTCGGCTCTTTCCACCACGGCAGTTTTTATTCCCAATTGGGACGCTCTGATGGCAGCCACATAACCGCCCGGTCCGCTTCCAATTATAATTAAATCGTAAGTCATTTAAATTCAGTTATTAGTGAAAAGTTACTTGTGTATAGTATTTTGCGAAATTAGTAAAAATCATGGTAGCCGGACATTGTGAAAAAAACAGAGGGTTGCCTTTGATTTATTCCGTATCCGTGAAAGCCGGGCGCTCCCGATAGTTATCGGGTTCAATTGTGGCATGTATATGCACACACCATATTTGAGAGCAGGCAGCAGGAGTTATTATGTGATTTATATATATTAATCAGCCCGGCGGGCTTTAACATATTTTAACATCAAAATTATTGACATGTGGCTTTTAATGTTGTTATTTTGCTTTGCGAAACAGGCAGAAATCTTATGAAATACATTGCATCAATTTTTCTATCCTTCCTCTTATTGAGCGGTGTATTGCTTAGCAGTTTTATAACACCTCAATTATCCAATAACAGTATCACTGCTGTTGCCAACCAAAGTAATTCTGCAACCGGTGCGCTTCAGACGATCGCTGCCGGCAACGGTTCTGACAGAAGTTCAGATAGGGGAAGATGTTTAATAAGAATTAAATGCACCAACGAGATTGATAAGCTGACATGCTATCATACGTCATCCTCATTATCTGCATTTAATTTTTCCCTACCGAAAATTACTTTACCTGAATGGTCAAATTTTGCCGTTGTACTGTATTCATTTGCGGCAGGGCATCTCCGAAAGGAGGAATTCTTTTGCGCGACCCCCTTACGTTCGCCCCCTCATTTCTGCTGACTATAGCGTGGTTGCACGCTAATCCCGCCTTTATACCAAAGGTGTTTTAAAGCAATAGTCGTCATCATTAATTTTCCCGGTTGTGCTGAAAATTCAACACGCCGTAAGTTTTAATCTGAAAAAAACAGATTCTATGAAGTTCAAAATAAGCTTGGCCAAGCT